>DATBKH010000034.1:0-9424 GCA_036555955.1 Candidatus Limnocylindria bacterium | reverse complement strand
GAAGGCGCGGAACTCGGCACCCCCCTTGAGCGAGAGGGTCTTGGTGATGGCCGCGGTGAGCGTGGTCTTGCCGTGGTCGATGTGACCGATCGTCCCCACGTTCACGTGCGGCTTGTTGCGCTCGAACTTTTTCTTCGCCATTTCTCCGTTTCCTCTTTTGAGCCCACCTCGGGGATCGAACCCGAGACCTCGTCCTTACCAAGGACGTGCTCTACCAACTGAGCTAGGTGGGCGGTCTCGCGCTCATCGGACCCAAAAAAGAGGTTGCTCTCCGCAACCCCTTTGGCGCTTGAACATGAGAAGTATACGGCCCTCGCCTTGCGGCGAGGGCCGTGACCGCAATAGCCGTCCTCCGGACCTACGCCGGCGGGATGTTCTGGTTCACGCGGAAGAGGTTCTCGGGGTCGTATCGGCGTTTCAGGTCGCGCAGCCGGTCCCAGGTCTTGCCCGGGTACGCGGCCCGGACCTGGTCCGGACCCTCGTCCACGAGGAAGTTCACGTACACGCCGCGGTCGGTCTGACGGAGCGCATCGACCGTCTCGAGCACCCACGGCTCGTGGCGCGAAGCCTCCTCGGGCGCTCCGTAGAGGGCCGCGACGTTGACCATGATCCGTGACCGGCGGTGCGCGAACGCCGTCGCGTCAACCGGGACCCGCGCCATGGCGCCGCCGAGCACGCGGATCTGTATGGCGTTCATCATCGCCTTGCCGGCCTTCAGCCGATCGACAATCAGCTCCGCGGTCGCGCGGCCGACCTTGTCGATGAACATCGTTCGCGCCGACGCGATCGGGTGGTAGTTCGGATCCTCGGGCGGATACACGTCGGTGTAGCGTCCCGGCTTCACCGTATCCATCAGCGGCGTGGCGATCGCCTTGAACGGCGCGACCGCGCGCAGCCCCGCCTCGACGGGACCGGCGTAGCAGAGGATCGCGAAGATCACGAGCTTGCCGTGTTGTTCCGCAGGGACCATCGGCATGGGCGGTGCGGGCATCACGTTCGCGATCGTGCTGAGCTCTTCCGGAGCGGCCTCGGAAAGCTCGATGAACTTGTGGACCGCCTCCGCAGTCGCTGGCAGCATCATCATCCCAACGACGATCTGGCCGGTCGGGTGCAGCCGCAGCTGGAAGCGGGTGGCGACGCCGAAGTTGCCGCCGCCGCCACGGATCGCCCAGAAGAGGTCGGGCTCGTTGGTCGCGTCGATCTTATGCAGCCTGCCGTCTGCGGTGACGATCTCCGCCGCAAGAAGGTCGTCGATCGTGAGACCGTGCTTTCGCACGAGATAGCCGACGCCGCCACCGAGCGTGAGCCCACCGATGCCGACGGATGCGGTGTCGCCGAACCCCGTCGCGAGGTCGTGGCCATCCGCCGCGTGGGTGTACTCGCCGGCCGTGATGCCGGTCTCGGCCCACGCCGTGCGCGCTTTCGGGTCGATCTCAAGACGCTTCATGTCGGCGAGATCGAGGACGATCGAGCCTTCCGGCGTGCCCCAACCGGTGACGCCGTGGCCACCGCTCCGCACCACGAGCGGAGTGCCCGTGTCGCGCGCGTACGCGATGACCCGCGCCACGTCGTCCGCGTTCGCGACGCGAACGATCGCCCCGGGACGCTGTTCGACGCCCCCGTAGAAGGAGGTCCGCGCCGTGTCGTAGTCGGCGTCGCGCGGACCGATGACTCGCCCAGCGATCGCCAGATCCCGCACTGCTTCGAGCTGCGTTGCCATGATTCTGTCCTCCTCCAATCGGCGGTCACGATGCGTGGCGCTGCGGCCGTCACGACCGAAGCAATGCGGTCAGCTTGTCGAAGCTCCCGTTGAGCCTTCGGTCGCGCCCGTCTTCGTGAGCGCCGCCGTTGAAGGGCTCGCCCGGGGGCGCCTTCATGACGATGCGGAAGACCCCACCGGGACGGGCGTCGACCTCGCACACCGGAGCGGTGAGGTCCTTCGGCGGGAACCACCGCGCAACGAGCTTTGGGTCGGTCCACGCGCGGTACACGCGATCACGAGGCGCGTCGAAGACCCGGCTGACCACAAGTATTCGCTCGGATGCGGCGACTGCGGTCCCTTTCTCGGCCATCGCTTGTTCCTCCCTGTTGCTCGCGCGGATGCGCGTCCGGATGGTCGAACCGCGCTCCCAGATTTCGCGGTACCGCTCGATCCAGTTGTCGGCGGCCCGTAGCGGGCGGCGCCTCGATCACGGTCCGCACTGAGCTTCGCGCTCCCCACGATGAGGCGCGCTCGCTTTCACACCTTAACGGTGTCTCGAATCTCCGGCAGCGTCATGTCGAACGGCTTGGCGAGCTCCGTGACGGATGCCCTGCCGTACGCCAAGCGGGCAAGGATCACCCTGCGCGTGCGATCGGCACGCGCCGCGGCGGCCCGATGACGCGCGTGGGTCGCACAGAGCGCCGACCCCGTGCTATGTGGCTCGACGGATGTCTTTTGTCGTCGTCTTCTTCAGCATTCCGCGGGTGTGCGGGCCGGCGCGCCGACGCAGACGGCGCAGCTCGCGCAGATCGCTCGCGGTGTCCACGTCGAAGCCGACGCCCGCCACGACGAGCGCCGCGCCCGATGAACCGGCGGCGGCGCGGTGGGCGGCGAAGCTCCCCCGGCCGAAGCGCGGAGCGAGCGCCGACGGCGGACGCACGTACAGCGCGTTCGTCCCGTGGCGGTGCCGATCCGGGACGATGACCGCGCGATGACGCCGGCCGGCCGCGGCGATGCGGCGGAGATCGGCGGCGCGCAGAAGCGGAAGGTCCGCGGCAATGACGACGGCGGCGGTCGCGCCCTGAACCGCTGCGCGCGACAGTCCGCGCCGCGCGGCGTCGCGCGTCCCACGCGGCGTGAGCACCGCGGCACCCACACCGGCGGCCCTCGCGCGGGCCGCCACCGTGCGCGAGTCGGTGACGACGAGCACAGACCAGCCGGTTCGCTTCGCCGCGAGGAGGACGTCGTCGAACATGGCTGTCGCGAGCCGTTCACGGTCCGCAGGCGACAGCGTGCCGCGGAGCCTCGTCTTGGCGCGACGCGGATCGCGGGCGAGGACCACGACAGCCGGCCCGCTCATGCCGCTGCTACAGCGAGCGCGGCCTGCGCGAGCGCTCGCCGCGCCTGCGCGTCGCGCATGATGGTCGGGACGGTAGACACGCGCATTCCGAGCGAGGCTATCGCCGGAGCCAGAGCGCGGTCCGTCTCGTCGAGCACGAAGCTGCCGGCGAGCTCTCGGTAGATCCGGGCGATGCCGAGCGCCGACACCTCGTGCCCGAACGCCGCGAGCATCGCCGCGGCGGGCCCTTTGATGGCGGCGCCGCCCACGATCGGGCTGATCGCCACGACCTTGGATCGCGCCGCCTTCACGCCGTCGTTGACGCCGGTCAGCGCGAGGATCGGCCCGATGCTCACGAAGGGATTGCTCGGCGCGACGATGACCAGGTCCGCCGCGGCGAGCGCGGCCGTGACCTGCGGCGTGGGCGCCGCCGCCGGCTCGAAGCCGAGCTCGAGGATGGTGTCCTCGGTCCGCCGCTTCACGAAGTACTCCTGAAAGCTGATCCAGCCACTCCGCGTTCGGACATGCGTCTGCTGCCGCTCGTCCGTGGCGGGCAGGATCGTCGTCGCGATGCCGAACCGGTGCCGCAAGCGGTCCACCACGTCGGTCATCGACCGGCCTTCGCGGAGCAACCGCGTGCGATGGATGTGGACCGCGAGATCGCGATCGCCCAGACGGAACCAGACGTCCTCACCGAACCGCGAGAGCTCCTCCTGCGCGACGAACGTCTCGTCGCGTCGCCCCCAGCCCTGCTGTTCGTTCACGACGCCCGCGAGCGTGTAGAGCACCGTGTCGACGTCCGGGCTCACGTGCAGTCCATGGAATTCGTCGTCGTCGGCGACGTTGACGATCGCGGTCACGCGCTCGGGATCGACGACCTCGACCAGGCCGGAGAGGAATCGCGCCGCGCCGACCCCTCCGCAGAGGACCGCGATCCGCTCCACCGGCTCAGCCTAGTCGTGGGCGTGTCGCCGCTAGAAGGGCTTGAAGAGCATGAGGTACAGCACGATGAGGAGGCCGCCGGTGCCGCTGACCGCGAGGATCCAGGGGCGGAACCGCGTCAGGAGACGCTCCATCTCCCGGTCGTCGCGGGTGTCCGCGATCACGTCGATCGTGCGGCCGCCATACCGGTTCATGACGACGCCGATCGCGATGAAGACCACGAGCGCGAGCCAGATCCAGCCCGACGCCCACCACGAGCCGAGGAATCCGAGGACGAGGCCGGTCACGATCGTCAGTCCGAAGAACACCCAGCGCAGGGCGCTCGCGGCCTCCGACACTTCGAGCAGCTCGCGGATGCGGACGTCGTCGCGCTCCTGCTTCAGGTGGAAGGCGACGGTCACAGGGTGCACGAGCAGCAGACCCATCACGCTCGCGATGTGGAGGAACACGATCCAGCGATACATCGGCCGCCCGCGTCAGGCGCGCGGCTTCACGTTCTTGTTCAGACGGAAGAGGTTGGCCGGGTCCCACTTCGTCTTGAGGTCGACCAACCGGACGAGGTTGTTCCCGTACGCGGCATTGATGCGGTCCGCGCCCTCCTCCTCGGTGAGGAAGTTCACGTACGTTCCACCGGTGGAGAACCCGCGCAGGTCGCGCCACGCCGTCCGGGCCCACTCGATGTTCTCGGCATCCTTCTCGGGCGTTTCCCACGACGCGGCGATGTTCACCACCCACCGCGCGTCGCGGTTGCCGACCGCGGAGTGATCCGGGCGAAGATCGCTCACCGCGCCCCCGAGCGGGAACAGGAGGATCGCGGAGTGCGGTGACCGGATCCGTCCCGCGTGCTCGATCGCCTTGGCGAGGAGATCGCCTGAGAGTCCGGGGAGGAACTCGGATTTCCAGTAGTAGCGCCGGCCTTTCGGCTGCGTCCCGTCGATCAACGATTGCTGCGAGGTGTATGGCCGGCGCTGGACGGTGTCGCCGACCGGCTTGCCGAACGCCTTGATCGGCGCCAGCACCTTCTCGGCGTCCGCGATCGCGCCGCTGTGACACACGAACATGGCGACGATCGGCTTGCCGTGGAATTCCTTCGCGATCCACGGCGCGGGCGGCGCGTTCCGCAACGCACCGACGAGCGCCAGGTCGTGGGAAGCGCCGTCCATGGACTTGCGCAGCAGCTCGAGGACCTTGGGCGCTTCCTCGCCGGGCCACGCGATCGCACCGCCGACGATCTCCGGGCCGACCGGGAACAGGCGGTACTGAAAGTCGGTGACGACGCCGAAGTTGCCGCCACCACCGCGAAGACCCCAGAAGAGATCCGCGTTCTCGTCCTCCGCCGCGCGTACGGTGCGGCCGTCGGCGGTGACCACGTTCATGGAGATGACGGTGTCGCTCGTCCAACCGAACCGCCGCGAGAGGTAGCCGAACCCGCCCCCCAGGGTGAGGCCGGCCGCGCCGGTGTTCGAGACGAATCCCAACACGGCGGCGAGGCCGTGGAGCTGCGCCTCCCGGTCGATGTCGCCGAGCAACGCGCCGGGCTGCGCGTGCGCGGTGCGCCCGCGCGGATCGACCAGGACGCCGCGCATGAGCGAGAGGTCGATCATGAGCGCGCCGTCGCTCACGGCGAGCCCGGAGATGTTGTGCCCGCCACCTCGTATCGAGACCGGCAGCTCGCGCTCGCGCGCGAAGTTCACGCATGCCACGACGTCGGCGACACCGAGGCACCGCGCGATCGCGCCCGGTCGTCGGTCGATCATCGCGTTCCATATGGAGCGGGCCTCGTCGTAGCCGGCGTCGCCCGGCGCGACGAGCTGACCACGCAACAGCGGGCGAAGCTCGTCGATCGCGGCCCGGTCGAGCTCGGCTCCGATCACGGTGGCTGCCATAGAGTGGCGAACGATACCCCGCACCGCGGACGAGCGACTCCCTCCGCGGACGCGACGCCGCCAGGCAGGACGGCCGAGTCGGTCTTGGCGGATGATCAGCGCTGATGCGCCCGACAACGCGATACGCGAAGAGCGGCGAATACAGCATCGCGTACCAGGTCGTCGGCGACGCCGGACCGGATCTCGTGCTCATCCCGGGATTCGTCTCGCACATCGAATACGCCTGGGAGAGCCCCGCGTTCGCTCACTTTCTGGAGCGGCTCTCGTCGTTCAGCAGGCTCATCCTGTTCGACAAGCGGGGCACGGGGCTGTCTGACCGCGTCCCGGTGAAGGAGCTCCCGGACCTCGAGCAGCGCATGGATGACGTGCGCGCCGTCATGGACGCCGCCGGCTCCGAGCGGGCCGCGATTTTCGGCGTGTCGGAAGGCGGGCCCATGGGCATGCTCTTCGCGACGACGTATCCCGAACGCGTGTCATCGCTCATCCTCTACGGGACCTATCCGCGACGGGTCCGGGACGCGGAGTATCCGTGGGCGCCGACGCTCGACGAGCTTCGCCGCTTCATCGACCAGACGTACGACGATTGGGGCGGACCGGCGGGGGTGGAGGTCTGGGCGCCGAGCGTCGCCGAGGACGAGCACTTCCGGCGATGGTGGGCGCAATTCCTTCGCCTCGGCGCGAGTCCGGCCGCGGCGCGCGGCGTCCTCGAAATGACCGTGCCGATCGACGTTCGCGGGATCCTGCCGGCGATCCACGTGCCGACGCTCGTACTGCATCGCACCGGCGACCGCAGGTTCGACGTCGGCGGCGGACGCTACATCGCGAGTCGCATCCCGAACGCGCGCCTCGTCGAGCTTCCGGGAAGCGACCACATCATGTGGACGGAGGATCCCGAGGCGATCCTCGACGAGGTCGAAGAGTTCCTCACCGGCACGCGGCACGTCGCCGAACCGACGCGCATCCTCGCGACGGTCCTGTTCACCGACGTCGTGGACTCGACCCGGCGTGCGTCGCGGATCGGCGACACCCGTTGGCGCGCTCTCGTGAACGACCACGACCGGCTGGTCCGCGAGGAGCTTGCGCGGTTCCGCGGCGAGCGCGTGGAGCGCCGGGGCGATGGGTTTCTCTCGACGTTCGACGGCCCCGCTCGCGCGATCCGTTGTGCATGCGCGATCGTCGATCGGGTGCACGAGCTCGGCATCCAGGTCCGGGCCGGTCTGCACACCGGAGAGATCGAGCTCATCGGCGAAGGCGTCGCGGGCATCGCCGTGCACATCGGCGCGCGCGTCGCAGCTCTCGCCGGGGCGGATGAGGTCCTCGTGTCGAGCACCGTGAAAGACCTCGTCGCGGGATCGACCCTCGCGTTCACGGAGAAGGGTTCGTATGACCTGAAGGGCGTTCCCGGGCAGTGGCGGATCTACCACGTGGAGCGCCGACCCGGATGACGCGGACAGACCAGCACGCCGCGGAGGTCGAGGCTCAGGAAGCGCTCCTGCGCGGCATCGAGTTCATGCGCGATCTCGACCGCGTCGAGATCGCGCGGCTCATCGGCGCGACCGAGGATGCCCACTTCGACGAGGGCGCGGTGATCGTGGAGGAGGGAGCGCCCGCCGATGCGCTGTACCTCCTCGCCGCCGGTCAGGTCGAGGTGAGCGTTCAGGCGGACGGCGGCGAGCGCGTGATCACCTATCTCTCCGCCCCGGCCGCGTTCGGCGAGTTCGGCGTCCTCCTGAGTCACCGGTCGGCGACGGTCCGAGCGGTGACGCGTGTCCAGACCTGGCGCCTCCCCCGCGGACGGTTCGAGCGGCTCGTCTCGGACCACCCATCGCTCGGCCTGTCTGTCGCGCGCCAGCTGGCGGGGAACATCATCAGGCGCGAGCGCGACCGGATCGGCGCGCCCCCGCTCGCGGTGGCGAAGGCCCGCGCCGTCCCGAGTGCGACTCGAGCATCGAGTCCATGGCGTGGCCGTGTCGCTGGCGCGACGGTCGCCCTCGCTGTTCCGGCGCTGCTCTGGTGGCTGCCGCCGCCGCCGGGGCTGAGCACCGAGGGATGGCGGGTGATGGCCATCCTCCTCGGCGGCGCGATCGCGTGGCTCCTCGAGCCGATCCCGGACTTCGCCGTTGCGCTGGCGGTGGGCGCGGCCTGGGGCATCGGCGGATTCGCGCCGCCCTCGGTCGTGCTCAGCGGCTTCGCAAGCTCGTCCTGGCTCCTCGCGGTCGCGGCCATCGGGATCAGCGCGGCGATGGCGTCGTCCGGGCTGCTCTTCCGAGCCGCGCTCGCGCTGCTGCGCGTGTTTCCGGCGACCGAGCGCGGTCAGGTCGCCGGTCTGCTGGTCGGGGGCGCCGTGATCACGCCATTCGTGCCTTCCGTGATCGGCCGCGTCGCGACGGTCGCTCCGATCGCCCGCGATCTCGCGGAGGCCCTCGGACGCCCGCGGAGTCCGGCGATCGCGTTCGCGGCGGTCGTCGGCGCGACCGTCTTCGGTCCGATCTTTCTGACGGGCGTGATCACGAACTTTCTCGTTCTGAGCCTCCTGCCCGCGGCGGACCAGACCCGGTTCGATTGGATCGGCTGGCTCCTCGCCGCCGCCCCGGCCGGCGTGATCCTCCTTCTCGGATCGGCGATCGTCCTCCTCCTCCGTGCGCCAGCGTCACCGGCGCACGTGAGCGCGGCGGTGCGGAGGAGCCAGGAGCGCTCCCTGGGCCGGATGTCGCGGCGCGAACTCGTCGCCCTCATCGCGCTCGGCGTGTTCGCGTTCGGGCTGCTGCTCCAGCCGTTCCTTCGTGCGGACGCGGCATGGATCGGGCTCGTCGCGATGCTCGTGGCGATCGGCGGCGGCGCGCTCGACAGACAGACGTTCCGCTCCGGCATCGACTGGTCGACGGTGACCTTCTTCGGCGTCCTCATCGGATCGGCCGCGGTCCTGCGGGCGGTCGGCGTGGATCGATGGATCGCCGGGAGCCTCGAGCCGATCGCCCGTTCGCTGGGCGATCCCGTCTGGACGATCGCGCTCCTCGCGGCGGTGACCATCGCGGTGCGGCTGCTCCTCCCGATGATCCCGGCGGGTTTCCTGTTGCTCATCACGCTCGTCCCCGCAGCTTCAGAGCTCGGTCTCGACGGCTGGGTCGTCGGCTTCGTCGTGGCGACGCTCGCGTTCACGTGGCTCTTGCCGCGCCAGTACGAGGTCATCCGCATGACGCGTGGGCTGACCGGCGGTCAGATGTTCACGGAGCGCGATGCCGTCTGGTTCGGGATCGCGACGACGGCCGTGGCGCTGATCGCTCTCGCGCTCAGCATCCCGTTCTGGCGCGCGATGGGTTTGCTCTAGCGCCCTTCCCTACACCGAGACGTCGCGCCGGCTCAGACCGAGCGCGGACACCGCGAGTCCGACCGCCGCTATGACGACGCAGGCCGCGATGCCCGACCAGTCCCAGAGTCCGACCATGGGTTGACCGAGATGAGCGGTGAGCGCGAGCTGGTTCACCCAATCGGGTAGGCGCAGGGCGGGCGCGACAAGGTCGAGCATGAACATGGCGATGACGATCCCCGCGACGG
>DATBKH010000033.1:0-22921 GCA_036555955.1 Candidatus Limnocylindria bacterium | reverse complement strand
GACACCAGCCCCTGCGGCAGTCGCCGCGCCGACATCATCAACATGAGCCTCGGCGCGACCGGCTCATGCACGGCCTCGATGCAGTCGGCGATCGACAAGGCGTGGGCACAGGGTCTGGTCATCGTGGCGGCAGCGGGGAACAACGGCGCGACCGGGGCGATCACCCCGGCGAACTGCAATCACGTGATCGGAGTCGCGGCGTCCGATCAGAACGACGCGAGGGCGAGCTTCTCGAACTTCGGCTCGGGTGTCGACGTCGCCGCGCCCGGGGTGGGCATCCTCTCGTCCGACTACGTCGGCGGCTACGCCTCCTTCAGCGGGACGTCGATGGCGAGCCCGCACGTCGCAGGGGTGGCCGCGCTCGTCTGGAACGGCGACAACGCCGCGGTGACCGACTGCATCACCGCGAGCGCGAATGCGGGCGCGAAGGCTGGCTCGACCTACGGACGAGTCGACGCGGCGGCCGCGGTCGCGAACTCGTGCCAGCCCGCGCCGGTCGCGCCGGCGCTTTCCATCGCCGACGCGTCGGCGGACGAGGGCAACGCCGGAGCCACGACGATGACGTTCACCGTCACGCGCGCCGGCGACACGACGGGCGAGTCCTCCGTGCACTACGCGACGAGCAACGGTTCGGCGACCGCCGGCTCGGACTACACGGCCGCAAGCGGAGATCTCACGTTCCCCAGCGGCGCGATCACGCGGACCGTCGCGGTCTCGGTCACCCCAGACACGACGGCCGAGCCCGACGAGACGTTCACAGTGACGCTCTCGCTCGCTGCGAACGCGACGCTCGCCGATCCCCAGGCGACGGGAACGATCCGGAACGACGACGTGCCGGCGGTGGCGATGACGATCGACGACGTCAGCCTGAAGGAACCTGACAGCGGCACGAAGACCTTCCGCTTCACCGTCGAGCTCTCAGCCACGAGCAGCCAGACGGTCACCGTCGCCTACGCGACGGCGAGCGGCACCGCGACGGGCGGCGGCACCTGCGGCTCAGGCACGGATTACCGCAGCGAGGCCGGCACTCTGACGTTCAACCCCGGAGCGACGAGCCGCACCATCACGATCGCCGTCTGCGGGGACCGCGCCCGAGAATCCGACGAGACGTTCGTCGTGAACCTCACCGACGCGACGAACGCGTCGATCAGCGACGCCTCCGGCACGGGGACGATCCGGAACGACGACTAGCGATCCGGCCGGCCGAGACCGACCCGCGCCCGCCGATGCGGTCAGCCCGTCACCCGAGCTGTGGCTGGCCCTTGCGCTGAGCGTTCTGCCCCAGGTCGCCGCACTTGTCGCGGGCGGGTACGGAACGGTCATCACGAACCCGCCCGTCGCGGTCATCGTGACCGTCGCGACGGTCGCAGCGGTCGTGATCGCGTGGCTGCAGTTTCGCGACGACACAACTGCCGCGCGCTCAACGCACTGGGTCGTGTGGGCCACGATCGCGATCGGCGCGGTGTGGCTTGGCTACGCGCTGCTCGTCGGCGCGGTGCTCGTGCTCGGGCGCCTCTTCTGCCTCAGCGATGTCTGTCGCGGTCCGCTCGGCAGCCCGACATAGTCACGCGCGGCTCCTAATGTCGCGGTTCGGTCCAGAGCGAGTTCGAGCGGGCATCCCTCCGTGTCCTCTCTTACCCGGTGACCGACCGCACACGCGTTGAGCGTTCAGCATCGAGCGGAAACCGGTCGGTGAATTTCAGGTAAGCCGAGTTGACAGAGTGTGCACATCGTCCTAGCACGGGCGCCTCGGCCGAGGAGGTCATGAGGTTCGTGCCGAGCAGACGAAAGGTCTCGCGAATCAATCGACAGGGAGAGTGGGTAGTGAGGTTCCGTACGCTTCTCGCAACGTTCGCGATCTTTCTCATCAGCGCGACGGTCGCGGCCGCGGACACGAAGTTCCACGAGGTCAAGCCGGGCGAGTTCGATCCGGGCAAGACCTATCTCGTGCAGGCCGCATGGCTGGACGGTCTCGGCTGTCCGACAAACGCGCGACAGGCTCTACCAAACTCCGACTTCAGCGGTGTAGGGAGCATCGGCTCGTACACGGATCCGGCGTGTCCTGACGGGGACTCGCGAGACAAGCGCAACGACGGCCTTGTGTTGGCAAAGACGGGCCCGACCAACAACTTCGCAGCGGCCGGTGCCGAGCTCAAGGACGTCAGGGGCATCACGCTTACCGAGCTCGGGTTCGACATCCGCAAGGCCGGCGCGCCGCTCAGCGCGATGGGCTCGCACTGCGGCGGTGGCGCGCCGCGCTGGAACATTCAGACCTCTACGGGGTTCTTCTTCGTCGGCTGCAACTCGGGAACCGCCACGCCATCGGCGAGCACCGGGTGGACGAGGCTCCGCTGGAACGCGGCGGCGCTCGCGGCGCAAGGCGTCACCGGAACGGTGCAGAGCATCCAGATCGTTTTCGACGAGGGCACCGACACCGGACCTGACTTCATCGGTCTCGCGGTACTCGACAACATCGACGTGAACGGGGTCCTGGTCGGCACCGGTCCCACCGACCCGAACTAGCGATCTCGGAGGAGGCGGTCCGCGGCGATCGCCTCCTCCCCCGCTCGAGAGATCGCCACCGTGCAGAGCTCGTGCGCGCCATCGTGCCGCGTGCGCTCGAAGAACAAGCGGAGACGATCTCCGTCGGCGACGCTCTCGACGTAGCGGACGGCGCCCGGGCCGCTCGGGCTCCCGACGGCAGGTCCCGATCCGACGCGGTCCCACCGACGGAGATCCGGGCTTCGGGCCGCTCCGCATCGCTCTTCGTAGTTCTCCGTGATGTGACTCGCGCCGTCGTAGAGTCCGATCCACCCGCCGGTCGTGGGGAACGCCGTCGATAGTCGCGCGGTGGCCTTGTCCCAGCCGCTCGACGCGGCCGCGAGCACCCTTCCTTCCCACGTCCAGCGCAGGCCGTCGACGCTCGTGGCGAGGCCGGTCTCGGATTTCGTCGCGCCGGTGGAGAGCGCGTCGCCGCTCGCGTGGAGATCGCGCGCGCCACCCGGCCGCTCGCCGTACGAGACGAACATCCACCAGCGATCACCGACCCGCCGCAGCCAGGGGTCCTTCACCGCGACGGCCCGTGCATCGTCCGCGTCGAGGGCGGGACGCCGCGCGGACGGATCGAAGCCGGCCGGGCTGTCGGCCTCGATGACGTCGATGCGCCAGCGCCCGTCGACGCCGTCGACGTAGCTCACGTAGAGCCGCCACACTCGGTCGACGCGGAGGATCGCGCAACGCTCGATCGATGGACTCGCGAAATCGTCGCGGCTCGCGCGCCACAGCGGCACGAGCCGATCGGCCTCGAAGCGCGCGATGCGTAGCTCCCCGCCGCGCTTCGGCCGCGGCCAGCGCAACCGATAGACGACGTAGATCGTCTCGCCGTCGACGAAGGCGCCGGGCGCCCCCGCCCAGTAGCCGGGCCCCTCGCCCGGCGGCTCAGCGAGGAGGGTCGCGTCGGCGACGTCGATGCGCGCTTCGCTCACCCCGGCTCGTGTTAGGTGATCGGCTCGAGGGTCCCGAGGTTGCGCGCCGCAAAGCCGAGCTGGATCTCGGTCTGGCGGATCTGCTCGTCGACGACGAGCGAGCCGTGTCCCGCGTCGTAGCGGTACTCCTCGAACTTCTTCGCGAGCGCGAGCAGACGCTCGCGGTACACGTCGACGCTTCGCGACGGGCAGCGGGGATCGTTCTGTCCCACGATGAGGAGCATCGGGACGCGCACGTTCTCCACGTACGTGAGCGGGTTGCTCTTCTCGTACCGATCCGGCACCTGAGCCGGCGTGCCGCCGAAGAGCGCGTCGTCGTACTTCTTGAGAGGCTCCATCTCGTCCTCGTATGCCGCGATGTAATCGCCGATCGGGACGATCGGTACACCCAGCGACCAGCGATCGGGTTGGGTCCCGAGACCCAGGAGGGTCAAGAAGCCGCCCCACGAACCGCCGGAGAGGATCGTGCGCTTCGGGTCGAGTACGCCGTCCGCGAGCAGGCGGTCGTGGACCTTGGCGAGATCCTCGAGCTCGGTCAGGCCGGGACGGCCGACGATCGCGTCGCGCCACTCCTTGCCGTATCCGGTCGAGCCCCGGTAGTTCACGAGGACGACCGCGAAGCCGTGATCGACCCAGGCCTGGACTCCCGGGGAGAACGCGTCCTGATCGTGGGCCCCCGGTCCACCGTGGACCATGAAGATCGTCGGATACGGAGGCTGTCCCGCCGGTTCGGCGACGAAGACGTGGACCCCATCGACCTCGAGATCCCGGTACGGAACGCCCGCGGGGGCGGGATCGCCGGCGGCGCGAAGCACGACGCCGTCACGCAACGAGAGCGTTGCGGTCGGCGCCATCGCACTAGTGAGCTGGTACCAGACATCGTGGTCGGGCCGCGCGCGCGCGGCGATGATGGTCCCCGGCTGCGCCGGCAGGCGCTCCAGCCGGCGAGTCGCGAGGTCGTACCGATAGAGCTCGCTCCGGCCGCGATGCTCGTGCGAGATCAGCAGCGCGGCCGCGTTTGGATACCAGTCGGCCTCGGTCTCGCCGGGCAGCGGCAGCTCGATGTCCTCGACGGTCGAGGTCGTCGCATCGAAGATCAGCGGCTGGGCGCGGCCGCGGCGGTCGTGCATGACGAGGAGTCGGCGGTCCGACATGACCGGCGACCAGCGGCCCGGCTCGAGCCCCTTGCCGGGACCGTCCCAGAGCTCGGCGACGGCGCGTCCCTCCAGATCGAGCACCCGGATCGCGGGATTGCGGCTATCGCCGTGTTCGGAATGAGCGATCGCGATGAACGATTCGTCACGCGAGAGCGCGCCGAGCCATGCGCTCTGCTCGTGCTGATAGATGAGCCGCGGATCGTCATCGTCGCGCAGGACGTAGATCGTTGTCCCCTCCTCGCCCAGCGATCGTCCGAGCACGGCGAACCGCGTCCCGACGAGCAGACCCGCGCTGTACGCGGGCGCGAGACCCGCAGCGATCGTCTGGCGATCGCCACCGGCGAACGGCTCGCGAACGAAGTGGCCGAGCTCGTTGCCTTTCGCGTCGTCGAACCACCAGATGGTCTTGCCAGACGGGTCGAGCCGGCTCGCCACGCGGTATCCCGTTCCTTCCGGCCGATCCGTCACCTGGCGATGCGCGCCCGCCCGTCGGTCCCAGGCGAAGACCTCGAACCGGCCGGAGATGTTCGACAGGTAGAGAAGACGGTCGGGATCGTCGCGCGCCCACGTGGGAAAGCTCGTTCGCGCCGCGCGATAGCGGCGCTTCCACGCGGTCTCTGTGGCAGCGATCGCCGGTGCGGTCACGGTCGTCGAGTGTATGCGCCGATCACGCGCTCGCGAACCCGTGACGCGCGAGCCAGTCGAGCAGACGCGTCTCGTACTCCGGCGAGATGGAACCGCGATCGTCGCCGCCATGAAGCATCGGCGCATGCCCCGTGCCGGCGAGGCGCACGACCTCGAGGTCCGAGTTGCCCGCCTTCTCGGCTGCCCGGCGCCACGCCGCGATGCTCGCGTCGATCGGCTGCCACTCGTCGTCCTCCCCGTAGAAGAGGAGCGTGGGTACGGTCACGCGCGCGAAGATCGCGGCCGGATCGAAGTCCAGGTCCGGCCAGAACCCCGGCGCGGCCGGCAGCTCCGCACGAACGTACGCGTGCTCGAACCAGGGCTCATCCGCGGCCGCGTCGATGACTTGCTGCGCGCGCCGGCGCGGGAGGCTGCCGCGCGCGTAGTGCTCGAGCGTGTCTCGCAGCTCGATGATCCGGCGCGCCACGTCCTCGCCGTATCCGGCGTCGCGCGCGTGCTTCACCGTGCCGTAGCGCATCTGCCCGGCCGGGCTCACCCCGGTCGACGCGAGCAGGACGAGGAACCGGGCGCGACCCGATCCCGCGGCGACCATCGGCGCGATCCACGCGCCCTGGCTGAAGCCCCACAGTCCGAGGCGCGACGGATCGACGTCCGTGCGGGCCAGAAGCGCGTCCATCGCCGCACTCGCGTCGGCGACCTGGTCCGCGAACGGAACGTCGTCGCCGCGGCGGTCGTACCGAAGGACCGCGACGCCGCGCGGCGGAAGGATCGCAGCGAGGTGGGCGAACAGCGCCTGGTCGCGCGAGCGGTCGCTGGCCGGATGCAGCGGAACGATCGCGCCGTGCGGCCCTCGGCCCGCCGGCAGATCGAGCTGGAATGCGCCGCTAGCGGCCGTCGCGGTGGACGCTGAAGACATCGCGCACGCCCTCGAGCTTCGCGAGCACGCGCGAAAGCTGCTCGACGCTCGTCACCTGGAGCGTGGCGTTGACCGTCGCCGTCTTGTCGGGGTTCGCCTGCGCCGACAGCGCAAGAAGGTTCACCTGGTTCTCGCTGATCACCGCCGCGACGTCGCGCAGGAATCCGTCGCGGTCCCAGCCCTCGATGCGGATCGCGACGGGATACGTCCGGGTGGTCGAGCGCTCCCACTCCACCTCGACGAACCGCTCCCTGTCGGCGCTGCTCCTGACGTTCGAGCAGTCCGCGCGATGCACGGTCACGCCGCGGCCGCGCGTGATGTATCCGACGATCTTGTCGCCGGGTACCGGGTTGCAGCAGACGCCGAAGCGGATCAACAGGTCGCCGACGCCCTTCACCTTCACCCCGCCGCGCGAGGTGTCCGGCGGCAGCGGCGGCGCGACGTCGGGGATGGCAAGCTGCGTGTCGTCGGTGATGCCGAGCCGAGTCACCACCTGCGCGGCGGTGATCGCGCCGTAGCCGAGTGAGGCGAACAGGGTGTCCACGTCGTGGAGATTCAGCAGTTCGGTGACGCGTCGGAGGTCCTCGTCCGAGATGTCGCCGAGCGCGCGCTGCGAGATGCGCTTCAGCTCCTTGTCGAGGAGATCCTTGCCGTGCGTGATGTTCTCCTCGCGCTGCGCGCGCTTGAACCATGCGCGGATCTTCTCGCGAGCGCCGGGTGTGCGCACCATTCCGAGCCAGTCGCGCGACGGTCCGCGCGCGGCCTTGCTCGTGACGATCTCAACGATGTCGCCTGACGAGAGCCTGTGGTCGAGTGGCACGATGCGTCCGTTCACCTTCGCGCCGATCGTCCGGTGCCCGACGTCGGTGTGGATGCGGTACGCGAAGTCGATCGGCGTCGACCCGGCAGGGAGGCCCTTCACCTCCCCCTTCGGCGTGAACACGAAGACCTGGTCCTGAAAGACGTCGACCTTGAGCGACTCGACGAACTCCTGCGCGTCGGCGACGTCGTGCTGCCACTCGAGGAGCTGGCGCACCCAGGCGAGCTTCGACTCGTAGTCGCGGTCGCCCTTACCGCCCTCCTTGTATCGCCAGTGCGCCGCGATGCCGTACTCGGCGAGCGCGTGCATGTCGCGCGTGCGGACCTGGATCTCGACGGGCTGGCCTCCCGTGCCGATCACGGCGGTGTGGAGCGACTGGTACATGTTCGCCTTCGGCACCGCGATGTAATCGTCGAACTGTCCGGGGATCGGCGGCCAGAGCGTGTGCACCACGCCGAGGGCGGCGTAGCACGAGGGCACGTCGTCGACGATCACCCGTATCGCCAGGACGTCGTAGACCTCTTCGAACCCCACGCCCTTGCGTTGCATCTTCTGAGCGATCGACCAGAGGTGCTTGGCTCGCCCGGACAGGTCGGCGCGGATGCCGGCCTTGTCGAGCTCCTCCTTGAGGGTCTTCATCGTCTCGTTGATGTAGCGCTCGCGGACCTGCCGGCGCGCCGCGAGCTGTTCGGCGACCTCGCGGTAATGGTCGGGCTCGAGGTACTTGAACGCGAGGTCCTCGAGCTCCCACTTCATCTGCCAGATGCCGAGCCGATGCGCGAGCGGCGCGTAGATGTCCATGGTCTGTCGCGCGATGCGCTTCTGCTTCTCCGGCGGCAGCGGCGCAAGGGTGCGCATGTTGTGGAGGCGGTCGCAGAGCTTGATGATGACGACCCGCAGGTCGTCCGCCATCGCGAGGAGCATCTTCCGGATGTTCTCGGCCTGGTGCTCGTCGCGTGACTGGCCGGAGAGGCGCGACAGCTTCGTGACGCCGGCGACGAGGCGACCGATCTCCTCGCCGAACTCGCGCCGCACGTCATCGACGGTCTTGGCAGTGTCCTCGGGTACGTCGTGCAAGAGCGCCGCGGCGACGGTCGCGGGGTCGAGTCCCAGCTCGGCGACGAGCATCGCGACCGCGGCGGGGTGCGTGATGTAGGGCTCCCCCGACACCCGCTTCTGGCCCTCGTGCGCGTCCGCGGCGTAGGCGTACGCGCGTCGTACGAGCTCGGCGTCGCCTTCGGGGTAGTGCCCCAGGATCTCCTTCGCGATCGCGTCGGCGTCGACCGTTCCCTGACGCTGCGGCCGGAGACGATCGGTGATCCCGACGATGCGCGAGGTGATGGCGGACGCGCGCTGCGCCATCTAACCGACCAGCACGGGAGCGTCGCGGCGAGTGAGGCGCTCCATCTCCGCGGCGGTTCCGACCGGTCCGAAGTCGCGCAGCTCCAGCTCCACGAAACCGCGCAGCCCCGTGCCGACGCTCACGACGGCGTCGACGCGGCCCGCCTCGGTCATGCCCTCCGCGTGACCGCCGCGGCGGAACGCCATCGCGTCGAACGTGAAGCGGCCCACGGTGATCTTGCAGCGGAGGTGATCGGCGTCCGCGCCGACCTGCCGTATGTCGAAGACGCGGACGTCGCGGATGAGGAGATACGGGCGCGGGTTGCCGGCGCCGCACGGCTCGAGCGTCGCGAGGTCGACGGCGAGCTTCGCCGTGAGGAGCTCCGGTGCGATCTCGGCGTCCACGCGGATCGTCGGCACCGGCCGCTCGTCCCGAAGGCGCTGGCGCACCACGTGATCGAGACGTTCGGTCAGCTCGGGGATGCGGTCGACGGCCACGGAAAACCCGGCCGCCATGGCATGGCCGCCGTGCTTGATGAGGACGTCGTGGCACTCGGCGAGCGCTTCGGCGATGTGCACGCCGGCGATCGATCGACAGGACCCCTTGCCCTCGTCTCCGTCGATCGCGATGACGATGGCCGGGCGGCCGTAGTCCTCCACGAGCCGTGACGCTCCGAGGCCAACGATGCCGGCGGGCCACGCGGGATCGGCGACGATCGTGATCCACGCTTCCGGCCGCTCCTCGGCCCGCTCGCGCGCGCCCGCGACGACCTGACGCGTGAGCTCCTGCCGCTCGGTGTTGCGCTGCTCCAGCCGCTCGGCGAGCGTCTTCGCTTCTTCGGCGTCCTCGGTGAGAAGGAGCCGGAGCGCGTCCTCCGCGTCCGCGATGCGACCCGCCGCGTTCAGCCGCGGCCCGAGCACGAACCCGATCTCACCCGCGCCGACACGGCCGAGCTTCAGACCGGCGCGCTCCACGAGCGCGCGCACGCCCACGATCGGCGCGCGGTTGAGCGCCTCGAGGCCGAGACGGGTCAGGACGCGGTTCCCGCCACGCAGGGGAACGACGTCCGCCACCGTGGCGAGCGCGCAGAGCTGTAGCAGCTCGTCCTGCCGGAGCGTGTACGAGAGCTCGCCGAGGAGGCGCTTCGCAAGGACCAGCGCGACCCCCGCGCCCGCGAGCTCCTTCTCGATGGAGGGATCGCCTGGCCGGCGCGGATTCACCAGCGCGTAGGCATCCGGAAGCTGTGGCGGCGGATGGTGGTGATCCGTGACGATCAGATCCACGCCGAGCTCGCGAGCGAGCGCGGCTTCGTTCGTCGCCGTCACACCGCAATCGACGGTCACGATGACCTTCGCGCCGTCGGCCGCGAGCTGCCGCAGCGCCACGGCGTTCAAGCCGTAGCCCTCTTCGTAGCGGTTCGGGATGTACGCACCCACAGCAACGCCGAGCTGCCGGAACGCTCGCACGAGGATGGCCGAGCCGGCGATGCCGTCGACGTCGTAGTCCCCGTAGACGACGATGCGCTCGCGAGCCGCGAGCGCACGACGGAGCCTATCGACCGCCCTGTCGAGATCCGTCATCGGCGGACCGTCCTCGGTCGGCCGGGCCGCGAGGAACGCGGACATCTCACCGAGAGCGAACCCCCGGCCGGCGAGGACCTGCGCGACGAGGGCGGGGATACCATCGGGGGTATCCCCGGCCTTCGAAGGCATGATCCAGCGTCGCTGCGCCGCGAGCGTCATCTCGCGCTCAAGTATCTCGCACAGGTATTCACCATCGCGGTCGCGGCGGCGGCCTGCTTTCCCATCGCGGTCGCGCCGTCACCTCCCGTGACGGGCTCCCCGGCGCCCGCGACCGGCACGCCACGTCCCGTGGAGGCCGTCCCGGCGACCATCGATCCCGCTCCTCTTTGGTACCTCCTGCCCGATCCGCTCGTCCCGAGCGCGGCTCCGGTGATCGTTCGCTTCCGCACCGATCCGGCGGCGACGACCCCGGCCGTCCGCCTGCGGCCGGGGTCGCTCGAGGCCTCCCTGACGCCGGCCGGGACCGCCGGGAATTGGCTCGCGAGCCTCGACCTGCAGGCCGTCACGCCGGGGCGCTACGCGCTGGAGGTCGTCGAGCACCTTGCGGGCGGTGATGCCGTCGTCGCCAGCAAGGCGATGATGGTCTCGGCGCCCGAGTACGTCGTGTGGACCCTGGACTTCGAGGGCGATGCCGCGAGCGACGCGGCGCTGGCGAACACGGCGCAGATCGCGGACCTCGAGCGGATCCCGATGACCCTCATGTGGAACCCGCGCGTCTGGACGACCGCGCAGGTGCCGCCAGCGCGGACGGACGCCATGCTCGCGTGGACGAGGGAGCGGCTGGCGAAGGGCGACGAGCTGTCGCTCCATCTCCACATGTGGATCGACTTCGTGCGCGCCGCAGGCGTGGTCCCGCGGACCGCGCCGAGCTGGGCCGGCCGTGGCGACGGCTACGACGTCCCCATGACCGCGTATCCGGAGAACGATCAACGCGCCATCCTCGAGCACGCGCTGCGGCTGATGGCCGATCACGGCCTCCCTCGTCCGGTCACGTTTCGCGCCGGCGGTCAGTTCGCGAACGACGCGACGCTTCGCGCGCTCGCCGCCCTCGGATTCACCGCGGATGCGAGCGCGGTACCGGCCGGCGGATTCGGGCGTCTGACCTACCCGTGGACGCTCGCCGCCGACGCGCAGCCGTACCGGCCCTCCGGCACCGACGCGAACGCGCCCGGCGAGCTGTCTCTCCTCGAGGCCCCGACCATCGGCGGGAACACGTTTGGCCACGACATCCGAACGATCGAGCCGATCGTCCGCGCGGATCTCTCATTCCTCGCGCCGCCAGGCGGCGTCGCGAAAGAGCGCCGCGCGATCACGCTCGTGAGCCATCCCGCGACGATCACGGCGACCGAGCGCGCCGCGATCACCGCGCTTTTCGACGCGCTCGCACCGCTCCGCTACGAAAACGACCTGGGTCCGGTGCGCTTCGTCACGCTCGCGCAGCTCGCGCGAGCGTGGCGTTGAGGTGCTGACCGGCTACGGCGCGGTCAGCGACAGCCCGTCGTAGATCAGCGCGGCAACCTCGCGGATGACAGCGATCGCCTCCTGCTCACCCGAGTCCCAGGTGAGGACGACGAGGACGATCGGCGTATCGCGCGGGCCGCGCACGATCCCGGCGTCGTGCGTCGCGAATCCGAGATTCCCGGTCTTGTGCGCGATGACCGCGCCTGGCGGTAGGGCCGCGGGCAGACGATCCGCGACGCGCTGACGTGCGAGGCGCGCGAGCATCCGCGCGCTCGCAGCGGGAGAGACGAGGGAACCGCGGATGAGCTCACCGAAGAACGTCGCGACGGCGTCCGCCGTAGTGATCGCGCCATCGGCCGTGAAGCGGAGCGCGATTCCCTCGCGGTCGAGCGTCGCCTGGACCGAAGCGACGCCGAAGCGACGGATGAGCGCAAGGGCGGCGGCGTTGTCCGAGATCACCGTCGCGCGCTCGAGGGCCTCATCGATGGTCAGCACTGTGCCGGCGGCCGTGAAGCTGCCGGCCTCGGCCTGATCCGCGAGCGTGACGGTGATGCGTTCGTCGAGCCGCAACGCCCCTGCGTCGATCCGCCGCTCGGCCTCGAGCAGCACCCCCAGCTTGTACAGAGACGCGGCGAACACCTGCGCGTCGCGGCGGATCGCGAGCAGCGCTTCGCCGGTGTTTCCGTCGGCCACGACGATCGCGGCGCGTCCGGGGAAGCTCGCAAGACGTGTGTCGATGGCGCTCGCCGCCTCGCGGGTGACGGTCACCTCCGGAGCGAGCGCATTCGCGACGGGCCGCGGCGCGGCGGTCTGGACCACCACAGCGGTCGGGTTCGCCGTCAGGCCACTTCGGGCCGCCGGTGCGTCGGCGAGGGCGGGCGCGGCCGCGCACGACGCGACCACGACCGCCATGAGTGCGAGGCCTGTTCGCACGGAGCCAAGATTCGGCTCCGCGCGACGGTCCGTCGTCCGAGGATGGCCATCCCATCGGCTACGTGTCGCCTAGGAGTTGTCGTTACGAGATCGTCGTGAATGCCCACCAGCGTGGTCGGTTCCGCTCGATCGCCACACTCGCGCACGCGCGCGAGTGTGGCGCCCGAGTAGTTAGCGCTGCGGGTGCGGAGGGACGGGTAGCGGCGGGACGGGCCCCGGCACGGGACCTGGCTGACCGGGAGGTCCGGGCGGTTGACCGGGAACCGGCTGCGCCGGCACGCCCGGTACCGCAAGCGCCGGCATGTGCCCGTTGCTCCCGTTCTTCATGAGCTCATCCATCGACGGGAGGACGAGCGGCTTGCGAACGAACGGTGTCGCCTTGTCGGGATGCGCCTCGTCCGCGTACGCGAAGATCTCGTCAAGCTCCGAGCCGATGAGCTCTTGGCGCTCCATCAGCGCGGCCGCGACCGCGTGCACCGCGTACTCCTTCTCGCGGATGAGCCGCTTCGTCTCCTCGTAGAGCTCCTGCAGCATCTTGTCCGCAAGCGTGAGTACCGGTCCGGGATAGCCCGCCATCATGTTCGACGGCGAGACGAGCAGCGTCGAGCCCATGCCGAGCATCGCAACGTACATGAGCGCACGTCCCGTGGCGTTCTGGAGATCGGAGCTCGCCCCCGCGAGCTTGGTCCCGAGGATGATCTCCTCGACCGCTCGCGACCCCAGCGAGATCATGATGTCGACCTCGATCTGGCGCGCGTGCAGCTGGTGACGCTCCTCACGCTCGGACCGCGAGACCACGCCGAGCGAATCGCCGCGCCGGACGATCGAGGCCTTCTGCATGCGGTCCTCGGGCTTGAGGTACCGCGTGACGACGGCGTGCCCCGCCTCGTGATAAGCGACTGCGCGTTTGTCATCCGCGCTCATCTTGGAGATGGGTTGCTTCAGACCGAGGAAGCGCATGTCGGCGGCGGCGAGCCAGTCCTTGTAGCTCAGCGATTCGCGGCCGTCTTCATGCGCGACGATGAGCGCCTCGTTGATGATCGTCTTGATGTGGATCGGGGTCCAGCCGATGGAATCCTGCGCCATCATGTCGACGTCGCAGGTATCGTCGTGGGCCTTCTTGCTCAGATAGTGCTGGATGATGTCCTTCCGACCCTCGCCGTCCGGCGGATACACGATGAGCGAGCGGTCCAGCCGGCCAGGACGCGTCAGGGCCACGTCGAGTGTGTCGGGGCGGTTCGTTGCGCCGACCACGAAGACGAGCGGCTTCGGCGGGACAGGACCGCGCACGAGGCCGAGCCAGCGGGCGACTCGCATCTTGAAGCGGTCTTCGACGTGCGCGTTCAGGGAGTCCATCTGGTTCAGCAATGTGTTCAGGCTCATTCCCATGCCGCCGAACATGCCCATGGGCCCCATGCCACCCTGCTGCTGCCCACCCTGGACGCCGCCACGCGACATCCCGATCGAGTCGATCTCGTCCATGAACAGGATGCAGCACCCTGGAGTGCCGGGCTTCGCGTACTTGCGCGCGAGACCGCGCGCCTTCCGGAACAGCGAGATGATGATCAGGGCGTCGACACCCATCCACATGCTGCGAAGGCTCGACGCGTCGATGTAGATGAATGGCAGCTTCGCCTCTGCCGCGATGACGCCGGCGAGGAAGGTCTTTCCGGTCCCGGGCTGACCTGAGAGCAGCATGCCTTTCGGCATCTCCCCTCCCGCTGCCTTGAACCGCTCGACCCCACCGAGGATCCGAACGAGGGTCTTCGCGTGATCGACGAGGTCTGGCTGGCCGCGGTAATCCTCGAAGCCGAGGCCGATCTGCGGGTCGTCCGGCGTGACCGTGTAGGTCCGGGGTCGCGAGAGGAACCACATGAGAGCGCCGAACTGCGCGATGAACGCGAACGCGTAGAAGACGAGGGTGATGAGCAGGCCAGGCATCTGCCCGACGAGCGCCGCGAGGCCCTCGAACACACTGCGGATGCCGTAGAAGAAGAGCACCAGCGCCGCGATCCCAAGGAGGATCAACAGGCGTTTCTTGTTGTGCTCGAGCACGAACGCGCTCGTCGTTACGAATCCTCTAGCCGTCAATTCACACCTACCACCTGGTCATTCGCGATGCGGAGCACGAAGCCGACGACGAAATCGATCCCTTCGGTCGTCTTGCCGGTCACGACGTACGCCGAGAGCAGTCGGCCTTCGCTCTCGACGGCACCGACGAACTTCGTTCCCCGGACGTCGACGATCGGCTGCAGCGCGGTGTCGAGGTCCCCCAGCATGTCAGCTGGCATGAGACGCGAGAGCGAGCGCGCGTCGTCGGCTGCGATCGCCGCCACCACGTCGTGCGCGACCTGGGGCTCCTCGACTTTCGGCAGCTGCGGGTAGGGATTGTCGCCCGGCCCCCGGTCGACGAGCGAATGAAGGGCGACCCCGCCGAGCAACCCGACGGCGAATAGGCTGAAGACCGCCACGGCCTTGGCCTCATTCACTGCGGATGACCTTTCCCTGATAGACCGTCAGGGCAAGCGGGAAGAATTGATCAACGCCTTGACCGTTGCGCAAGTCCACCGCGTAGATGTGCACGCCGTAGCCGCCCACGCTCGCTCCACCGATGTACGTCAGCGAGATCGGCTGGATCGAAGATTGCGAGCGGCTCGACTCCGCTCCCTGCAGCTCGGCGGCGCGCTGCGCGATGCTCTGGTTGGGACGGATCCCGACGATCGAGCTCGGATCGCGCTGCAAGAGGCCCAGCATGTACGCGCGCGCGATCGGAGACTCGCCGTTACTACCGAAAAGACCGCTGTCCTGAATGAATATCCCTACGACCGACGCGATGATGAATCCGGTCAGGAGGCCGACCATCAGCGTGCCGACCGGATTGAGCATTCCCCGAACCCTTGCCATATCGAGAGTCTACGCGCGTCGCTACCGTCAACTGCCCGCTGCGAGAGCCTCAGTGGCGAAGAATAAGAGTCCAATAAGTTCGGCCGTCCAAAAGTCGAGACCCTTTTCCTTCGCGCCGCTGCCCAGGGCCGCCGCATGCGACAGGAGCGCGGTCCGCTGAAAGCGGGTTGGGCCGGCATGCGGCGTCGCCGCGGCGGTCTCCGCTTCGCTCACCGGCTCGAAGCGATCCCCGGTGTCGTGCACCCAGAAGACCGCCGGCCGGAGAGCGCTCCAACTGGTCTTGGGCGAGAGCTCATCGAACACTTCTCGTAGCGATGCCGGTAATTCATGAAGGCGCAACAGCGCCTGGTCGTAATCGGTCGCGCTGAGCGCTCGCCAGAGCGCGCTGGCCTCGGCCCCGAGGCGGCTTGGCGGATCCCCGGTCAACCGGCCCTGCGTCGCGTTGAGCTCGGCGATCACGAAGTCGCGGTCCGCCGCGTCAGCGAGCGCCTGCGCGGCGGCGACGGGGAGCCGCACACGGACCTCCGCGTCCGCATCCCACATCTCGCTCACCTTCCCGTGTCGCTGCGTCAGCGAGAGGACGCTCGCGAGATACGCGTACAGGTCGTAGTACGCACCGAGCGCGCCCACGTAGCTGGCGGTCGCGAGCGAACCGCTCCGCGACGCGGCCGCGAGCAGCATTCCCCCACCGACCGAGAAGCCGAACGCGCCGACGCGCATGCCGTGCGCTTCGGGTCGCATGAGGGCTCGCGCGAACGCGGCGTCGAGGACCGCCGTCGCCCTCCGCTCCAGCACGCCGTCCCTGATGAATGGGAACTCCGGGAGCATGACCATGTACCCGGCTCGAGCGAGCGCCTCCGCCAGACGACGCGTCTCGGGGTCGTCGTTGCCCTTCGCGGTGGCGCCGTTCACGAGCATCACCGTCGGATGCGTGGCGCCCCAGCCGGGGATCCACCAGGTGACCCGCATCCGATCCACGCCGACCGGCTCGACGCCGTCTTCGATGCGCGGCGGCGGCGTGACGTAGGCCGCGACGTTCCGGTCCCAGAGCGCGCTCGAGTAGATGTCGAGGATGAGGACCGCACCGCCGCCGAGTGGCCGGAGCAATGGTCGCCACAACACGGCGATCGCGACGATGACGAGAACGAGGACCAGGTGCCGCCGCCGCATCCGCGGCGACTCTACGGCTAGGTCGCGACCGCGAGGCGGCGGTGACGGAGGCGGTCTTCGACCTCCTGCCACAGCGAGATGATCTGACTGGCGTTGAAGATGGACGAGTACGTGCCCGAGATGATGCCGATGATCAACGCGAGCGCGAAGTTGCGGACGGAGAAGCCGCCGAAGAGGAACAGCGCGAGCAGCGTGAAGACCACGGTCAGCGATGTGATCACGGATCGCGCGAGGGTCTGCATGATCGAGTAGTTGATGACCGGGTTCAGCGCCTCGCCGGGGTTCAGCTTGAGGTTCTCGCGGATCCGGTCGAACACGACGATCGTGTCGTGCACCGAGAAGCCGATGATGGTCAGCACCGCCGTCACGAAGAGGCTGTCCACCTCGACCTTCAGGAAGTAGCCGAGGATCGCGAAGATCCCGAGGACGACCGCGGCGTCGTGCAGCAGCGCGACGATCGCCGCGAGGCCGTAGCGGAACGCGGCCCAACCGAAGTTCCGGAAGGCCCACGCGATGAGCAGGACGATCAGGAGGCTCGCGAGCGCGATCGACTTCACGGCGTTCTGGATGAGCTCCGCCGAGAACGACGGGCTCACGACCGACGAGTTCACCCGGGTCTCCGCCCCGTAGCGCTCCTTCAGCTTCTGTTCGGTGGCCGCGAGCTCCTCGGGCTTCATCTCGACGGTGCGGACCTCGACGCCACCGCCCGCGACGCCCTGGATCGTCGCCTCGTCATGCCCGAGGCTGGTGAAGATCGACTTCAACTCCGCGTCGTCCGGACGCGCGGTGAAAGTGATGTCGAGCAGTGTCCCGCCCTTGAACTCGATGCCCGGCTTCAGCCCGCCGATGGCGAGGAAGAAGACCCCCGGCACGATGAGCAGCGCGGAGAAGATGAAATAGACCCATTTGCGCTCGACGAAATGAAAGAGCATCTCTAGAGCGCCGGGGCGGGGCGTGGCGCGCGACCGTCACGTCCCTCCGTGTCGATGGCACGCTCCTCGACGCCGTAGAGCCAACGACGCCGCAGCGATGAAAACTCGATGACCGCGTGAAGCAGCATCTGCGTCACGATGACGGCGGTGAAGAAGCTCACCGCGACGCCGATCCCGAGGGTGAGCGCGAACCCCTTCACCGTCCCCGTCCCGAACTGGAACAGGATCCCCGCGGTGAGCACCGTCGCGAGGTTCGAGTAGAAGATCGAGGGGAACGCGCGCTTGCGGCCCTCCTCGACGGCGACGCGCAGCGACTTCCCGGAGCGCAGCTCTTCCTTCAGACGCTCGAAAGTGAGCACGTTCGCATCGACCGCCATGCCGATCGAGAGGATGAAGCCGGCGATGCCGGCGAGCGTGAGCGTCACCGGGATGAGCCGGAAGATCGCGTAGGTGAGCGCCGTGTAATAGAGGAGCGCGAGCACCGCGAGCACACCGGGGACGCGGTAGTACGCGATCATGAAGAACGCGACGAGCAGCAGGCCCATCGCCCCGGCGATGAGGCTCCGGTCGACGGATTGCCGTCCGAGCGTCGGCTCGACGCGCGAGGACTGGATGACGCTGAGCGAGACGGGGAGCGCACCGGAGTTGATGAGCAGCGACAGCTGCCGCGCCGATTCGATCGTGAAGTTGCCGGAGATCTGGCCCGTGCCGTTCACGAAGATCTCCTGGATCACCGGCGCCGAGATCTGCTGCCCGTCGAGCGTGATCTGGACGGCTTTGCCCAAGTAGTCCTTCGAAAGCTGCACCCAGCGGTCGGAATCGGGGCCGGTGAATTCGAAGTGCACGACCGGCTGATTCGCCTGGTCGAACGCGACGTAGGTGGGGTTCAGGTGCTCGCCGGTGAGCGGCGGCGTCAGCGACTTGAACTGGCCGGCGTTGTCGGGGTCCGGGATCTTGATCTCGAGCTTGGCCTGCCGGGTGGCGATGTCGTTCGCCTGCTGGATGTCATCGATGCCCGGCAGCTGGAGAAGGATCTTGTCGTCGCCGACGGCCTGGATCACCGGCTCGGAGACGCCGAGGCCGTTGATGCGGCGATCGATGACCCTGCGGGCTCGTTCGTTGTAGTCCGCGACGCTCTGGCCGGCGGGGATCTCGTCGGTCTTCATCTGGAGGACGAGCTGCGTTCCACCCTGCAGGTCCAGCCCAAGATGCGTTTTGATCTCCTGGTTCACCTGGATCGGGCCGAGGTTCAGGCAGATCCCCGGGCAGCTCTGCGGGAACGGGAACGCGAACTGATGCTTCGGGATGTCGATGAACACCGACAGCACGAAGACGAGAAAAACGAGCCAGGGGAACGCGCGGTTCACGGACGAAAGTCTAAGGGCAGATCAGGCGTTTCGCTGCGCTTTTAGCCGCTCGCGGGCCTCGCGCATCTCGCGGTCGAACGCGGTCTCGCCAGGGGTCTCGGAGTCCTCGGCGGCCTGGACCGTCGCAGGAGGGATCGGCTGCGGCGGAGGCACCGGCGTCGCGGCGCCCGCCGCGTTCTCGAGCGCCTTGTCCGCGTTCAGGAACTCCTCGCGGAGCTGGTCCGATGTCCGACGCAGCTCGCCGACGACGCGCCCGACGTCGCGTGCCACCTTCGGCATCCGTTCGGGTCCGAGGACGATGAGCGCGATGACCAGAAGCAGGACCAGCTCCTCGGGACCGATCCCGAACATCAGCGACCCGCCGGTGCGACCGCGCGCGCCACGTTGGCGGCGTCGCGCAATTCGCTCGCGGCCGCGGCGGCGGCGCGCTCGAATTTCGAGTCGCGGCTCGCGTACAGCACCGATCGCGACGCCGACGGCAGCACGCCACCGCCCTTCGCGTCGAGACCCGCGCGGATCGCGGTCGTCACGTCGCCGCCCTGGGATCCGACCCCCGGCATGAGGAAGAGCCGGTCCGGCGCGAGCAGCCGCAGCCGGCGCGCTTCGTCCGGATAGGTGGCGCCGACCACGAAGCCGCAGCGCTCCGCGGGGAACGCGGCGACGCAGCGCTCAACGACGCGCTCGTACAGCGGCTTGCCACCGACCTCGAGGTCCTGGAAGTCGCCGGCGCCGGGATTGCTGGTGCGCGCCAGCACCAGCGCGAAGCGCGTGCCTGTCGTGAACGGCTCGATCGAATCGAGGCCGACGAACGGCGCCACCGTCGCGGCATCGGCGTGGAACGAGTCGAAGAGGGCGTCCGCGTACGCCGCGGACGTGTTCGGGACGTCACCGCGCTTCGCGTCGAGGATGACCGGGATGTCCGCTGGGATCGCCTGAAGGGTCAAGGTCAACACGTCCATCGCCGCCGCGCCGTAGCGCTCGTAGAACGCGAGGTTGGGCTTGTACGCGCATACGTACGGGGCCGTCGCGCGGATGATCCGGCGGAGGAAGCGAACGGCGGCCTGCGGTCCGCGACCGAGCGACTCGGGAATGGACGCGGGTTCGGGATCGAGACCGACACAGAGGATGCTCTCGTGCGCGCGCTGCGCCGCGCTGAGCTTTGCGAGGAAGGACAACTCAGCCGAATATGATAAGGACGCTTCCAGCAACAAGGAGGGGACCCATGCGTAGCACGCTGCGCGGTCCGTTGGGGTGGGCGCTGGCCGCGGGTCTGCTCATCGCCGCATGCGGCGGTGGCGGGACAGCCGGGACATCGAACAAGCCAAGCAGCGGCCCGCGTCTCGGCTCATTCGACCGACCGATCTCACTCGCGTTCACTCCATCACAGCAGGCGGCGACGATCGCTACGAACGGCGCCGCGATCAAGGGCGCGCTCGAGCGGGCCACCGGGCTCGCGTGGAAAGTCACGGTCATGACGAGCTACGCGGCGCAGGTCGAGGCGATGTGCTCCGGCAGCGTGGACGTCGGGTTCTTCGCTCCGCTGCAGATGACGCTGCTCCTCGACAAGGGCTGCGGCACGCCGGTCATCGGAGCGCTCCGCAAGGACGACACCGGCCAGCTGGCGACGACGTACAAGTCCCAGATCCTCGTGAAGGCCGACAGCGGCATCAACGACATCGCCGGCCTCAAGGGAAAGAAGTTCGCGTTCGTCGACCCGCTGTCGGCGTCCGGCTTCGTCTACCCGACCCTCGCGATCAAGAACAAAGCCGGTCAGGAGCCCAAGACCTTCTTCTCGAGCACGATCTTCGCGGGAGGCCATCCCCAGGCGGCGCTCGCGGTCTACCAGGGCACGGTCGACGGCGCCGCGACGTTCATTGACGCGCGCGACGGTCTCGTCGCGACGACGCCCGACATCAAGACGAAGACGAAGGTCATCGACACGGCGGGTCCGATCCCGAACGACGGCGTGGCCCTCGTGAAGGACTTCCCCGATGACGTCGGCAAGCAGGTGAAGAGCGCGCTCATCGACTACAGCAAGACCGACGACGGCAAGAAGGTGTTCTCCGCGCTCTTCGCGTGGGACGGCATGCAGGAGATCGACGCCAAGTTCTACGACAACATGAAGGAAGCGGCAAAGCTCGCCGGCGTGGACGTCCAGGGTCTCGCGAACGCGACGCCACGGCCCGCGACGACACCGACGCCAGCACCCTCGAAGACTCCGTAACCGCGACGCTCGACCAGCACGACCGAGGCCGCCGGAACCACCGGCGGCCTCTTTCATAGACTGCCGCCGTGGGGAAGGTCCTCGAGATCCGGGATCTCGTGAAGGTCTATCCGAGCGGGACCCGCGGCATCGACAACGTGTCGCTCGACATCGAGCGCGGCGAGTTCGTCGTGCTCATCGGCCTCTCCGGCTCGGGCAAATCCACTCTGCTGCGCTGCCTCAACCGCCTGGTCGAGCCCACGAGCGGCAGCATCCTGTTCGACGGCGTCGACGTGACGAAGGCGGGCGGCGCGGAGCTGCGACGGATCCGGCGGCGGATCGGGATGATCTTCCAGCAGTTCAACCTCGTGCGCCGTAGCTCCGTCCTGGGGAACGTGCTCTCCGGGCGTCTCGGGTATCGGGGCACGTGGCGCACGATCGCGGGCCGGCCGTCGACATCGGACGTTGCGGCGGCGTTCGAGAATCTCGGACGCGTGGGGATCGCCCAGAAGGCGTACGCGCGCGCCGACGCGCTCTCCGGCGGACAGCAGCAGCGCGTCGGCATCGCCCGCGCCCTGATGCAGCGACCGGACCTCATGCTCGCCGACGAGCCGGTCGCGAGCCTGGACCCGGCGACGAGCCACTCCGTCATGAAGTACCTCGAGGAGATCAACAAGAAGGACGGGATCACGGTCATCTGCTCGCTGCACTTCCTCTCGCTGGCGCGGCGCTACGGAACCCGCGTCATTGCGCTGAAGGACGGGAAGGTCGCGTTCGACGGAAAGCCTCACGAGATCGACGAACGACGGTTCAAGGAGATCTACGGCGAGGACGCGGTCGAGGTCGAGATCGGCCCCGAGCGCTCGCAGCCCCAGCCGATGAGCGCGACCGAGGCGGCGCTCAAGGCCGAGGCGGATGCCGCCACCCACCTCGGCAGCATTCCTCGCTGATGGCGGAGTACTTCGTCGCGCGCGGTCTCCCGGTCCCGGCGGAGCTCACCCGGAACCCTCTGACGCAGTGGCGACGGTTTCTCGTCATCGCCGTCTGCATCGCGATCGTCTTCTTCGGCCTTCGCGTCACGAATCTCGACTTCTCGCGCGCGAATCCCGAGCACGCGGGCTCGGTCATTCGAGCTCTGTTCAACTGGGACTTCCGCATCCTGACCCCGCAGAACGAATTCGAGACGTTCTGGGATACCGCCGAAGGTCAGATGATCATCACGATCCTGCTCGGCGTGATCGCGACGGCGTTCTCCATCGTCGTGGCGATCCCGTTGTCGTTCCTCGGAGCGCGGAACGTTATGGCGGGCAACCGGATCACGTCAGCGATCTACGTCGCCGTTCGCCTCATCTTCACGATCATCCGGTCGATCGACGTGCTCATCGTCGTGATCGTCACGGCCGTCCTCCTTGGGATCGGCAACGCCGCCGGCGTGGTGGCTCTCGCCTTTCACAACGTCGGCGTGCTCGGAAAGCTCTACTCCGAAGCGATCGAGGGGATCGATCCCGGGCCGCTCGAGGCGATCACCGCGACCGGCGCGAACCGGCTTCAGGTGATCTGGACCGCGGTGCTGCCGCAGATCGTGAACCCGTTCATCTCGTTCACGATCTACCGCCTCGACGCGAACGTCCGCCTCGCGCCAATCCTCGGACTGGTCGGCGGCGGTGGGATCGGGATCCTGCTCTTCCAGTCGATCAACCTGCTGCAATACGGAGCGGCGGGGCTGATCATCTTCATGATCGTCGTGACGGTCGCGGCGATGGACTTCGGCTCGGCGCAGATCCGCAAGCGGCTCATCTAGCAACGCCGCCGGCGGGGGCGCGCATAGCGAGGGCGGAGCGGCGGGTGGCACGGGCGAGCGGGTTGTGCGCGAACCGCGGGCCCCGTGGGGCCCCGCGCCGCCGAACAAGACGCGCACTGGCGCTTGGGGCGGCTGCGGGGAGGGTGCGGTGAGCGCACAGCCCCGAGCCCGGGACAGGACCCGCCGCGTTAGCCGACTCCCT
>DATBKH010000032.1:0-5543 GCA_036555955.1 Candidatus Limnocylindria bacterium | reverse complement strand
GCGCCAGCGCCTCCGCGGCGGTCCTCGCGACACTGACCTGGAAGTCGTGACCGCGGAGGTTGCGCTCCAGGGAGCGAAGGATCGCGTCGTCGTCGTCGACGACGAGGATCCGCGCACCGTGCTCGCTCACGCCGTCGCCTCCACGCGCGGCGGCTCGGCCGTGGCCAGCGGCAGAGTGAAGACGAATCGCGCCCCGTGGGGCTCGCGATTCTCAACGCGGATGCGCCCACCGTGCGCCTCGACGAGACCTTTGGCGACCGCCAGTCCAAGACCCAGCCCTGCGGGCATGGGCGTGTGCGACGACGCCCGAAAGAACGGCTCGAACAGACGTGGCAGGGCCGCCTGCGAGATGCCAGGGCCACGGTCGGCAACCTCGATCTGAAGTTCGCTGCCGTCGCGACGGACGTGGACCTCGACGGCATCCGAGCCGCCGTACTTCAAGGCGTTCTCGATGAGATTCGTCAGCACTTGATCGATCTCGACGTAGTCAAGGGGGATCGGGGGCAGGTCTGCCGGCACATCGACGGCGATCGTGCGACCGCTTCGGGTGCCGACGCGGCCGACGACATCGTCGATGAGCCCGCGGATGTCGTGCATCTCCTTGGCGGGCTGGAGCACACCGGCCTCGATGCGTGAGAGATCCAGCAGATTGCCGACAATCCGGTTTAGCCGGTCGCTCTCCTGCTCGATCTCGCGGGCGAACGCCTCGCGATCCTGGTCCGACCAGCGCACATTGCGTTGGCGCAGGCTCCCCGCGGAAGCCATGATCGAGGCAAGCGGCGTACGCAGGTCGTGCGAGACCGCATTGAGCAGCGCACTCTTCAGCTCACTGGCCTGCCGCAGCAGCTCGGCTTCAGTCGCGGCATGCGCGAGCTCTCCTCGCTGGACGAGGATCCCGAGCTGCGTGACGATCACGGCGAGAAAACGGTTCTCCAGCGGACCGAACGCGGTGCCGTCGCTCTCGCGCGTGAGCACGAGGCTGCCTACCGAGCGGTCCCCGACGCGAACCGGCACGACGTAGCGCTGCCACCGTCCCGAGAGCTCGAACGGCAACTCGCGGCGCGGTGGCAACACGCGGATCCAGCGCCCCGGCGCCCCAGCCCGGCCGGCGGTCGGCTCGCGTCCGCCCTGCATGAGCGCTAGTGGTCGGTCATACCGCGGCTCGATCACGCTGAGCGCGTCCGGATCGCCGGCGCTTGCGGAATGTGCCTCCGCGCCGATTGCGAGATCGATGCGCACCGCTCCAACGTGCAGCTCCGTGCGCAGACGCTCGGCCAGCGCCCGCAGCGCGACGTCGATGTCCGGCGCGCTCAGCAGGCGAAGCGTGTCGAACAGAAGGACGGCCTCGTGCTCGCGACGCTCTGCCTGCTGCGTGCGCAAGCGCTCGTTCCCGGCCATCTGGGCCGAAATGACGGCGGTGACAAGAAAGACGAGCAGCGAGAGCCACTCCTCTGGGTCCTTGATCGTGAACTCGTGGAACGGTTCGGTGAAGAAGAAGTCATAGACGACGAAGGCAAAGAGCGAGGACACAATCGCGGGTCCGCGTCCAAAGCGCGCCGCCGCCCAGAGGACGACGATGATGTACAGCGGCGACACCTTCGCGATCTGGCCGCTGCTCAGGATGAGCGCGATCACGACGCTCATCGCGAACACGCCGATGACTGCGTAGCCGTACCCAAGTGCGGATGCGACGAGGCGACGCCTGGAGATCCCAAGCGCAGCGGCCCGCTCCTGGGACCAACGGCGCAGCCGAATCATGAGCACATCGACGATCAAGGTAACTCTCGTACGAGCGCCGGACCGCTCGCGCGCTCAACGGGGAATCAACGCTGCTCGGGTCTGACTCACAGTCTGCACAAACACTCGATCGCTCAATCGCGCTTCTTTGCGGCCTCCAGATGGTTCGGTGAACGGGTCGCCCACCTTCGGTCGCATCGATCTGCTGACGCTTGCCTTCAGGATCCGCGGTCGTGCTGATCCACCGCTGCCCCGTACGAATCCGTGAGCCCTCCGCGCGGCGTCAGCGGCCCAGCGACCTTATGGTCTGGGATGAACATCACGGCCGAACACTCGTGGGTCTTACGGCGGAGCTGAAGGAGGAGGACGAGGCGCTAGAGCACTCCGCCTTTGCTCGCGCACAGACCACGGACTGGCGGTCCCGACCGGATTCGAACCGGCGATCTCGTCCTTGACAGGGACGTATGCTAGGCCGCTGCACCACGGGACCGATCGCGAGGAGAACGCGCGATCCGCGCTCCCCGTGCCGCCCATTATGAAGAAAAAGAGGCGGCGTGTGCGCTTCCTTTCACTCGCCGCCCCGCCGGTGTGGCCTAACTCACGCGATCAGCTCGCCGCCAAGAGTCCGTCCCGCAGGGGTCGCTCGCGGAGTCCCCGCCGCCTCGTCACCTCGTTCGCGATACGGCTCGTCCTCACCAGGCCGCTCAACGTCAGGTCGATCCCAGCCTCGCGAAGCTCTTCGTACCCAAGACCGCGATACAGCTTGTTCGACGCCACGTAGCACATCTCGTCGTACAGGAATGGCCACTCGACCGCGCGCCTCGCCAAACAGAACGTGATGAAATCGATCGCCACCTGAGCGACGTCGTCTTCGGGCACCCCTTCCATCCCCTTCGCCTTGATGGCCTCGCGCATCATCAGCACGCCGCCGGGAGCGAACAAGACTTCTGTCCACGAACTTCTCCACAGAGTTCTCCACAGGCGAGCGTGTTCGTGTCCACAGTCGCATCCACATCGCTGACGCTCATCGCGACCGGTGTCCGCTGAGCCGACGACGTTCCTTTACCTCTCGTGCACTCGCCCGGTCGAGAGCGGCATCACCGAATCGCGCACGCACCGCGTCGAGGGCGGCATTCAAGCGAGCGTGCCTCGCCGACTCGAACAACCCGAGCTGCTCGCCCGCGCTCACGCCGGACACCGACACGCCGATCAGACGGACCGGACTGGTGCGACCACCGGCGCGGTCCTCCGCGAGCGCGGCGCGAAGCAGCTGTCGCGCGATGCGAAAGATGGTGACGTCGTCGTTGGTGGGGTCGGCGAGGGTGCGTTGTCGCGTTCGCGTCTCGAATGGCGCAACACGTAGCGTCATGGTGATCGTGCGTCCGTGAAGCGTGTGCTCGCGGAGCCTGCGGCCGACGCCTTCGGCGAGCCGAAGGAGTGTCGACTCGATCTTCGCGGGATCGAGCGTGTTCTCACCGAAGGTATGCGAGTGGCCGACCGACTTCGGGACGTGCTCGCTCTGCACCTCCCCCTCGTCGATGCCGTTGGCCCGCTCCCAGATGTCCGAGCCGTGCTCGCCGAGACGCGTTTCGAGCGTCGCCCGGTCGAACGCGGCGAGCTCGCCGATCGTTCGGATGTTCCAACCGGCCAGGACCTCGCGCGTCCGCGGACCGACGCCCCACAACCGCTCGAGCGGCAGTGGACGGAGGAAGGCCGCCTCGCCGCCGGCCGGTACGACTACCAGACCGTCCGGCTTTCGCAGGTCCGAGCCGATCTTGGCGCAGAGCTTGTTGGTCGCGACGCCGACGGAGACGACGAGCCCGCAGCGGTCACGGACGTCTCGCTTGATGTCTTTCGCGATCGCAAGCGGCCCCCCGAACAGATGCTCGGTCGCGGTAACGTCGAGGAACGCCTCGTCGAGCGAGATCGGCTCGACCAGGGGCGTTCGCTCGTCGAAGACGGCCATGACCGCATCCGATGCGTCCAGGTACCGGTCGAAGTCGCCGGGGACGTAGATCGCGTCGGGACAGAGGCGCGACGCGATCGCGAGGGGCATCGCCGACTTCACGCCGAAAGCGCGGGCCTCGTAGGACGCCGCCATCACGACGCCTCGCTCGTTCGGGCCGCCGCCGACGACGACCGGCTTGCCGCGGTACTCGGGATGGTCGCGCTGCTCCACCGACGCGTAGAACGCGTCCAGGTCGCAGTGCAGGATGGCGCGGGTCATGCGAACCGCACGGCCACGGTCGCCGCCTCGATAGCGAGAAACCGTCCCAGACGCTCGCCTTCGGCGATCACCGCCGAGCGATCGGCGGGAGCGAGCCGCCCGAACGGCGTGATACGGATGGCCACCTCTTTCGTGTCGCCCGCGAATGCCCAGGTGCCCGCCGCGTAGCCGTCGACGAGCACGACCGCTTCGACGATCGCGTTCTTGCTGTAGACCGCCGCGCGGTGCTGCGGCGCGATGAGCCGGTCGCGATGCTGATACGCGATGAGGACCTCGTCGTAGCGCGGCAGAAACCGGACCGGCGCACGCGCCTCCGCGGGCGGCCGCGGCGCACGCGGGAGGTCGTACAAGAGCCGGCCCGCGTCATCCCGAAACCGGGCGAGCTTCGGGGCGATGCGCTCGAGCGCGGGCCGCACCCGTGCCGGCACCTGTCCGGCGAACTTCGCGATGTCGGCGAGCGTGACCGGGCCGAACGCGCCGATGCAGCGGCGGACGAGCAGCTCGAGCGCAGCGACCTCCGAGGGACGTTCGCCTTTCGCGATCCAGTGACGGGCCGCGACGTACGGAGCGTCGGTGCCGCCGTAATCCCAGCGCCCGCCCGGCGGTGCCGTGACCAGATCCGCGTGCGCGCTGACGAAGCGCCAGACGAGCCAGTTGAACGGCCCGCCGAGCCGGCCGCCGACCCGCTCGCGAACGTGCGCGAGAACGTCTTCCTTCAGCCGCGGCTCTCTTGCGTACGCGATCGCGAGCGCGGCGACCTCCTTCGGGTCGACGCCCCGTCCGATCTGCAGGCGATTCCAGGCGCCGCGCTGGAGATCCTGCGTCGCGACGGCGTACGCGTAGAAGTCTTTGGCCGACACGAGGTGGAGCGTCCCGCGCATGAGTCGCGCGCGGATGACCTGGTGCCGTTCGATGGCGGACCAGAGCTTGCCGCGGTCGAACGCCGCGATGCGCGACCAGAGCGCGATGTACGGCGAGGGCGCCCACTGCGCCTGCAACGCCGCGAGCCGCTCGATCGCCGGGACGACCGCGACGCTCGCCCGCTCGAGCAGCAGCTGCCGCGCGAGCATCGCGCGGTTGAGCTCGCGATGCGAAAGCAGCGGAAGGTCGGCGGCCGATCGCTTCATCAGCGCACCGCGTGGGAGCGGCTTTCGGGCGCGTAGAACCGCACGAGACGCTCGCCCTCGTCGATGAGCGCAGCGCGGTCCGCCTTCGCGAGCCGCTTGAACGGCTGCAGCTCGACCGTCGCCACCTTCGGCGTGACCGCGATCGTCCAGCGTCCGGCCACGAACCCGTCGACGAGGAACGTCTGCCAGACCTCGGCCGCGAAGATGACCTTCTTGCGGAAGGCTTCGGGAAGGATGCGCGTGCGTTCGGACGCGACGTGGCCGAGGATGGCCGCGTCAAACCGCGCGAGGAAGCGCGCCGGCGCCGGCGTGTCTTCAGGCGGCCGCGGGGCGCGCGCGAGATCGACGAGCTCCCGTCCTTGATCGTCGACGAAGCGGCGGATGCCCTTCAGCCGCTCGAGCGCCGCGCGAATGTTGGGGACACGGACGCTGCTCCAATTCGCGATGTCGCC
>DATBKH010000031.1:0-11832 GCA_036555955.1 Candidatus Limnocylindria bacterium | reverse complement strand
CGTCGTAGCCCATCTGCGTCGGCAGATCGAACGCGACCGAGAGGCCGGTCTGTCCGTGCTCGAGCAGATACCGGTAGCGTGCGTTCGACTCTTCGGCGCTGCCGAACCCCGCGTACTGCCGCATCGTCCAGAGCCGGCCGCGGTACATCGTCGGCTGGATGCCGCGCGTGTAGGGCGGTTCGCCGGGCAGGCCCGGGTCGCCGCCGTCGGGGTCGAAGATCGGCGGCAGCGGGGCGCCGTAGGTCGTCTCGAACTTGCCGCGCTCGGGAACGCGCCGCGTCGCCTCGCCGTAGCCTCGGCGCTCCCACTCCGCGCGGTCGCGGCTGCGCTTCGGCATGTGGCGATGCTACGCGGGGCTGGTCAAGGGAACGGCTTCAGCATCTCCATGTCGGCGAGCGCGTACGAGACCAGTCGCTCGGCGAGGCTGAGCGCGAGCGACGCGTTGAAGCCGTCGCCTTCAAAGCGGATCTCGATCAGGCCGAGGGCGTTCCGGTGCCGGAGCAGTACGTCGATGTACGTCGCGTCGTCGGCGCGCTGATCGAAGCGGTAGATGACCGCCTCGTCGCCGACATCGATGCCACCGAGGAGCACGGCGCGGTTCGCGCTCATCGAGTCGCCCATCGCGTCGAAGCTGCGGCGGGCGCCTTCGCTGTCGTAGAAGACCGCGGTCGCGCTGGTGATCGAGGTCGGCTCCTTTCCGAACTGCGGCTTCCGCGTGAACCTGCGGCCGTAGGTCTGCTGCACGCGGTTGTCGTACAGCGCCGCCTCGAGGTCAGCATCGCCGCTCGCGAAGTCGGTGGCGCTCATCGGTCCATCAGCGGCCAGACGCATTCCCGCCGGCAGGTCGGCGGCCACCAGGACGAGCTCGGACGCGAAGACGTGCTTGTCTGAAGTGGCGTGGACCGGCCTCGGATCCGGCGGAAGCGGGATGCCTCGCGGCGCGACGGCGAGCTGAAGGCTGAGCTGTCGCCGTGCGAGGGCAACGACCGCGAGCGGGTCCTCGTCCGGCTCGAGGCCGTCGGCGAGCACGATGCTCAGCGCATTCGCATGCCGGAAGGCGACGAACACCGTCGACTCCGTCCGTTCACCGGCGGCCGTCGTCACGGTCGCGTCTTGGACCGAGCCGACCGTTTCATCCCCGATCGGCGCGCCGACTGAGAAGCTCGGCGTGCGGGACGCGACGGACCTTTTGTCGATTGACGAGAGCACGCGATGGGCGCTCGGCCCGTCCTTGAACAGCATCGTCATGCTGGCCAGGACGCGCGGATGATCGGAGCTCGCAGCCCATGCGAACTCGCGCGAGTACGCGCCTTCGAAGCCGAGCCTCACGAAATCGGGCGAGTCCACGGTAAGCCCGAGCAGCGCGGCGACGTGTGCTGGGTCGACCGTGTCGTCGCTCATCACGATGGCGCCCGGGGCAACATCCTCGAGTCGAAGGACAAGGCCGGTCGCGACGTCGAGATGCGGCGGCCGCTCGGGCATTGGACCGGCGGCCGCTCCGCACGACACCAGAACCAAGAGGAGCGCGACCCACACGCGCCGACGGATTTGTCGACCCACCAGGCCAGAGATGATTCGGGTCGCGCGCGCAGCAGTGAACCACCCGACCGGGCTATCGCCGCGTAGTACTCGCGGCGTTACGCGACGAACAGCCAGCGAGCTGTTTCAGCGCGGTCGGAAAACCAGCGCTCCGTCGATGTGTCCGAGGCGCTCGCGCGAGAAGCGCATCGGCTTGTACCTGCCCTCGTTCCAGAGCGGCGTCTGGTCGCCCCAGTACTTGGACCCGGGCTGTCCGGACTGCCCCTCGGGCGTGATCGACAGTGAGTTATCGAGATCGGACAGGTCCACGATCATCCGCTCCGACGCGTTGGTGATCTGCTTGTACGGCGCCGACGGGTCGTACGCGCCGTTGTTCACCGAGAAGCCGTCGCCGGCCCGCGGCAGCGGTCCGATGTTCAGAAGGAGCGCGAGCGGGCCGATCGCGAGGGGGTGCGCGAACGTGATCGTGTGGAGATCGCCCCAGCGCCACTTCTGCGGGTCGCTGCCTATGCGTTGCACGAGCTCCCGCGTCGCGTCCTCGAGCGCGAGGGAGGATGTCGCGTCGCGGCTCTGCGCCGTCGGGTCGTCGGCCTGCGCGAACCACGGATCGTCCTGGCGCGCGAGAAGCTGGTAGAGCGCGAACGCCGCGGGCCCGTGAACGAGATAGTCGTGATACAGATCCGGTCCGAGCTTGTCGCCGAAGACGCGTCCGATCATCGCGTGGAGCCACGTCTCGGTGACCGCGGCGCCGCCCGACCCCACCGCCAGCGTCCCGTCCCAATCGCGCACGAGGCTCTGCGCGCGCCGCTGGAGATCGCTCCGCGGCGTCGCCGCGAGGATCGCGTCGCGCCAGCGCGCCACGGGAACCGACGCGTAGTCGGTCTGGATGTCGCGCATCGCCGCGATGTCGGCCTTGCCGAGATTTGCGAGCCGACCCGTGATGTATCCGGCGCGGAACGGCGGATGCCATTCCCCGGCGTAGCCGACCGCGTGCGGATCCTGGGTCGGCCGATCGTTCGCGTTGACGATCAGGCCGCTCGGCGGGTCGAACACGCTCGGGTTCTCCGACGCGGGAACGACGCCGGTCCAGTCGTACTCGCCGGTCCAGCCCGGCACGGGCATCTGCCCGTCGCCCTTCCGTGCCGGGAGCTGGCCGATGAGCTGGTAGCCGATGTGTCCGTCGACGTCGGCGTAACAGGCCGAGACCGCGGCTCCGCGGAAATTCGCGGCGGCCGCTCGGAATTCCTGCCAGTCGCGGGCCCGCGCGACGGCAAAGACGAACTCCACGAGCAGGCCGGGATCGAGCGCGGTCCAGCGCAGCGCGAGCGGAGCGGCCTGGCCTTCGAGGAGCGGCGTGATGATCGGCCCGTGGCGAGTGATCGCGACGTCGACCACGACGGGATCGAGTCGGCCTTTCACGGCGATCGTCTCGCGCACGAAGGTGGCCGCCTCGAACGCTCCTTTGTATTCGTAGCGGCGGGGATCGGCCGGGTCCTGCCGCTCGACGAAGAGGTCCTGCGTGTCCGCGTACGCGTACGTGAAGGTCCAGGCGATCCGGTCGTTGTGCCCGATGACGACGCCCGGGATCCCCGCGAACGAGAACCCGACGAGCTTGTAGCCCGCCCCTTCGAGGCCGACCTCGTACCAGATCGACGGGTTGCGGACCGCGAGGTGCGGGTCGCCCGCGAGGAGCGGTTTGCCGGTGGTGGTGCGCGAGCCGGAGACCGTCCAGCAGTTGGAACCGGTGCCCGAGCCCTCGCCGGGGAGCAGAGCGGAGAGCGTGGACGCCGGGTGTCCGCCGCCACTCGAGAGGTACGGCGCGACGAGCGACCACGCGCGCTGGTCTGAGGTCGCGACGAGCCCCGATGGATCGGGCATGAGCGTCGCGAGGACCGCCGTGCCGCCGAATCGCGCCGCGAGGCCGGCGCGCAACAGCTCCTGATCGACGTTCCCGGCGGCGTCGTACGCCTGCAGCTTGGTGACCACGACCGAGTCGACGGCCGACCAGAGCTCGGGCTTGTACCCCAGGATCACGAACTCGAGCGGCAACGAGTCGCCGTGCTGCTGCAGGAACTTGTTCACCCCCTCGGCGTACGCCTCGAGGTTCGCCCGAGTGTCGCCGCTCAGCAGACGCAGCTCCTCCGCGGCGACACGAGCGACGCCGAGGGTGCGGAAGCGGATGTCCGACTCGAGGGCGGGCTCGCCCAGCACCTCCGCGAGACGGCCCGAGCCGGCGCGGCGATACAGGTCCATCTGGAAGAGGCGGTCCTGCGCGGTCACGTAACCCTGTAGGTAGAAGAGGTCGTGCGCCGTCCGTGCGTAGATGTGGGGTACGCCGTAGCTGTCGCGGAGGACTTCCGCGCGCTGATCGAGCCCGAGGAGGCGGTACTCGCCGTCGATCGTCGCGAGCGGCCGGTACACGAGGATGAGGCCGGTCAGCACGATGCTCGCGATGAGCAGCACCGCGATCGCTCCAGCGGCGATCGCGCCGCGGCGGCGCCTACTCACCGGCGATGACGAAGAGAACGGCGCCGGCCTCGACCTTCGCCCCGGCCGCGGCGCCGACCTTCGTGACACGGCCCGCGGACGGGGCCAGGAGCTCGTTTTCCATCTTCATCGCTTCGAGCGTCGCGAGCGCGGCGTCGCGCTCGACCCGGTCCCCCTCGTTCACGTGCACCGCCTTCAAGAGTCCGGGCATCGGCGCCCGAAGCTCGACCCGGCCGCTCCGCGTCCCGGCGACGCCGCGATTCGCGCGCAGCGCCCGCTCGTCGGTCACGGTCGCCTGAACGTCGACGCCGTTCACGTCGAGACGAAGCGGGTCCAGCGTGACGACGGTCACTTCGTAGCTCTCGCCCTCGACCGTGACGGACCATTGCCGGGCGCGCGCGGTCTGGCGCACGTCCGCGTTGATCACGCGGTCATCCACGGTGAAGCGCCCGTCGGACGTGAGCTCGAGCCGCACGGAGCGATCGTCGAGCGTGACCTCGTAGCGCATCAGCGGAGCGCCTCCTCGCGAGCCGCGCGGGTCCACGCCCCGTCGGCGGTCGGCGCGGGGCGGCGCTCGGTCCGCGCGCGCGTCGCGAGGGTCGCCGCGATCGTGGCCGCCGCGACGGCGTTGTCCGAGAGCACCGGCGGTTCGCGCCGGTCCCACCGCTCGACGTACGTCGTGTCGTACCGGCCGGCGATGAAATCGCCGTCGGCGAAGGCGAACCGGTGGAACGGCAGCGACGTTGGGATGCCGGCGACGCGCATCTCGCCGAGCGCGCGGCGCATGCGCGCGAGCGCTTCGCCGCGGTCCCGGCCGTGCGCGATGACCTTCGCGACGAGCGGGTCGTAGTCCGTCGGAACGCTCATGCCGTCAAAGAGCGCGGAGTCGACCCGGATACCGGGGCCGGCCGGCTCGCGGGCCAGGGCGATCACGCCGCTCGCTGGGAGGAACTTGGCGAACGGGTCCTCCGCGGTGATGCGGCACTCGATCGCGGCCCCGGTCCGCGTCACGTCCGGTTGGCCGAACGGCAGCGGCTCGCCGCCCGCGACGTGGAGCTGGAGCGCGACGAGGTCGAGGCCGGTCACCAGCTCGGTCACGGGGTGCTCGACCTGCAGCCGTGTGTTCACCTCGAGGAAATAGAAACGGCCCGAGGGCTCGACGAGGAACTCGACCGTGCCCGCGTTCTCATACCGCGCCGCCTTGGCGATGCGTACGGCCGCGGCGCCGAGCGCCTGCCGCAGCCGATCGTCGATCGACGGAGCCGGTGTCTCCTCGATGAGCTTCTGATGGCGTCGCTGCACAGAACAGTCGCGCTCGCCGAGCCAGACAGCGTTCCCCAGCCGGTCCGCGAAGATCTGCACTTCGATGTGACGTGCCGATTCGATCGCGCGCTCGAGGTACAGCGCCGGCTGGCCGAACGCCGTCGTCGCCTCTCCCGTCGCGCCGCGCCACGCCGCCTCCAGGTCGGCCTCGCGGCTCACGAGCCGCATGCCCTTCCCGCCTCCGCCGCCCGCGGGTTTCAGCAGTACGGGAAAGCCGATCTTCTTCGCAGCGGCGCGCGCGGCAGCGACGTCCGCGAGCGGATCGGTGCCCTCGGCGACGGGGACCTCGGCCTCGCGGGCGAGGCGGCGCGCCGCGGTCTTCTCACCGAGGAGCCGCTGCACCGCGGCGGGCGGTCCGACGAAGGTGATGCCCGCGGCCGCCACCGCCTCCGCGAAGTCCGCGTTTTCCGAAAGGAACCCGTATCCCGGATGGATCGCCTCGGCGCCGGCGCGGCGCGCGACCTCGATGATCCGGGCCGCGTTCAGGTAGCTCTCGCGAGGCGCCGCCGGTCCGATCGGATACGCGGCGTCGGCAAACGCGACATGGCGCGCGTCACGGTCGACGTCGCTGTAGACGGCGATCGTGCGCACGCCGAGCTCGCGGCAGGTACGGATGACGCGCACCGCGATCTCGCCGCGGTTCGCGACGAGGACGGACGCCGGCATCCTCCGTGGAGGTCGGACGCGCTCCCCCTCAGAGCGGGATGTTGCCGTGCTTGCGCCGCGGATTGGTGTCCCGCTTTGTCGCGAGCGTGCGTAGCGCGGCGATGAGCCGCGGCCGCGTCTCGCGCGGCTCGATGACGTCGTCGATGTAGCCCCGAGCCGCGGCGACGTAGGGGTTCGCGAATCGCTCGACGTATTCGTCGACGAGCTGCTTGCGCCGTTCGTCGGCATCGTCGGCCTTCGCGATCTCGTCGCGGTAGATGACGTTGACGGCGCCCTCGGGACCCATGACCGCGATCTCGGCGCTCGGCCAGGCGACGTTGTAATCGCCGCGCAGGTGCTTGCTCGACATGACGTCGTACGCGCCGCCGTAGGCCTTCCGCGTGATCACGGTGAGCTTCGGGACGGTCGCCTCCGCGTAGGCGTAGAGGAGCTTCGCGCCGTTGCGGATGATGCCGGCGTGCTCCTGGCCCGTCCCGGGAAGGAAGCCGGGCACGTCCACGAAGGTGACGAGCGGGATGTTGAACGCGTCGCAGAACCGGACGAAGCGCGCGGCCTTGATGGACGCATCGATGTCCAGGACGCCCGCGAGGACCATCGGCTGCTGGGCGACGACGCCGACGCTCCGGCCGTCGAGCCGCGCGAACGCGCAGATGATGTTCTGCGCCCAGCCCTCGTGGACCTCGAGCGTGTCGCCGTCGTCGACGACGCGCCGGATCACCTCCCTCATGTCGTAGGGCTTGTTGGAGGCGGCGGGGACGATGTCGTCGAGCGAGCCGTCTTCGCGGTCCGGCGCGTCCTCGCTCGCGACGATCGGCGCCGGGTCGAGGTTGTTGGAGGGGATGAACCCGACGAGCCGGCGGATGAGCGCGGCGCACGTCACCTCGTCGTCCGCTTCGAAGTGCGCGACGCCGGACTTGCGAGCATGCACGTCGGCGCCGCCGAGCTCGTCGAAGGTGACGTCCTCGTGGGTGACGGTCTTCACGACGTTCGGACCGGTCACGAACATGTAGCTCGTGTCGCGGACCATCGCGACGAAGTCGGTGATCGCGGGCGAGTAGACCGCTCCGCCGGCGCAGGGACCCATGATCGCGGAGATCTGCGGCACGACGCCCGACGCCATCACGTTGCGCAGAAAGATGTCGGCGTAGCCGCCGAGCGAGACGACGCCCTCCTGGATCCGCGCCCCGCCGGAGTCGTTGAGACCGATGATCGGCGCGCCCGTCTTCACCGCGAGGTCCATGACCTTACAGATCTTCTGAGCGTGCGCTTCGGCGAGCGATCCGCCGAACACCGTGAAGTCCTGCGAGAAGATGTACACGGTCCGGCCATCGATACGGCCGAACCCCGTGACGACGCCGTCGCCCATCACGCGCTCGTCGTCCGGAATGAGCTCCGTCGGCCTCGCGAGGACGAACGCGTCGAGCTCGGTGAAGGAGCCTTCGTCCAGGACGAGGTCGACGCGCTCTCTCGCGGTGAGCTTCCCCTTCGCGTGCTGCTGCGCGACGCGCTGGTCGCCGCCCCCGGCGGCCGCCTTCGCGCGCATCTCCGAAAGGCGATCGGTGGTCTTCACAGGCGCTGAGAGTAGGACAGGGACCATTTGCCCCCTGCTGCGATACTCCCGCCGTGCGTCCGGTCCTCTTCGAGGTCGGCGGCCTGCAGATCTACTCGCACAGCTTCTTCCTCGTTCTCGGTCTACTCGCGGGCCTCGCAGTTCTCCTTTGGGAGGCACGACGCCGCGGGTGGTCGCGCGGCCATACGGCTCTCATCGCCACCGCGGCGTTCGTCGGCGGCGCTCTGGGCGCCAGGGTCTCCATGATCCTTTTCGTCGGACCATCGGCCCTGGACGCGCTCGGGCATTACGCGATCTTCGATCCCCGCCTCGGGCCGGGCTCGATCCTCGGAGGCATCGCCGGCGGCTACGTCGGCGGATACATCGCAAGCCACCTTTCCGGAAGGACGTGTACCTGCGACGCGTTCGCGCCGGCGATGGCGCTCGGGATGGCGGTCGGACGGCTCGGCGACTTCTTCTCGGGCGAGGACGGCATCGGAAAGCCGACGACGCTGCCGGTCGGGGTGCCGGCCCCAGGCGTCGACTACCTCGTGCACCCGGCGCCGCTTTATGACTCGGCGTTCAATCTCCTCTGGTTCGGAGCGCTCCTCGTGCTCCGCGACCGTCCGGCGATGCAGAACGGCAACCTTTTGAAGCTCGGGATCGGCGGGTACGCCGTCTTCCGGTTCTTCGTCGAGTTCGTGCGGAACAACGACGTGGTGTGGCTCGGGCTCACCGCCCAGCAGTACGTCTGCCTGCTCGCGCTCATCGCCCTCGGGGCGTACGCCCTGTACCGGTACCGGCGTGGCGCCGCTCGGGTCGTCGCCGTATGAAGCGCAAGGTCTACGCGTCGCGCTCCGAGAAGCAGAACGACTTCTTCATCGGCTTCCTCATCTTCGCGGTCCTGCTCGTCGGGACGCCGGCGCTGATCGCCGACTTCGCGCGGGAAGCGTGGGCGCCCCTGGTCGCGTTCGTCTTTCCGGTCCTCTTCCTCATCACCGCGGGGATCTACCGCCCGTGGATGGCGATCGGGGGCCTCGGCTGCATCGGCGCGCTCATCGCGCTCGGACTGCTTGCCGCGGTCTTCCTCTCCGTCGTATGTTCGACTGGCTTCCGATGAGGACGGCGACCCCACGGACCGACCGCGATTCGATCCTCTGGGAGATCACGCGGTCCCTCTGTCCCACATGCCGGCGCGTGATCGACGCCCAGATCCACCTGCGGGCCGGGAAGGTCGTCATGCGAAAGCGCTGCCCCGAGCACGGGCAGTTCGAGGCCCTCGTCTTCGGCGATGCCGCGCTCTACACGCGGATCCAGGGGCACAACAAGCCGGGGACCATCCCGCTGCGCTTCCAGACCGAAGTGAAGGACGGATGCCCACTCGACTGCGGGCTCTGCCCCGAGCATCAGCAGCACGCCTGCCTCGCGCTCATCGAAGTGAACTCGGCGTGCAATCTCGATTGTCCGCTCTGCTTCGCGAACTCCGGCACGCACCTGGCGAAGACCGGCTTCGAGCTCACGTACGAGCAGGTCGACGCCATGCTCGACACGTTCGTGGCCGCCGAGGGAGAGCCCGAGGTCGTGCAGTTCTCCGGCGGCGAGCCCACTCTTCACCCGCGGATCCTCGACTTCGTGGAGCTCGCCCAGCAGAAGGGCATCTCGTACGTGATGATCAATACGAACGGGATCCGGATCGCGCGGGACGACGCGCTGCTCGAGGGGATCGCCAGGCTCCGGCCACACATCTACCTGCAGTTCGACGGCTTCGACGAGCGGACCAACGCTGTCCTGCGCGGCAGGCCCGATCTCATCGAGACGAAGCTCCGCGCTCTCGACCGCCTCGCGCAGACCGACGCGCGAGTGGTGCTCGTGGCGGCGATCGAACGCGATGTGAACCTCCATGAGGTCGGCCGGATCGTCGAATTCGGCCTCTCGCATCCCGCCGTGTTCGGCGTGAACTTCCAGCCGGCTTTCCGCGCTCAGCGGCACGTCGCAGCGGACCCCATGACGCGCGTGACGATCCCGGATGTGCTCGGTGCGCTCGCCGAACAGACCGCCGGCCGGTTCGTCGTCGACGACTTCGTCCCGGTGCCGTGCTGCATGCCGACGTGCAACTTCGTCACGTACGCGCTCATCGACGGATCCGGCGTGACGCCGATCACCCGTCTCGTCGACATCGACACGCACCTCGACTATCTGAAGAACCGCACGCTGCCGAGGGTCGGCGACGATCTCCTCGCGATCCTGGAGCGCCTCTGGAGCTCGTCGGCCCCGGTGGGTTCGGACCGCGCCGCGGACGACGTCCATCGCGCCGTCGAGCTCGGTCGCGGCGCCGACCGCTGCACCGCCTGCCGTTCGCAGCTGCCCCTCAGTCAGCACACGCCTCGCGACGTCGCGCGCCATGTTTTCATGATCAACACGCGGGACTTCATGGACCCGTGGACCTTCAACGTGAAGAACGTGATGAAGTGCTGCGTGGAGTTCCTGGTCCCGGACGGCCGGATGATCCCCTTCTGCGCGTACAACTCCGTCGGCTACCGGGAGCAGGTCGCCGCCGGCCTCCGATCATCGGCGAGCCGCGCCGCGGAGTTGCCGGTGGCCCTGGCACGGCGCTCGCTGTAACGGCGGCATGCAGGAAATGAACGCCACAGAAGTCGCGCACCAGTTCGTCAAGGGTCTCGAGTATCCGATCGCCAAATCCGACATCGTGCGCGCGGCGCGGGAGACGAGCGTCGGGCCGACGGTGCTCGGCGCGATCGAGCGGATCGACGATCGCGATTACAGCGACGCGGACGACCTCGCGAAGGCGCTGACCGCCGCGAGCTAGGCGGCTTTCTCCCGGCAGTACCGGTAGAGAGCGTCGAGGACCGGACGCGACGCCTCGCGCTGGCGCTGGTCGTCGGGGTGATGCACGAGACGGATCCCTTCGAGCAGCGCTTCGATACCGACCGACTCCGGCGTGAGCGTCTTGTCGGCGGTGTCGGCGCCGCGGATGACGCGCGCCATGTACGCGAGCGCGGGGTCGGCGTCCAGGCGGTACTTGCGGACGATCGCGTCAAAGCTGCACTCCGCGCCGTGATGCCCGAGCTCCGCGTCCTTCACGTCGAAGGGCGTTGCGTCCAGACGCTTCGCTTCGGCAATGACGCGGTCGGCGGGCACGTAGACGAACTCGGCGTCCTTGTCGACGAACTTCTCGATGAGCCACGGGCACGCGACCCGATCGACGCGCGGATGCTCGCGCGTGATCCACTTCATCGCGGCGGATGATGCCGCGTCGCGCGGACGCGCGACGCGCGGGGTCCGCGTATGTCCGGGCGGCAGACCGCGCTCGAGCGCCAGCGCGCCGGCCACCGCGACGAGGCAGGCCAGGGCGCAGACGAGCGGCAGGCCAAGGGGACCCGCGACCAGGAGCGATCCGCCGACGGCCGGACCGAGCATGAACCCGCCCTGCCAGCTGAGACCCATCACCGCGAGGTAGCGGCCGCGCAGCGCGTCCGGAGCGATCGCGGCGACCGTCGGAACGACGACGGCGCTGTAGAGGCACTCCCCGATCCCGTAGATGATGACGGCGGCGCCGATGAGCACCGCCGCGACGCCGGCGGGTCGGCTCGCGCCCGCAAGCATCGCGGACCACGCGATGATCCAAAGGAGCGTGCCGAGGGCGAGGAGGGGCATGCGCCGTTTGCCCTCGGCGAAACGCGTGATCGGGATCTGCCCGATGAGGATGGTCGTCGTGTTGATCGCGTAGATGAGCCCGATCGTCCCCTCGTTCACGCCGCCGTACAGCTTCGCGTAGGCGGGCATCAGCACGAGCATCGGGGCGATGCCCGCGCTCACGAGGACGAGGTTCACGACGCAAAGGCGCACGAGGCTCGCATCGCGGAGCGCCGCCAGATAGCCGGCGCCAGAGGACACCGGCGCCGGCACGGCTCGCGCGATCGGGATGGGTGCGAGCATGAGCGCGAAGCACAGGAACGTGGCGACGTCGAGCACGAGCAGGATCTCGTAGTCGGAGACCCGCTCGCCGGCCGCTATCGCGCCGCCGACGATTCCCCCGAGTCCCAGCCCGAGCAGCGAGAACATCCGGTTCTGCGTGAAGACGCGATGCCTCGTCTCCGGGCCGACGAGGCGCGCGACCAGGCTCTGCTGGCTTGGTCCGTACGCGCCGGTGCCGACGCCGACCAGGGCCGCGACGGCAAAGGCCTGCCACGCCTCGCTGACGAAGAGATAGAGCGAGTACGCGACCGCGTTGCAGAGCATCGCCCCCA
>DATBKH010000030.1:0-17381 GCA_036555955.1 Candidatus Limnocylindria bacterium | reverse complement strand
CGGGCTTGTTCGTGATGACCGAGTACGACGGGTCGCTGACGTACGGATCGCCCTTCATCGCGCTCAGGAAGTACTCGCGAAAGGCGACGCTCGTGCCCTCGTCCGTCGGGACCGAGGCCGCGACGATCGTCCCTTTGGGGTCGACGACGGCGACGGACTCGTACTCCGGCGCCCTGGCCGCGGCGGCAGAGAGCGCGACGCGTGCGGCCGCGCGCGCGTTCTGGTCGCCGAGGTTCGTCGCGTATCGCACGATGTCGGGGAGCTTCGCCACGAGGATGATGTCGCCGAGGCGGCTCGCGAGGTACGCGTCGATCGCGTTCGCGGTCGAGGTGGAGCGCTGACGGATGTTCGTGACGCCGAGCGACGTGAGGTCGTTCCGGGTGTTGTGCGTCGAGACGGCGCTCACGAGGGCGATCGGCGCCACGCCCACGATGAGAAGGGCGGCGAGGACCTTCTGCCAGAAGCGGACGCGCGGCCGACGCATTGGCTCCCCTGCCCCGCGCGCCGCAATTCGTCCTCCGGCACGCGTGCTGGGCATGGTCGGCGCGCTCAGCCGTCCGGCCTAGTCACAGGGGAGGGTGCGCTGGTACCGGAATGGTCCTAGTACCGGCGGCTACTCCAGGCTCTAACATCCTGAGCAAACAACACGAAGACGTGCCCGCGCACGTGGAGGACAAGTGGCCAACGGAACGATCAAGAAGCTCGTCGGCGACAGGGGCTTCGGCTTCATCCAGACCGAGGACGGCTCGGACATCTTTTTCCACCGGTCGCAGGTGGAAGGTGACGCGTTCGACACCCTTCGCGAGGGTCAGAGCGTGACCTACGAGAAGGGCATGGATCCGCGTCGCGGCAAGCCGCAGGCGGAGAAGATCACCCCGGCCTAAGTCCTCGCCGGTAGCGCGCCCCGGAAGCCGCCGCTTCGGCGCGCGTCACGCAACAGACCGCGGAGGAGACGCTTCGACGTCTCCAGCTGCTCGCGATCGTCCGCGGTCAGACCCGCGCGCTCCGGATCCACGCGCCACCAGCACTCGAATCCCCAGAGACGCTCGTCGCCGACGCGCAGCCGCGGGACGCCCGCGCCGCCGCGTCGCGGCTCGCCCGTCTCGAGATCGAAGAACCCCTCGAACACCGCGGTCGCTCCGGTGCGGTCCGGCTCGCCCTCGCGGCAGTCCATGAGGATCACGCAGGGCGTCCCGGCGCGTATCTCGTCACGCGGTCGTGCGGGGCCTCGTCCGCGTGCACGATCCGGACGGCGGTCCCCACGCGACTGCGCGGGGCGGCGGTCCGGGCGCGCCTGCGGCGCGCGCTGCACACCGCGAGCCGACGGCGCCTCGGTCGGCCGCGGCGGCAGCTTCGGTCTGCGGGATCGGAATCGTCTGCGCCGCGGGCGATCTTCCACGCGACGAGTCTACGTCGCTAGATGCGTCCCGCCTGCTTCAGCTCTTCGGTCGAGGTCACGAAGTTCTGGACGGCGGTCTCGACGTCCATGTCGTGGTTCTTCGCTGCCTGCTTGAGATCGCCGATGGTGATGTCGCCGGGCTTGTGACGCTGGTCATGTTCTCCACAGCCGCAATTGAGACACATGTCGGAACACCTCCGCCGACCGGTGCCGCATCCGGCATGCCGACCGCCCCTTAACATCATGTGAGAGATGCGCGAGATGCACGACATCTTCGACGAGTTCAAGCATCAGCTCCCCGACATCGACCCGGACGAGACGCAGGAGTGGATCGACTCACTCGACGCGCTCGTGAAGCAGTCCGGCAGCGACCGCGCTCGGTTCGTCCTTTACAAGCTGCTCAAGCGGGCGCGGATGCTCCACGTCGGCCTTCCGCCGCTCACCCAGACGCGGTACATCAACACGATCTCGCCGGAGCAGGAGCCGTACTTCCCCGGCGACGAAGAGATGGAGCTCCACATCCGCCGGCTCATCCGGTGGAACGCGATGGCCATGGTCGTTCGCGCCAACCATCGCTTCGAAGGCATCGGCGGCCACCTCGCCACCTACGCGTCCGCCGCCAGCCTCTACGAGGTCGGCTTCAACCATTTCTTCCGCGGCAAGGACGACGGCGCCGCCGGCGACCAGATCTTCTTCCAGGGGCACGCCGCCCCGGGCATCTACGCGCGCGCGTTCGTCGAAGGACGCCTCAGCGAGTCGCAGCTCGACCACTTCCGCCGCGAGGTCGTTCCCGGAGAGGGCCTGTCGAGCTATCCACATCCGAGGCTCATGCCCGAGTTCTGGGAATTCCCGACCGTGTCGATGGGGCTCGGCCCCCTCGCCGCGATCTACCAGGCCCGCTTCAACCGCTACCTGCAGCACCGCGGCATGAAAGACACCTCGGGCTCACGGGTCTGGGCCTTCCTCGGCGACGGCGAATGCGACGAGCCCGAGGCGCTCGGCGCGCTGCACGTCGCGGCGCGCGAGGGCCTCGACAACCTCACGTTCGTCGTGAACTGCAACCTGCAGCGTCTCGACGGGCCCGTCCGCGGCAACGGGAAGATCATCCAGGAGCTCGAGTCGGTCTTCCGGGGCTCGGGCTGGAACGTCATCAAGGTGCTCTGGTCGCGCGAGTGGGACGACCTGCTGGCGCGCGACGTCGACGGCGTCCTCGTGAATCGCATGGCCGAGACGACCGACGGCGAGTCGCAGCGCATGACCATCGCCGACGGCGCGTACATCCGCGAGCACTTCTTCGGACCGGACGAGCGCCTGCGCAAGCTCGTCGAGCACCTCTCCGATGACGAGCTTCGCTCGCTGCGGCGCGGCGGGCACGACTATCGGAAGGTCTATGCGGCGTACCACTACGCCGTGCGGCACACCGGCGCGCCGACGGCGATCCTCGCGCAGACGGTGAAAGGCTGGGCCCTCGGCCCGTCGGTCGAGGCCCGCAACATCACGCACCAGGCGAAGAAGATGAGCTTCGAGGAGCTCAAGATCTTCCGCGACCGGCTGCAGCTCCCGATCTCCGACGACAAGCTCACCGAGGACCCGCCCTACTACCACCCCGGCCCCGCCTCGCCGGAGGTCCGCTACATGATCGAACGGCGCCGCTCGCTCGGCGGATTCGTCCCGAACCGCGTCGTGCGCGCGAGACCCCTGGCGCTCCCCGAAGAGTCCGCGTTCGCGGAGTTCCCACGAGGGTCCGGCAGCGCGGCGGCGTCGACGACGATGGCCTTCACGCGCCTCCTGCGGAACCTGCTCCGCGACAAGAACATCGGCAAGCGCGTCGTCCCGATCATCCCCGACGAGGCGCGCACGTTCGGCATGGATCCGCTCTTCAAGGAGGTCGGGATCTACTCGCCCCTCGGTCAGCGCTACGAGCCGGTGGACGCGGAAACGCTCCTCCCGTACCGCGAGGCGCTGGACGGGCAGGTCCTCGAGGAGGGCATCACCGAGGCGGGCTCGATGGCCTCGTTCACCGCCGCGGGCACGAGCTACGCCACCCACGGCGAGCCGACGATCCCCTTCTACGTCTTCTACTCGATGTTCGGCCTGCAGCGGACGGGCGATCAGATCTGGGCGTTCGGCGACGCGCGCGGCCGGGGCTTCCTCTGCGGCGCGACGGCGGGTCGCACGACCCTGAACGGCGAAGGCCTACAGCACGAGGATGGGCACAGCCAGCTGCTCGCGACCTCGATCCCGAACATCCGCGCGTACGACCCGGCGTTCGCGTACGAGACCGCGGTCATCGTGCGCGACGGTCTCAAGCGGATGCTCGCCGACGGCGAGGACGTCTTCTACTACCTGACGCTGTACAACGAGAACTACCCGCAGCCGGCGATGCCGGAGGGCGCCGCCGACGGGATCGTCCGCGGCATCTATCTGTTCCGTCCCGGAGAGGAGGGCCGGCGGCGGCGCGTCACGCTCCTCGGATCGGGTTCGATCATGCGGCAGGTGCTGAACGCGCAGGACCTGCTTCAGGAGAAGTACGACGTCGCCGCGGACGTGTACAGCGTCACGAGCTATCAGCTCCTGCGCAACGAAGCCCTCGAGATCGAGCGCTGGAATCGCCTGCACCCCGAGGCCGAGCCGCGCCTGCCGCACGTCACGGAGGTGCTCGGCGGGCACTCTCCCATCGTCGCCGCGTCGGACTGGCTGAAGGCCGTGCCCGACCAGATCGCACGGTGGTCGGGAAGCCCGTTCGTTCCGCTGGGGACGGACGGCTTCGGGCGAAGCGACACGCGCGAAGCGCTGCGCCGCCACTTCGAGATCGACGCGGAGAGCATCGCGACCGCTTCCCTGCACGCGCTCGCGCTCTGCGAGCAGTACGGGCCCGCCGAGGTCGCGAAGGCGATGGCCGAGCTCGGCATCGATCCGTCCAAGCCGGAGCCGCGCACCGCCTAGAGCTCGCGGACCTCGAGCGGGCGCTCCCCTCGCTCATCGACCTCGAACGCCCTACCGCCGGCGCGTGCGCTCAGGATCGCGACGCGGCGCTCGTCCTCGTAGAGCGCGGCGACGCCGTCCTCGAGGGCGATCCCCGCCGGAAGACCGGCCGCGAGCTCGCGCGCGTAGACGGGCCGCCGCCGCTCTTGCGAGTCGTAGTGCGGGCACGCGCTCCCGCGAAGGATGCGCAGGCCGTCATGGAGCGGACCGAGCTCGGGTGTGAACGAGTCGGTGATCCCCGCCTCGAACCAGCAGATGCAGCCCGCCGACCACCCGGTGAGCACCGTGCCGCCGGCGTACGCCTGTCCCAGCGCGGCGTCGACACCGTGAACGCGCCAGATCGCGAGCATGTTCGCGGTGTTGCCGCCCCCGACCATGACGATGTCCTGCGCGGCGATGAACCCGGCGATGTCGTCGACCACCCGATCGAAGAGGAGCAGGTGCGATGGCTCGCAGGGCTGTCCCGCCATCGCCTGGTAGAAGCTCAGGATGTACGCGGGGTCGTCGCCCGACGCCGTCGGGAGGAAGGCGATCCTCGGCCGCGGGCGACGCGCCAGAGCAAAGAGACATCGCGTCAGCGACGGGTACAGAAGCTGCTCGCCACCGCACGCCAGGATCCGCTTCGGCACGGGGCCACTCTGCCAGAGCGCCGACGGCGCTAGAGCCGGAGCGCAGCCAGCCTCGCGCGCTCGCCGTCACCCACGTTGCCGTCGGCGCGGCGGTACGCGATGGCGCGTTCGATCGCGGGGCGCCATTCGTCATCGGCGAACTCGCCGGTGAAGCGGCGCACGAGCTGACCGCGGAGCCACGAGAGCGGCGGCCCGACCGGCGCGCCGGCGAGCACGACGGTCGTGAGGGCCACGTCGAGCGCGGCGTCGCCGCGCGACGCGTTGGCCCAGTCGATGACGACCGGACCCTGGCGCCCGAGCATGACGTTGGCGGGGTGCAGGTCGAGGTGCAGGAGACCGGGGCCCTCGCCGCGCAAGAACGCTGGCGGCGTGATCGCGTGAAGCGAGCGATGCAATCGCGCCAGGGTGCGGGCGTGTGCGCGCACGGTCCAGGGACGGCGCCGCAGATCTTCGAGCATGGTCGGTCCGTCGACGCGCTCGAGGACGAGGTCGGGGCCGCTGACGTCGAGCACGCCGGGCACCGGATATCCGTTGTCGCGTGCGTATCGCATGATCGCGACTTCGGCCTCCGGCACGTCGCGCCGGCGATAGCGGCGCAGCACGCGACGGTCATCGAGCGCGTACACATCCGCGTCCGAGCCGCGCGCCACGACGCGGCCCGCGGCGTCACGCGTCATGGCGGAGCGAATGCGCCTCCGGGATCACGCGCGCATGAGCGGCCGGTAGCGGATGCGGTGCGGGCGCCAATCGGTGCCCACGGTCTTGCGCATGTACTCCTCGTACGCCTGGTAGTTCCCCTCGAACCAGCGCACCCGGCTGTCGCCCTCGAACACGAGCATGTGCGTCGCGACGCGGTCGAGGAACCAGCGGTCGTGCGAGATGACGACGACGCATCCGGCGAAGTCGAGCACGGCGTCCTCGAGCGCGCGGAGCGTGTCGACGTCGAGATCGTTCGTGGGCTCGTCGAGGAGCAGGACGTTGCCGCCCGAGCGCAGGAGCTTCGCGAGGTGCACGCGGTTGCGCTCGCCGCCGGAGAGGTCGCCGACCTTCTTCTGCTGATCGGCGCCGCGGAAGTTGAACGAGGCCGCGTACGCACGGGCGTTCCTGGTGCGCGTCCCGATCTGGATGTTCTCCTCGCCGCCGGAGATCTCCTCCCACACGTTCTTCCGCGCGTCGAGGGTGTCGCGCGTCTGCGAGACATACGCGAGCTTTACGGTGTCACCGACACGCAGCGTGCCCGCGTCGACCCTCTCCTCGCCGGTGATGAGGCGGAACAGCGTCGTCTTCCCAGCCCCGTTCGGTCCGATGACGCCGACGATGCCGCCGCGGGGGAGCTTGAAGGAAAGATCGTCGAACAGGAGCTTGTCGCCGTACGCCTTGCGGATGCCGTCCGCTTCGACGACGACGTCCCCAAGGCGTGGGCCGGGCGGGATGGCGATCTCGAGATCGCGCTCGCGCAGCTCCGGGTCTTCAGCGAGGAGCCGCTCGTAGGCCTCGATGCGCGCCTTGCTCTTCGCCTGCCGCGCGCGCGGTGACGCGCGCACCCACTCGAGCTCGCGAGCGAGGGTGCGCTGGCGGGCGGACTCCTGCTTCTCCTCGTCGGCGAGGCGCTTTCGCTTCTGCTCGAGCCAGCTGCTGTAGTTGCCCTGATACGGGATGCCGAAGCCGCGGTCGAGCTCGAGGATCCACCCGGCGACGTTGTCCAGGAAGTACCGGTCGTGCGTCACCGCGACGACGCAGCCCGGATATTCGGCGAGATGCCGCTCGAGCCAGCCGACCGACTCCGCGTCGAGATGGTTCGTCGGCTCGTCCAGGAGCAGGAGATCGGGCTTGGAGAGAAGCAGCCGGCAGAGCGCGACGCGGCGCCGCTCGCCGCCGGACAGCGTCGCGACATCTTGGTCGCCCGGCGGGCAACGGAGCGCGTCCATCGCGACGTCGACGGTCGCGTCCAGCTCCCAGAGACCTTTCGCTTCGATCTCGTCCTGCGTCTTCTGGAGCTCGTCGGTCACCTTCTCCATGTCGGCGGGCGCCAGCTCCTCGCCGAGTCGCATCGACAGCGCGTTGTAGCGATCCAGGACAGCGCGCTGCGCGGCGACACCGTCCTCGACATTGGCGCGGACGTCCTTCGCCGGATCGAGATGCGGCTCCTGCGCGAGAAGGCCCGCGCGGAACCCTTCGGTGATCCGCGCATCGCCGGAGTGCTCGTGATCCTCACCGGCCATGATCCGCAACAGGGTGCTCTTGCCGGCGCCGTTCGCGCCGAGCACGCCGATCTTCGCGTCGGGATAGAAGGAGAGATTGATCCCGCGAAGGATCTCGCGCTGCGTGAGCGGCGCGACCTTGCGCAGATCGCGCATCGTGAAGATGAATTGCGGCGGCACAAAAAGACCGTAGCAGGTAGGCTTTACACCGTCGTGGGCGGGGACAAGCGCAATTTCCGGTTGTCGAAGGACATCCTTCCGAGCCGCTACGAGCTGCGCTTCGAGCTCGAGTTCGACGGATGGACGTCGACCGGCTGGGAGCGCATCGTGCTTCGCACCGCGAAGCCGGCGCGCGAGATCACGCTCCATGCGCTCGAGCTCGAGATCGTCGGGGCGAGCGTCGACCAGCGCAACGCCCTCGAGAAGGCCGAGCTCGACTCGGAATCCGAGACCGCGACCCTGCGCTTCAAGGACGAGATCCCCGCCGGCGAGCACAGCCTCGAGATCCGCTGGAAAGGCGGGATCCGCGATTCGCTCCGCGGCCTGTATCGCTCCCTCCGCGGAGAGGAGCGCTACGCGGCGACGCAGTTCGAGGCCGCCGACGCGCGGCGAGCGTTCCCCTGCTTCGACGAGCCCGAGTTCAAGGCCCGCTTCGCGCTCGAGCTGATCCATCCCGCGGGCAACTCCGCGATCGCCAACATGCCGATCTCCTCGCAAGAGGAGCTCGACGACCGCCGGACGCGGACCCGCTTCGAAGAGACGCCGAAGATATCGACGTACCTCGTCGCGTTCACCGTCGGGCCGTACGAGTTCACGCCGACGGTCGCGACGCCCTCGGGAATCCCAGTCCGCGTCTGCCTCCCGCCGGGCCTCGCGCCGCAGGCGATCTACGCCCGGGACGCGCACGTCCGAGCGGTGGAGTGGCTGCAGGAGTACACCGCCATCCCCTACGCGTACACGAAGGTCGACGCGATCGGGATCCCCGACTTCGAGGCAGGCGCGATGGAGAACCCGGGCGCGATCACGTACCGCACGCGCCTCCTCGCCGCCGACGAGCGGAACGCGTCGATACAGACGCTCAAGGGTGTCTTCAGCACAGCCGCGCACGAGCTGACCCACATGTGGTGGGGCGATCTCGTCACGATGCGCTGGTGGACCGACCTCTGGCTGAACGAGTCGTTCGCGTCGTTCGTCGGCGAGAAGGCCACCGCCGCGCTCAATCCCGAGTGGCGTTACTGGCGCGACTTCGTCGGCGACAACACGAGCGCCTTCAACCTCGACGCGCTCGCGTCGACGCACCCGATCTCGGTCGAGGCCAAGAGCGCGGAGGAGGCGTCACAACGCTTCGACGCCATCTCGTACACGAAGGGCGCGGCGGTCCTGCGCATGATCGAGGGCTATCTCGGCGAAGAGGCGTTCCGTGAAGGCGTCCGTATCTACCTGCGCCGCTTCGCCGAAAGCAACGCCTCCGCCGACGACTTCTGGCACGCGCTCGACGAAGCCTCGGGGCAGGACGTCACCTCGATCGCGAACGCGTGGATCAAGGAGCCGGGCCACCCGCTCGTGAACATCAGCGCCCGCGCCACGGAGGACGCGCTCGAGCTCGAGCTCACCCAGGAGCGCTACTTCTCGGACGCGAACGCCAAGCCGACCGCGCAGGTCTGGCCGGTGCCGATGGTCATCAAGTACGGCACGCCGGACGGCGTGCGCGAACACCGCTTCGTGTTGCGCGAGCGAAGGGACACCGTGCGGCTCGAGGGTGCGCGGTGGTTCTTCCCGAACGGGGGCGGACGCGGGTTCTATCGCTTCCGCTACGCGACCGCGGCGGAGAGCGACCTCCTCGACGAGGGGGTGCGCCTCCTGTCCGCTGAGGAACGGCTCGCGCTGCTCGACGACCTCTGGGCGCTCGTCCGACACGGCAAGGCGAGGCTCTCGACGTTCCTGCATCGCGTCGAGACGCTTCGCGGCGAAGAGGACCGCGCGGTGCTCGCGTCGATCGGCGACGCTCTCACCTGGCTCGCGAACTACGCCGTGCGCGACAGCACCGAGCGGCCGTTCGCGCGGCTCGTGGAAGAGCTCTTCCGCCCGATCCTCGACGAGTCGGGCTGGCGTCCCGGAGACGGCGAGGACTCCGACATGCGCGAGAAGCGCACGCGCGCGATCAGCATGCTCGGCCTGTACGCGCGTTCGACGGAGGTGCGCGGCGAGGCCCAGCGTCGCGTCCTCGCGCATCTCGACGGCGAGGAGATGCTCCATCCCGACGTGGCCGGGTCGATCGTCGCCGTCGCGGCGACGGCGGGAGACACGCGTCTATGGGAGCGGTACGTCGCGCGCATGCAGCAGTCCCAGGCGACGGACGCGCAGGAGGAGGCGCGCTTCCGCCAGGGCCTCGTCTTCTTCGAGGACGGTGCGCTGGCGCACCGCACCGCGGACACGGTCTTCTCGCCGACGATCCGGGTGCAGGACCGCGGACTGATGATGATCCCGATGCTCCAGTACCGCCGCACGCGTCCCGTCGCGTGGGGGGTCTTGAGGGAGCATTGGGCGGCGGACGTCGCGAACGACGAGATCGCCCCGCTTCTGAAACAGGCCATGGTGAACGCCGTCAGCCAGCTCGCTCAGCGTGACCTGGCGGACGAGGCGATGAGATTCCTCGAGGAGAAGCGAACACCGGACATCGCCGAGACGGTCGCGCAGAGCCTCGAACGCCTTCGTGTGAACAGCGCCGCCGCCGAGCGGCTCGCCGACGAGCTGGAGAACGAGCTCCGCGTCGCGACGACGCGCTAGCGCTCGGCTCGGCTACCCGCCGATGAAGCTCATCTCGATCTTGTGCAGACCGGCGGTCTCACCGGAGCGCAGCTCGGAGTAGCGATCGGACCGCTCGGTCCACAGGGAGGCGATCGCGCCCGCGATCTCCTCGTCGGTCTTGCCACCGCGCAGGAGCGCGCGGAGGTCGTGTCCCTGGGTCGCGAACAGGCAGGTGTACAGCGCTCCGTCCGCCGACAGGCGCGCTCGCGTGCAATCCGCGCAGAACGGCTGCGTGACCGACGAGATGACTCCGATCTCGCCCGTCCCGTCCGTGTAGCGGTAGCGCGCGGCGACCTCGCCGCGGTACGTCGGCCCGACCGGCTCGAGCGGCATCTCGCGGTCGATCGTCGCCACGATCTCGCGGGCCGGAACGACGTCGTCGAGCCGCCAGCCGTTCGTCGAACCCACGTCCATGAACTCGATGAAGCGGAGCGTCATCCCCGTACCTTTGAAGTACCGAGCCATCGGCACGATGCTCGACTCGTTCACGCCGCGCTTCGTGACCATGTTGATCTTGATCGGGGCGAGCCCCGCGGCGTGGGCTGCCTCGATGCCGGCGAGGACCTTGGCCACCGGGAAGTCGACGTCGTTCATGCGCCGGAACGTCGCATCGTCGAGCGAGTCGAGGCTCACCGTGATCCGGCGAAGGCCCGCGTCCGCGAGCGCGCGCGCTTTCTGCTGAAGGAGCGATCCGTTCGTCGTCAGCGTCAGGTCAAGGTCACCGAGCGCGGCGAGCTGAGCGACGAGACGGTCGAGGTCCCGGCGGACGAGCGGCTCCCCACCGGTGAGGCGGATCTTGCGGACGCCCAACCCGACGAAGATCGATCCGAGCCGCGCGATCTCTTCGAACGTGAGGATCTCGTCGCGCGGGAGGAACTGAAAATCCTTCCCGAAGACCTCCTTCGGCATGCAGTACACGCACCGGAAGTTGCAGCGGTCGGTCACGCTGATGCGCAGGTCGTGGAGCGGCCGGCCCAGGGTGTCGAGCGGTCCCATCACTGAAAAGTATGAGGCCCCGCCACTAGCGGGAGAGCCGGGTCCGGACGGCGTCGACCATCGCTTTCGCGTCGGGGAAACCGCCTTCGCGCTTCATCGAATGGAGCAGCTCGCCGTCGAACGAGACGTCGAACGCGCCGTCCTCCCAGGGGATGAGCTCGATGCACGACAGGCGCGCGCCGAGACCGACCATCAGCGCTTTCGCGAGCTCGAGCGTCTGCGGCTCGTAGCCGCATTCCGCGCAGTACGTGATCTTGACCTTGTGCGCGACCGTCATGCGGCGACGCGGGTCGCGATCTCCTTCAGCTCGCGGACCACCTCGCCGTTCGCGAACGACACCATGCCGTCGCGCATCCGCTGCATCTCGTCGGCGAGTCGCGCGCGGACATCCTCGGGCAGCTGGTCCGGCGGCGCGTCGGGCGACCCGAACTCGGGGTGAGAAGCGAAGATCTCGGCGCGCTTCTTCGCGCGGAGCTCGGTCACCGCTGCCGGCCGCTCGATCCAATGGCCGAGCTCGCGGAAGCGCTCGTCGAAGAACACGAAGACCGGGATCGACTTGAACTGTCCCTTGTTCAGGTAGCGTTGCATGAGGTCGTCGTTCTGGTCGCGCAGGAAGATCCGCACGTCGAGCTTCCCGCTCTCGCGCGCCAGGCGGGCGAGCACCGGAAGGTTGGCGAGGACGTCGCCGCACCAGTCCTCCGCGAGAGCGACGACCTTCACGGGACGCGGCAGCCCGCGGAACGCCTCGAGATCCGCCTTGTCCAAAGCGACCCGCCGCTCGTTGTCCTCGAGCCGATCGCGGTTGCGCGTCATCTGGGCCTTGTACTCGTCGTAGGTCATCCCCTGGTCGAAACGAGCCTGATCGATCACGGTCACGAGATGGCCTCCCGATGCGAATCTGGGTTTGCTCCTAGAACGCTGACGGCAGGCCGGAGATTCCTAGCTCCGTCGAGCCCGAGCCTTGGCGCCCTTGCGGCCCGCCGCCGCCATGTCGCGCTTCGCGCGGGCGCGTTCGGCCGGGAGCTTGCGCTCCTTCGTCTCGCCCTTCGCCGTCCGCGTTTGATTCACGGTCGCCGCCGCGATGCGCTCCGCGGTGTCTTCGGATCGGCCGCGCTTTTCGAGATTGTCCTTGATGTGCTCGTACTGGCGCTCCCGCTTGTTGCTCCAAGCCTGCTGTGGCATGGGTCCACCTCCTGTCGTGAGGCGTGCAAGAGGCGTGCGCGCGGTCGCCGCGAAGCTCGAGGCGGCGACCCGCCGAAGGTCGGCGATCCGGTCGACGCTGATGTCCGGCGGAGGCCCTTCGCTCGGGTCGGCCGCGTAGTGGCCCTGACGAACGTGGACCGTGGTCACCCGATCTCGAAGCCGCTCCTTCGTGTGCGCGAGAAGCTCCCGCTTGTCGTCGACGTGGCAGTAGTGCGTCGCGGGCAGTCGCCGCTCGACCTCGGCGAGATGGTCCTCCTTGTGGTCGTACACGAAGACGTTCCCGCGCACCGCGAGGAGCAGGCCGGCGCGGGCGATCTTCGCCGGCTGGTACACGCGATCGCCGTCGGAAAGGATCGCGACCTCGCCCAGCGACGAGAGGCGCTCGAGCACCTGTCTCGCTCCCGGGAACAGGTACCGCGCGAACGGCATCGCGAGAACGACCCGGTCGACACGGGAGGTGCGCGCGTCCCCACGGTCGCGCATGCGGAAGCGGCGAAGCGTTTCGGGGAAGTCCACGACGCCGCACTCCCGGCGGACGTCCTCGTAGATCCGCCAGAAGGTATCGGCGAGCTCCGGGCCGACCGCTCGCGCCACGGCCGTCGCGATGTCGCGCTTCACGCGGTCGTTGTCGATCAGCGTGTTGTCGACATCGACGAGAAAGACCAGATCGCGCCGCTCAGCGGACATCGGCTGCCCGAAGACGCCGCTCGAAGAGATAGGCCTCGTCGTCCCACGGACGCTCGTATCCGGCGCGGAGCGCGGCGCGCCGCTCTGCGGCTGAGCCGAGGTAGACCTCGACGTTGCGCAGGTCGCGCGCGTGAGCTTCGGCGCGAAGCGCCGCGAGCAGCGCCACCGCGGCGCTGCCGCCGCCGCCGAACGCGAGGACCGGCAGCGTTCCGTCGGCGGCGGCGCCGACGATCGCCGCGGCTCCGTCCGACCGGAACGCGCGCCCTGCCGCGACCGCGCGCTCGATGTCGGTCGCGAGAAGCTCTCGCCACGCCCACCCGGGACCGAACTCGATGTACCGGCCCAGAGCCCGGCGCAGTGGGCCGAGCTCGGCCCGCGTCGCCGGGCGAGGCCGCTTGCCCGCCCGGGCGTCGGCGAGGAATCCCGCGAGCCGGGCGGCACGCCGGAAACGGAACCTTCGCGCCGCGCGATGGATCGGCGTGTTGTCGGACGCGGTCGAGAAGCGCAGCACCGCGAGCCCACGCGACTCGGCGTACGCGAGGCGATGCGCGATGAGCGCGGTCGCGATCCCGCGGCGGCGGTAGCGCGGAGCGACGCGGCCACCCTCGAGCCAGCCCTCTCGAGCGCTCACGACGGTGAGCTTGCCCATGCCGACGACGCGGCCTCGAACGAGCGCCACAAAGAACGGCCCGGAGCGATGGGTCACCCACCGGTCGAAGAGCCGCGGCACGCGGTCGTGGCCGTTCCAGATGGTGCGGACCGCTTCACGGACCGCTCGCTTGTCGCGCGGACGCGCGCGTCGGATCTCCAGATCCATTGGCGCAATCCTGCGCCGAGCGGGGCTAGCGGGCTTCCGCGGGCGTCACGGTCGCGCGCCGAAGCTCGCCGAATCGCACGTAAGCGACCTCGATGGGGCGCCCGATGCGATCCGCTCCGAGCGCGCGCTGCAGATCCGACAGCGTGCCGATGGAGGCCCCGTCCAGCGAGACGAGAAGGTCGCGCGGCTGGAGTCCCGCGCGCGCCGCCGGGCCGCCCGGCACGACCTCGAGGACGCGAACGCCCGCGGTGTTTGCGATGTGCAGCTCGGCCGCGAGCTGCCGGCCGATCGGCGACGGGACGCCCCCGATACCGAGGTACGCGCGGCGTACCCGACCGTCGCGGATGAGCTGCCCCGCCACCATGCGCGCGGTGGCCGCGGGGATCGCGAAGCAGATGCCCTGGGCCGTCGGGATGATCGCCGTGTTGATGCCGACGATCTTTGCGTGCGTGTCGACGAGCGGTCCGCCGGAGTTTCCAGGATTGAGCGCGGCGTCGGTCTGTATGACGTTCTCGATGACTCGTCCGTCACGGGCGCTCAGCGATCGGCCGAGAGCGCTGACGACGCCGGTCGTGACCGTCGAGTGGAATCCGAGCGGATCGCCGATCGCGATCACGAGCTGCCCCACCCGAAGGCTGTCCGCATCGGCGAGCTCCGCCGCGGGCAGGCCGGAGCCGTGGATGCGGATCACCGCGAGGTCGGTCGCGCGATCGAGTCCGACCACGCTTGCCTGGAGCTCGCTTCCGCCGTGCAGGATCACGTCGACGGACGACGCGCCTTCGACGACGTGCGCGTTCGTGAGCGTGTAGCCGTCGGGCGCGACGATCACGCCGCTCCCGCCGCTTCGGCCCTTGCGGACGTTGACGACGCTCGCCGCGACGCGCTCCACGACGTTGATGACCGCTTGCGAGTACGCATCGAGGAGCGCACTCGCGGGGTCGGAGTCGGCGCGAGGCGCCTCGCGGACCTCGGTCGCCATCTCTAGTTGAGCGGTCCCTGCGAACGAACGTCGCCGACCTTGCTGAGCGCGTCCTTCAGCTCGGAGATCCAGCTCGACTCGTTCTTCGCGACGAGCCGCACGCACCACGCGAGCGCGTGCGACCGGCTCCGCGCGACACCCGACCGCACGAGCGTGTCGAGCACCTCGCGCTCGGGGAGACGGAGCCGGGTCATGACCGGCACGGCCATGTGCGTGAAGAGCGCGGTCTGCTCGCCGGCCTTCGCGCCCCAGGCGATGCTGCGCCCGAACCGCTGGCGCGCCTCGTCGGCGATCTTCATCCGCTCGTCACGGGTGCTCTCGCGGAACCGCTGGATGGCGCCCTCTCGCGCGGCCTTCACCGCGTCGGCGCCGCCGGTCGTCTGCACGTCGGGAAGCGTCCCGACGACCCAGATCTCGTCGTCGTCCATGCGCACCTCCGGCGCCCCGCTGAACCACTCTTTGGGCAGCCGGCCGGTGAGCCATCCTTTGATCTCTTCGGAACTCGCCACTCTTGGCCTCCTGAATTCGTTACTGGTATTACATGTAATCCCAGTTACGTCAGGCGTCAAGGGGCAAGACCCCGGTGGCAGCCGAGTTAGGCGAGTCCCCGGATGACCTTCGCGACGACCTTCAGATCGGCGACGAACTCGTCCAGCTCCCGCTCGCGCGACGCATCGTCGGGGGCGCGAAGGACAGACGACGGATGGACGGTCGCCACGACGTGCGGGGCGATCGGGGACGGGATGAGCTTTCCGCGCTCCTTCGTGACCTTGAACGTCGGCGAGATGAGCGCCTGCGCCGCCGTCGCGCCGAGACAGACCACGACCTGCGGATGGATGATGCCGATCTCGGCGTCGAGCCAGATCTTGCACGCCGCGATCTCGGCGCGGTTCGGCTTCTCGTGGAGCCGCCGCTTGCCGGCGGGGCGCCACTTGAAATGCTTGACCGCGTTCGTCACGTACACCGTGTCGCGGTCGATCCCGGCCGCGGCGAGCGCCTCGTCGAGAAGCCGGCCCGCCGGACCGACGAACGGCTTTCCGGCGAGGTCCTCCTTGTCCCCGGGCTGCTCCCCCACGAAGACGACCTTCGCCGAGCGCCGGCCCTCTCCGAACACCGTCTGCGTGGCGTTCCGCCAGAGATCGCAACCCTCGCAGTGCGCCGCCACCTCGCGCCACGCGGCGAGGCTCTTCGACGCCGGCAGCTCGGGATACTCGTGGCCCGGCTCCGGCTCTGGCTTCGGCGGACCCGCCTTTGGCACGCCGTGTTGACGGAGCAAGCGATGCGCCCGATGGTCGCGGCATGCGCGTGGCGCTCGCGATCGCCGCTCTGGCGACGCTGATCCTCATCGGCACGGTCGAAGCCACGGTCAGCAACGGCCTGCTCGCGGACCTGCCGGGCCGGGCACGACCCGCGATCACGGGCGCCGGGACGGCGCTGACGCTTCTCAGCGCGGCGGCGTCGGCGGTCGTCTACGCGGCCCTCGGCCTGGGCCTCGCGCGCGCGGGAGCGGGCGAGCGCTCCGCGGTCGGCGTGGCCACGCTCGTCGGCCTCGGGGCGGGTCTTATCGGGGGTGCGATCCGCGCGCTGCTCGTCGCTGACTACCTGCGCACGATCCTCGCGGACTACGGGATGGAGCCGCTGCTCGGCGTCGTGCTGGGGACCTTCGTCGTCGCCTCGGTCCTCGTGAGCGTCGCGGCGGGACCGATGGTCGCCTGGCTCAGCTTCCGCCGTTCTCGTCGGCGTGTGACGAGCTCACCGCCGAGCTGATCCGCTCGATCTCTCCCTCCTGGTACAGGGCCACGAAGGTGGCGACGATACCTGGGTCGAAGCGCGTGCCCGCGCCCGACTCGATCGCCTCGATGCCGTCCTCGGGGGACCAGGCCTCCTTGTAGGGACGCTTCGACGTGAGCGCGTCGAAGACGTCCGCGATCGAGACGATGCGGGCCGCGACCGAGATCTCCTCGCCCTTCTTCCCGTCGGGGTAGCCCTTGCCGTCCCAGCGCTCGTGATGCTCGCGCGCGATCGCCCGCGCGGTCTCGAAGAACCGCACGGTGCCGAGCATCTTCTCGCCGTCGATGCAGTGCTGCTTGATGACGGCGAACTCGTCCTCGGAGAGGTGGTGCTCGCTCAACAGGATGTGGTCCGGCGTGTGGATCTTGCCCACGTCGTGCATGACGCTCGAGTAGCCGACCTCCTCGACGACGTCGGCGGGCAGGCCCATGCGCGTCGCGATCGCCTCGACGTACAGGCGCACACGCTCGAGGTGCGTACCGGTCGTGCGGTCCTTGAGCGTCGCCGCGAGAAGCAGGTGGCTGATGCCCTGGAGCCCGGTGCGGCGCAGCTCCTCGTTCGCGAAGCGCTCCTGCTCGAGCGCGCGCTCGAGCTCCTGACGGCGCTCGCGCTCGCTGCTGAGCATCGACGCGAGGTCCTCGGCGTAGCGCGTCGTCTGGCGCTCCATGAGGCGCAGCTCGCGCATCTTGGTGTCGTAGTCATTACGGATCGTCTGCTCGCGCCGGTAGATCTCCGCGAAGTCGGCCGCGAGACGGACGGACTGCGCGTTCGCCTGATCGGCGACGCGGATGGCCTGCTGCAGGAGCTGCCGGAAGACCTCGCCACCGACGGTGTACGTCTCGCCCGTCGGCATCTGGATGTTGGGCGAGACCTCGACGACCTCGAT
>DATBKH010000029.1:0-31413 GCA_036555955.1 Candidatus Limnocylindria bacterium | reverse complement strand
GTGCGCGTCGACGACCTCGTCGAGGTCACCTGACGGGACCGCGCGCTAGGTGGCGGCGGTGTCGCTCCTGTCAAACCCGAGCTCGGCGAAGCGCTGTTTCGCCAGCTGCTCGGCCTCGTCCCACCACTTCGCCAGGCGCTCTTCCTGCTCGCGCAGGCGTTCGCCGAGCTGGTGCTCGAACTCCACGAGCTCCTTCATGAGGTCGGCGTGGAAGCGCTCCTTCTCGCCCTCGAGCTCGCGCTCGGCGGCCTCACGCTCGGCGACCTTCCACTCCTCGAGACGAAGCACCTCGGCCTGACGCTCCGCCTTCAGCTTGGCGACCATGGCGTCGATGCCCTCGCCCAGGCGGCGGCGCTGCTCGGCCATCCAGCGGTCGACGCGTTCCGCGGTCTGCTCGACGGCGCGCTGGAGCTCCTCGCTCGCGGCGGCGCGGAGCGGATCGGGCTCGGGGGCGGGTGTGGGCGCGGCTGCCGGCTCCTCGTCGATCTCGAGATCGTCGAAGGGCGGCGTGACCGGCTCGACGGTGAGCGTCGGCTCCTCGATGGGCTCGAGGAAGACGTTCTCGGTGAGCGGCTCGGCCGGTGTCCGGAGCGTCAGCTCGGAGCGCGGTCCCAGACGGAGCCGTAGTGGGGTCGGTTCCGGCTCGGGCAGCCAGCTCATCGTTACAGAGGCTCTACCCCGAGGAGCCGCCTGCCTATAGTCCGAACGGGGGATTCCCCTTTGATCTCAGTGCGCCGCCACGAATCGGATGCTGATCATCGTCCGGCACCGCGGGCAGGAAAGGGTGGCCAGGGACGACTCCACCTGCCCGAGCGCCGGGACGAAACGGAGACCGTCGGCATCGGTGAACCCGCGCTTGCACTCAGGGCAGCGCAGCTCGCCCCGCCCGAGCTCCTCGTGGGTCGCCTGCAGATCCGCGAAGCCGATACGTTTCTTTCTGCCCACCTGTGACCGCCTTCATCACACAAAAGCGGGCCGCGTGATGCGGCCCGTGAATGGCTTGGGGGTGCGCGTTCGTCTTCGAACAGCATACGCCGAAAGACACGCCTCGCTTCTGAAACGCACATTTGGCGAAGATCGGGCTACGCTGTGCGAACGCGGGCCGCAGCGACGGCCAGAAAGGCGGCACGCGTGCGATCAGGTGGTTTTCCCTGTCGTTATCCCGGATGTCGTGAGTGCTTTGCCGTCACGACCGAAGGCTCCATGACCGCGCTCACCCAGGCCAGCGCGCAGCGGACGGAGCACGAGCTCGCCGTTCACGGCTACCAGCACGTGCGGCTCGAAGAGCACACCAAAGCCCCCGCGGCGTCGGCGCGTTTCGTCGCCAAGCGCGGTACGACCTAGCCCGCAGGCGCGCTCGCCCGCTCGGCAGGCGTTCACGCCCTCGGTCTACAGACTGCTGGCACAAACGGTGCGTCGTGCGCGATCATGCGAAGTCGGTTGCTTCACCGATCCATGACCGCGGCGCGAGCGCTGGCGCTGGCCACCGTGGCGCTCGTCGCCTGCACGGCGTCGACCCCACCGCCGAGCCCGTCAGAGAGCGAGCAGGCCCAGCAGTCGCCGCTGGCGTCGCCGACGCCGCAGCCGCCTCTTCGGCCGGCGCGGTCGATCAGCGTCGTCGGCGCGGGTGTCGCCGCGAGCGGTGACTTCCGGGGCGGCACGAAGTCGGAGATCGCCCTGCTCGCCGACCCGAAGGGCGACGCGAGCCTCCGCATCACCGTCCGCGAGCCGAGTGCCGATGGCGACACGTTCACCGACGCCGTGTGGCTCACCACGGCGCCGAACACCTTCCGGCTGAACCGCGCGAAGTTCGCGATCGGCGACTTCACGGCGGACGGCAAGGACGACCTCGTCGCGCTCTACGACGAGAGCGAGGACAAGTCGGGACTCTTCGTTTTCAAATCGACGGGCTCGAGCTTCGCGCCACCCGAGAAGTGGTGGGAGGGCGAGAGCTACACCTGGAGCCGCGCGCGCTCGGTCGTCGCGGGCGCGTTCTCGGGCGGCGGACGCGACGGCGTCCTCGTCGCCTACCAATACGACAACTTCCAGATGCGCATGCACTTCTTCGAGTCGAGCGGCACCGCGTTCACGTTCAGCGGGACGAACGGCGTCTACGACTCGGGTCCCGGGCAGTTCGACGCGTCGAAAGCGAAGTTCCTGACCGGCCGCTTCACCCGGACGGGCGGCGCGCAGCAGGTGGCCGCGCTCTACCAGGCGCCGAACGCGAAGATGCGCCTGCTCCTCTTCGATCCGAGCGCCAGCGGGCTCGTGCTGACGAACAACGTGTACGAGACGAACGAGGGCGAGTACGACCTCGGCCGCGCGTCGCTCGCCGCGGCCGACCTGACCGGCGACGGCAAGGACGACATCGTCGCGGTGTACGGCGACGCCGACGGCAGCGCGAAGGTGCAGGTCTTCGACTCCGGCGCGTCGTTCAAGCCGGCCAGCGGGTTCGCCGGCTGGGCGACCCTGCCGCCAGGGTCCACCTGCGCCGGGGCGACGGCGGTCCTGCTCGGCGACTGGAACGGCGATCGCAAGGTGGACGCGGACGCGGTCGCGCCCGCCGACGGCGTGGCGGTGCGAAGCAACCTTCTCCGCAACATGGGCGGGGGGTTCCGCGCGACGTCGGGGAGCGAAGAGGTGGTGTGTCCGCGGTGGCCCCTGAACGGAATGCCGCTCGCGGGCGGCTCCGCCGCGAAGCGGCCGCTGTACGTGAAGATCGACAACAACCCGCACGCGCGCCCGCACTACGGGATCGCGAAGGCCGACATGGTCTACGAATGGCTCGTCGAGGGACTGACCACACGGCTTGCCGCGGTGTTCCAGTCCAGGGACCCCAACCAGATCGGCTCCGTCCGCAGCGCCCGCATGACCGACGCGCCGATCGTTCCGAGCCTCGGCGGCGCGTTCGTGTACTCGGGCGGTGGACCCGAGGAGCTCATGCGCCTCCACTACGACGACGCCGTCGCGCATCGCTACATCGACCTGCGCCCGGGCTACGGCTGGGGCTATCGGGTCGGCTTCCGCGACCCGCCGTACAACTACTTCACGACGTACCAGGCGCTGCGCGACGCGCTCGCGCAGGCGCCCGACGGCGATCAGCCGGTGAGCATCCCGTCGTGGGACTTCCTTCCGCCCTCGGCCACCGATCCGCTCGCGGGCGGCATGGTGGGGAGCATCGACGCGGCGTCGATCACCGTGCCGTACCGCGACGGCTTCCTCGTCGGCTACCGCTACGACCCGGCGTCACGCACCTACGCCCGTTTCGACGACGGCGTGCGCGAGGTGGACGGCGCGACCGGCGAGGCTGTCGCGGCGAAGAACATCGTCGTCATCCAGACCGAGGTGCACTTCACGACCGAGTGGGGTCTGGACCCCGCGGGATCGCCGAAGCTGGACATGGCGCTCACCGGCTCGGGCAAGGGCTCGGTGTTCCGCGACGGCAAGCGCCAGGACGTCACCTGGTCGCGAGCCGACATCTTCGACGTGTACAGCCTCCGCAGCCAGAGCGGGGAAGCGGTGCGTCTCGCGCCGGGGCAGACCTGGATCCACATCGTCCCGAGCGACTGGACCATCTCGAGCCAGTAGCGAGCGCTACCACTCCCAGCGCTGGCGCCGGACGAAGAGGGCCCAGCCCGCGATGAACCAGATCGCGATCGGCACGAGCGCGCCGGCCGTCGTGAGGGCGCCGAGGCCGAGCAGAGCGGTCCGCTCATCGCCGGTGCGGCCGCCCGCCTGTAGGAGGATCTCGATGCCGTCGAGCAGGGCGAGACCGCCGAGACCGAGCGTGAACACGCTGATGACGGCGAAGATCGCGACGCGCGAGAGGACGGACACCGCTCCATCGTCGCACGGCGCCGGGTTCACGTAGCCTTCGGCCGTGCGCGTTCGTCGGCGGGCCGCGGCGATCGCGTTCGCCGGCCTCGTCCTCCTCGGTCTCCCCACGGGCATGCTCGGCGTGGCGTGGCCGTCGATGCGCGGTTCGCTCGACGCGCCGGTCGCCGGGCTCGGTCTGCTCGTCGCGGCGATCACGGTCGCGCAGTTCGTCGCGAGCGGCGCCAGCGGTCTCTTGCGCGAGCGCCTCGGGACCGTCGCGCTCCTGCTGGCCGCCGTGGCTGCGGCGGCCGCGGGGCTCGCGACGTTCGCCGCGGCGACCGGCTGGTGGGCGACGATCCTGGCCGCTGGGCTGCTCGGCGCCGGCGTCGGGCTCCTCGATGCGGCGGTGAACACGGAGGCGGCGCTACGCGGTGACGTCCGCTTCATGGGCGCGCTGCACGGCGCGTGGGCCGTCGGCGCATCGCTCGGGCCGCCGCTCGTCGGGGCCGCTCTCGCGACGAGCGGCTCGTGGCGCGCCGCGTACGTGGTGGCCGGGCTGGCCTTCGCGCTTCTCGGCTGCGCGGCGTTCGCCACGCGAAGCGATCTCGCGGCGGCGCCCGAGCGGGAGACCGACGCGCCCGAGTCGGCGAGCCTGCGGCGCGCGGTCGCGATCGGGTGCGTGCTGATGTTCGTCTATGTCGGCATCGAGCTCGGTGCGGGGCAATGGAGCTACACGCGCTTCACGACCACCGCGGCGATCGACGACGCGACGGCCGGATTCGCGGTGTTCCTTTTCTGGCTCGCGCTCGCCGCCGGGCGCGTGCTGCTCGCGGTCTTCGGCGACCGCGTGGCCGCCGCTCGGCTCTTCGACTGGAGCGTGTTCGGCGCGCTCGCCGGAACGCTGGCGTTCTGGATCCTTCCGCCGGCGCTCGCCGCGCTGATCGCGCTCCCCGCGATCGGCGCGACGCTCTCGGTCTTCGTCCCGCTCCTTATCTATCTGCTGCCATCGCGTATCGGCAGCGCCGCGGCGCCGCGCGCGATCGGTTACCTGGTGGCGGCCGGCATGGTCGGCGGAGCGGTCCTGCCCGGAGTCATCGGCCTCGTCATGCAGACCTTCGACGTGTCCGCGCTCGGCGCGTGCTTGTCGCTGCTCGCGCTCGTGCAGGCCGGGCTGCACCTCTTCTCGACCGGACGGGTCCGCGTCCTCGCGCCCGCGCGAAGCTCTTGACGTACAGAGACTCCGCGATGCCGGGTCGCGCGAAGGCGGGCAGATCGCCGACGTGCGTGTACCCCGCGCGCTCGTAGAACGAGCGCGCGCGCCGATTGGAGCGCGTGACGAGGAGCATGAGGTGGCGGCTCCGCGCCGAGCGCGCGCCGCGCTCGCCGCGCGCCAGCAGCGCCGCGCCGACGCCCCGCGAGCGGCGTCCTTCCGCGACGAGCAGCAGCCTCAGGTAGGCGCTGCGGTCGAACGCCCGCGTGATGACGAACCACGCGAGTCCGACCGCCGCGCGACCCTCGGTCGCGACCAGCAGGAGATCGCGCGCGAGCAGTGCTTCGCGCAGGCTCCGGGTGGCGCCGCGCTCGGTCACGCCGTAGCGCCGCAGAAGCGCCGACGCGGCCATCATCCGGGCGAGCTCCGCCACGTGGCTCGAGCTCGCGCGCGCGATCCTCACCGGCGCTCCGGGTCGAGCGCGTCACGCAGTCCGTCGCCGAGCAGATTGAACCCGAGGACGGCGATCATGATCGCGAGCCCGGGAAAGATCGCGAGGTGCGTCGCGAACTCCAGGTACTGGCGACCCTCGTTCAGCATGACCCCCCACGACGGCGCCGGCGGCTGCGCGGACAGCCCGAGGAACGAGAGAGCGCCCTCGGTGAGCACCGCCCACGAGAGCGCGAGGCTCACCTGCACGATGAGCGTCGACAGCAGGTTCGGGACGATGTGTCGCACGACGATCCGCGTGCGCGTGGCGCCGACCGCGCGCGCCGCCTCGACGAAATCGCGGGCCCGCAGCGCGAGCACCGGTCCGCGCACCACCCGGACGAAGATCGGCGTGTAGACGACTGCGATCGCGATGATGACGTTCGCGGGATCGGGCCCCAGGGCCGCGACGATGCCGAGCGCGAGGAGGATCGCTGGGAACGCGAAGAAGACGTCCATGACCCGGCCGATCAGCTGATCGGCCAACCCGCCGAGATAGCCCGACACGAGCCCGAGGACGGCGCCCGCCGCGGTCGCCGCAGCCACGGACACAAGCGCGACCTGCATCGAGAGACGCGCTCCGTAGAGCACGCGGCTCAGCAGGTCGCGGCCGAGCGCGTCGGTGCCGAACGGGAATGCCGGACTCGGGGCGGCGAGACGCTCGGTCGAGATCTGGAGAGGGTCGCGCAGCGGCAGCAGACCGACGAACAGCGCGATCGCCGCGTAGAGCGCGACCATGACGAGCCCGGCGAGCGCGACCGGCTCGCGCGCGAGACGCGCGAGCGCGCCGCGTCCGGCAACGCCGAACGCCGCGCTACGCGAGGCGGATTCGGGGATCCAGGTAGCCATACAGGACATCCACGACGATGTTCACCGCCACGAAGAGGATCGCGATCGCGAGCACGCCGCCTTGCACCAGCGCGTAGTCGCGCTGGACGATCGCCGTGAGGAGCATCCGGCCGACACCCGGCACGGAGAAGAGCTCCTCCACGACCACGGCGCCGCCGAACAGCTGACCGACCTGAATGCCGAGGAGCGTCACCACCACGATGAGACCGTTCTTCAGCACGTGGCGGCGCAGCACGATTCCGGGCCGCAGACCCTTCGCCCGTGCGGTGCGGATGTAGTCGGCGCCGAGCACGTCGAGCATCGCCGATCGGGTCATGCGCATCGTGGCCGCCGCGAGCGCGAGACCCAACGTGATGGCGGGAAAGAGCAGGAGCTTCAGGTTCGCGAGCGGGTCGCGGATGAAGTCGACGTAGCCACCGGTGTTCGGCAGCCATCGCAGGTACAGCGAGAAGAGGACGATGATGAGCGTCCCGAGCCAGAAGCTCGGCAGCGACAGGCCGACGAGGCCGCCGATGCGTGCCGCGACGTCGACCGGTGACCGCGGCTTCACGGCCGAGACGAGCCCGAGCGGTATGCCAATGGCGATGGCGATGAGCGCGGCCGCGGCCGCGAGCTCGAGCGTCGCCGGCAATCGCTCGGCGATCTCGGTGAACACCGGGCGGCCGGTTCGGATCGAGTAGCCCGCGTCCCCGCGCAGGAGCGAGGTGATCCAGCTCCAGTACTGCACGAGCAGGGGCTGGTCCAGGCCGAAGTAGGCCCGCAGGCTCGCGAGCTGCTCCGGCGTGAGCGCCGTCGACGTCCCGAGGCGCGCGGCGATGGCGTCGCCCGGGATGAGCCGGATGAAGAGGAAGGTCAGGAGCGTGACGCCGACGAGCGTGGGGATCGCGCCGAGCAGCCGCTGCGCGAGGTATCGCGTCACGCCTCGCGCAGCGACCGCTCTCTAGCTACTTGTCCAGCCAGGTCTGTCGCAGATAGATGATCGAACCGGTCGGCAGGTGGATGAAGCCCTTCGTCGTCGGGAGCGACGCGTTGTAGTCGCGGCCGACGAAGAGCCACACGAACGGGACCCCGTTCACGAGCTCCTTCTGCGCCGTCGTGTAGAGGTCCTTGCGTTTCGCGGCGTCGGTCGACGCGCGCGCCTGCTTGATGGCGTCGCTGGACGTCGGATTCTTGTAGCCGACGATCTGATTGAGGTTGCCGTCGTCCGTGAAGTAGCGGAAGACGTAGAAGTCGGGGTCCGGTCCGCCGCCGTTCAGTCCCGTGGCGATGTCGAAGTCGGACTTCAGCCAGCGGTCCACGTACTGCGTGAACTCGACCGTCTCGATCTTCACGGTGATTCCCGCCTCGGCGAGCTGTGCCTGCACGAGCTGCGCCTCGTCCTTGCCATATGCCGGCTCGGTCGTCGACGTCATGATCGTGAGGCTCACCGGGCCGGCGGCGGCCTCCTGCAGCAGCTGCTTCGCCTTCGCGACGTCACGCGTGTACAGCGGATAGTCGGTCGTCGGCAGCGCGTAGTTCTTCAGCGCCGGCGCGACGGGCCCCGTCACCTCGCCCTCGCCGAACGCGACCGCGTCGATGATGGCCTTGCGATCGATCGCGGATGCGATGGCCTGCCGCACCTTCAGGTTGTCGAGCGGCTTCCGCTTCGTGTTCAGGAACAGCAGGTTGTAGCTGAGGCTCGGCTTGGCCGAGAGCGTCACGCCCGACTCGCTGCGCAGGGTGCGCGCGACCTGCGCGTTCGTGATGATCGCCATGTCGGCGGCCTTCGTGCGTAGCGCGGCCGCGAGGCCGGACTCGTCGGGCACGACGTTGATGCGGATGCCGTCGAGGTATGGCTGCCCCGAGACGTAGTAATCCTTGTTCGCCTCGAACCGCATGAAGTTGTCGGGGACCCACTCGACGAGCTTGAAGGGGCCGCTGCCGATCGCCGTCTCCTTCTTCGAGAGGTCGGCGTTCGCTTCGCCGATCTTCTTCGACACGATGCCGCTGTTGGGATGCGCCATGTAGGCGAGCAGCGCGGCGTTCGGATTCTTCAGGTTGAACACGACCGTCGTCGGGTCGGGCGCGGTGATGGTGTCGACATCGGTGAAGAAGGAGCGCGCGACCGCGGCGGTCTTCGTGTCGAGGATCCGGTCGAAGGTGTACTTCACGTCCGCGCTCGTGAGCGGGTCGCCGTTGTGGAACTTCACACCGCTGCGGATCTTCACCGTGACGGTCTTGCCGTCGGCGCTCGTCGTGGGCATGCCGTCGGCGAGATCAGGCTGCACTCCGAGGTTCTCGTCGAGGCGCATGAGATAGCTGTACACGAGCTCGAACACGCGCGCGGAGGTGAAGGCGGGCACCTTGTGCGGGTCGAGGTTCGTGACCTCGCCGGCGCGCGCAAGGATGAGCGTGCCGCCCTTCTTGGGTTGGCCCGAAGCTCCGGTGCCGGACGCGCCCGGCGTTGCGGCCGGCGCGCACGCTGCCAAGAGCGTCGCAACGATCACGATCGCGGCGGACAACGAGCGTCTCATCGGATGAACCTCCCCTCGCACTGGCGGCACAGTAGCACCGCGATCAGCCGCCGCATGGCGCGTCCCGATCGTCGCCGCGCATGCGAAAGGACCCGCCGGGGGCGGGTCCTTTCACGTGCGCTCCGCGCTTCGGCTAGCGGGTGCGTGTCGTCGTCGACTCCTGTCCGTACCGTTCGTCCGCGTCGAGCGGGCGGTCGCCGCGGGTCTCGTAGTCGTAGCCGCGCCGCTTGCGGATGATGTCGCTCGCGTCGTCATAGCGGTCGTCCGCCCGCACGGTCATGAGCGTGCGTCCACCCTTGAACTGGTCCTCGTAGTAGCGGGCCTCGTCCTCGGGAACGCCGAGGCCGACGAGCGCGCCGGCGATCCCTCCGGCGACGGCACCGGTCACGGCGCCCGTCGCGCCGCCCGCGAGCGCGGTCGCGAGGAGTCCGCCGGACACGACCGGCCCGATGCCTGGGATGAGCAGGGCGGCGCCCGCCCCGATCAGACCGCCGAGAACGACGCCGGTGCCGGCGCCGGACGCGGCCATCTTGCCGGACTTGTTGCCCTCCTGGTGTGTCTTGCCCTCGTCGTCTCTCCATGCGTACCCGATCTGGTCGTCGCGGAAGCCCTTGTCGCGGAGGTCGCGGGCGGCGAGCTCGGCGTCATCGCGCTGATCGAAGACTCCGACATACGTGTTGCGCCTCGGTGTCCGCGGTGTTGCGTCTCGCATCGATCTCCTCCAAATGCGTTCTGCCCCGCGTGGGCAGCACGATCGGGGCCGACACGAGCGATGTCGTGACGAGTCAATCGCGGCCCGATGCGTCGCGCTCGATCGTTGAACGCGCGGCCGCGATTCGGCCACGCGCCGAATCGATCGCAGCGAGAGGGGCAAGCAGGACGTCGGTCAGCCGCGTCTCCAGCTCGCGCGTCAGGTCGGCGCGCAACCGGCGGGCCCATCGGCGGCCCACCAGTCCCGCATGCGCGCCAAGGAGGCGCGCGAGGATGAACCCGGCGACGAGCAGCAGGACGAGCACGACGATCGGCGTGGGCACGGGCCCGAGCACCGGGACCTCGACGCTCGCGAAGGGCGCATGCAGCAGGAACACCGCGGCGAGCCACAGCCCGACGAACAGCAGACCCGCCGTCACCACGTACTGGAGCGCGCCGATCACCGACCAGACGGGACTCGTCGGCGGCCGCACCTCGGAGATGCGCGTCGCCACGGCCGCGTCGAGCGCCGCCGCGAGCCGCTCGCGCAGCGCTTCCGCATCGACGAGAGACGCGATCCGCGGCCGCGCCGGCGCCGGCACGCGCGGCAGCAGATCGCTCACGAGCAAACGCACCGGCTCGCCGACGCGCGCGAGACTGCCGCGCTCGCGCCAGCGGCGGAGGTATCCCTCGGGATCTGCGACGACCCGGTCGCGGCCTGTCGCTCGATAGACGAAGGTCGTGATCGGCCCGAGCGGTCCCGCGCCGCGGGGCCGCGCTGCGAGCCGCGTCGCCGAGACCGCCTGGCGTTCGAGACCCGCGAGGTCGATCACCGCCCCCGCCTCTCGCGTGACGTCGGCGATGACGCGTGCGCGCCGGTCGGGCGCGACGAGCGGCGAGACGTCGCTCAATACCCCGGCGCGCGTCGCGAGGTCGATCGCCGCGTCCCGCGACTCGGCCGCGATGCGCGCGCTCACGACTCGCTTCGCCTCGATGCCGCCGGCGATGAAATCGCGGAGCTCGCGCGTTCCGCCGTCACCGGTCGCGCTCGTCACGGCGACCTCGACCTGGGCGATGCCTTCGGCGCGCAGGCTTCGCGTGAGATGCTCGCGGAGCCGCTCGGAATCCGCACCGACGCGGTCCGCCTTGTTCAGCACGACGAGCTGGCGGCCGAGACGGGGCGCCCAGCGGCGAAGGTAGTCGTCGTGGAGGAGCGCGTCCTGGTACTTCTCCGGATCGGCGACCCACACGACCGCGTCGACCCGCGGCAGGAGCTGGTCGACGCGCGCGCGATGCTCGGGAGTCGTCGAGTCCACGTCCGGAAGATCGAGGATCGCGACGTCCGCGAACGCCCCGGTGTCGTGCGTGCGGAGCTCGCGCACGTCGAGCCAGCGCAAGAGCGGCTCGGTCTCCTCACGCGCGCTCTCCGCGACCCAGGCCACGGGCGCGCCGGTCGTCGGACGGCGCGGGCTCGCGGCGCTGACCGTCGTCCCGGCGAGGGCGTTGAGAAGGCTCGACTTGCCGACGCCGGTGCCGCCGACGAGAGCGAGCACGTACGCGGAGCCCTCGAAGCCGAGCCGGTCCTTCGCGTCGGCGATCACGCGACGGGCGCGCGCCGTGTCGAGGCCGAGGATGTCCGCGGCGTCCGCGGCATCCTGAAGCGCCGCGAGCGATCCGGCGAGGGTCACGCGGCGACCGGAACGGCGGCGGCACGCAGCTCCGCGGCGAGCGCGCGAAGCTCGGCCGGATCCGGGGTGAGCGTCTCGTAGCGCGCGCGCTCGGCGGCGAGCTCATCGCGCAGGAGGCTCTCGAGCCGCTCGCGAGCGCCCGCGATCATCTCCCGCATCGCGGCTTCCCCGAAGATCGCCTGGAGCAGCTTCTGGTTCAGAAAACCCGTCGCGGCGACGATCCCGAGCTCGGTCCCCGTCACGCCCGCCGTATGCGCGAAGACGCCGACCATCGCGGCGACGGCGAGCGCGTTCACGCCGAGCGACACACCGAAGGCGAGGTCGCGCTTTCCCGCGCCTCGCGACTGCACCTCGGTGGCGATGCTGCCGACCCATTCGCGCAGCCGCGGCGCGAGGCGCGATGCGAGATCGGGGGACGCGGACCACAGCGCCGGGTCGCGCGCGAGCGCCTCGGCTGCCGCGGGACGGCTCGACCAATCGCTCGCGACACGGCGTGCGGCCTCCGACGCGCGCGCCACCGTGACCGCGATCACGTCGCTCGTGACCTCCTTCTCGACCACGCCCACCGGCGCCTCGGGCATGCCGCGGAACATCGTCACGATCGTGCCGCGTATCCGCCCGAGACCTCGCGAGAAGAACCGGGTGATCTGGTCCGCCTTCACGTAGGACTCCCAGTGGCGGAGCACCTCGGTGCGCAGGAAGGTCCCGCCGCGAAGGTCGTCGAGGAGACCGGCGAGCTCCGCGTCGTAGGCCTTCGTCGTGACCGCCCGAAGCGCTTCGCTGTCGTCCGCGGTCCGCCCGACGTCGTCAGCGACGCTCGTGATGAGCGGATCGAGACCGGCGAGCGCCCCTTCCAGTGCGCGCCGCGCGAGGGCGAGCCGCTGCTCGCGATCGCGCCGGAGATCGTCCACGCGCCTCATGACGTCGGCCGCCGCATCCGCTCGCAGGCGATCGCCCGCCGCGTCGAGCGTGCCCTCGGCGATGCCGACGATCTCCACCTTGGCCTCGTCGATCCCTCGGAGCGCGGTGTTCTCGAGGACGCGCCGGAGGTCGTCGAGGACGACGCGCTGCTCGGCGGGATCCGGCGGCATCCGATTGACCACGATGAGGATGGGCAGGCCGCGCGCGGCGATGCGTTCGACAACGTCGAAGGGGACGCGATCCGCATACCGCGTCGCCGACGTCACGAAGATCGCGAGGTCCGCGGCCTCCACGAGCGCGTCGGCAACGGTGCGGTTCGCACGCTCCACCGAGTCGAGGTCCGGCGCGTCCACCAGCGCGAGCCCGGGCGAGGCGGTGGCGTCGTCGGCGCGAGCGAGGCGACCGCCGCCGATTCCCGCGAGCGCACCCCTTCTGAGGGCCGCGGCGTCGTCATCGGTCGCGAGGAGCACGGCCTCGCGGGTCGTCGGCCGCAGCACGCCCGTCCGGCTGACCGCCGCGTGCGCGAGCGTGTTCATGAGCGTCGACTTTCCGGCGCCCGTGGGTCCGAGCAGGACGACGAGGAGCGGCGCTTCGATCGTGCGGACGCGCGGCAGCACGTACGCCCGCACGTGATCGCGCAGCTGCCGTGCGCGCTCGCGGGCGCCCGGATCGTCGCCATCGCCCAGGACCGCGAACCGCCGTTCGGCGAGCGTCGCGACGGCCTCGGCCCGCAGCTCGAGAGTGTTCACCGCTTTTTCAGTTTGCAAGGTAGAGACCTGTGGCCGTTCGTGGGCTATCGTGCGCGACGGTGCGCTACGGCGGGTTCCCGTGCCGCTACGGCGGCTGCGACGTCCGCTTCTCGGTGGAGAAGAGCGACTCGTATCCGTCGCTGCTCGAGGCGAGCGCGAAGCGCACGCAGCACGAGATCGCCGAGCATCAGTACCACCACGTCGTCCTCAAGACCGAGACACCACCCGGCGGCTCGATCCAGCGGTTGCCGAAGCGCGGCGCCGCGAAGCGCATCGACTAGCCGCGTCCGAAGGCCGCGAACGTGTCGCGCATCCCGTCGCGCAGCCCGCGCGGCGTCGTGCCGAGCTCCGCACGCGCCTTCCCGTCGGTTGCCCAGAACGTGACGCCGTCCGCCGAGGTCACGACCTCCCGCAGCGATGGGACCAGACGGCCGGCGATCCGCAGCGCCGCCGTCGGGATGACGATCCGCGGGAGCGCGCGGCCCGTGGCCTCGGCGACGGCGACGTAGGCGTCGCGGAGTCGCGCGATCTCGCCGCCGAGGATGTACGAGTCGCCGATGCGTCCGCGATCGAGCGCGCGAACGATCGCGTCGGCGAGATCGTCCACGTGGACGAGATTCAGGCCCAGGTCGTCGAAGGCCCGGTAGAAGAGACGGCCTCGCGCCAGCGCGAGAAAGTTCGCGCCCACGGCCGAGTGATCGCCCGGCCCGTAGACCTGGCCGGGCTGCACGATGACGATCGGGGTTCCCTCTTTCGACGAGGCCACGGCGATCTCGTGGGCACGCCGCTTCGTGTCCTCGTACGCCGACGTCGGTGGCTCCGTGGGCTGGAAACCTTCGGAGACGGTCCGGCCCTTCGTGTTTCCGAATGCCGCGATCGTCGAGACGTACACGATGCGCGCGACTCCGGCGGCGCGTGCGGTCTCGAGGACGCGGCGCGTGCCCACGACGTTCGTCGCCTCCATGGCGCGGCGCCGCGCCGCGTCGACGCCGATCTCGTAGATCGCCGCGCCGTGTATGAGCGCGTCGCACTCGCGCATCGCGCCCCTCGCGCCGGCGGGGTCCGCGACGTCGCCGGAGAAAAGCTCGCAGCCGAGGTCCGCGAGCGATGACGCGCGCCGCGGGTCGCGGACCAACGCGACGATCTCGTCTCCGCGCGCGCGCAGCCGGCGCGTCACGGCTCCCATGACGAAGCCTCCCGCTCCGGTGACGAACACCCGCACGAGGGAATAATCGCGCGCCGCAGGACGTTCGCGTGATGGGCATTTCAGATCGCTGGGGGAACCTCATGAACATCGCCATCGTCGGATCGGGGAACGTGGGAGGCGCGCTCGCGAAGTCCACGGTGAAAGCCGGTCACACCGTGACGCTCAGCGCGAAGGATCCGTCGCACGCCGAGGCGAAAGCGAAGGAGACCGGCGCTCGTGCCGCGAAGAGCGCCGGCGATGCGGTCAAGCAAGCGGACGTCGTCATCCTCGCCGTGCCGTATGCCGCGGTCGACGCCGTCGTGACGGAGCTCGGGGACGCGCTCGCCGGCAAGGTGCTCATCGATGTCACGAACCGCATGAAGCGCGAGTCCATCGGGGAGTCCGTGGATGGGCGCTCGGCCGCCGAGGAGATCCAAAGGAAGGCGCCGAAAGCGAAGGTCGCCAAGGCCTTCAACTATGCGTTCGCTTCGAAACAGGCCGATCCAAAGGTCGATGGCCAGTCGCTGGACGGCTTCGTCGCATCCGACGATCCCGAAGCGAAGAAGACGGTTCTGGAGCTCGCGCGCTCGATCGGCTTCCGCCCGGTCGACGCGGGCCCGCTCGCGATGGCCCGCGCGCTCGAGGCGATGGCGATCCTGAACATCGCGCTGCAGATGCAGAACGGCTGGCCGTGGCAGAGCGGCTGGAAGCTCGTCGGTCCGACGCCCGACAAGAAGCCGGCATGACCGAGCGCATGCCCGCGCTTTTCATCGGACACGGCAGCCCGATGAACGCGCTCGTGACGAACAAGTGGACCGAGGACTGGAAGGCGCTCGGCGAGTCGCTGCCCCGACCCCGAGCGATCGTCGCGATCTCGGCGCACTGGTACACCGACGGGACCGGTGTGACCGCGGTCTCGACGCCGCGGACGATCCACGACTTCGGCGGCTTTCCGCAGGCGCTGTTCGACGTGCGATACCCCGCGCCGGGAGATCCCGAGCTCGCGCAGGCCCTGACGGAGGTGCTCGCGCCGACGCCGGTGGTGCTGGACAGCTACTGGGGGCTCGACCACGGCACGTGGTCCGTGCTCGTCCGCATGTTCCCGAAAGCCGACATTCCCGTCGTCCAGCTCAGCATCGACGGGACCGAGCGACCCGAGACGCACCGGCGGCTCGGGGAGCGTCTCGGGCCGCTACGCGACAAGGGCGTGCTCCTCGTCGGCAGCGGCAACGTCGTGCACAACCTGCGCGCCGGTTTCGGCGATGACGCGCCCCAGTACGACTGGGCTGCGCGCTTCGACGAGACGGTGCGGGAGCTGGCGGTCGCGGGGGACGCGGAGCAGCTCGCCGGCTACGAGAAGCTGGGGCCCGATGCGGCCCTCTGCGTTCCGACGCCCGACCATTACTACCCGTTGCTCTACGCGATGGGCGCGCGTCGCGATGACGACAGCGTCAGCTTTCCGACCGAAGGGCTGAACGGCGGTGTCTCGATGCTCGCGGTGAAGATCGGGTCCTGACCTAGCGGAGGATGAATCCCTCGGCGAGAGGGTCGTCCGGCGAGATCCAGAGCTCGCTCCGTCCGGTGATCCACGCGCTTCCTTCGATCTCCGGCACGACCGCGTCGTGGCCCTCCCAGCGCAGCTCGCGAGCGATCCGCCCGGCGAACCTCGTACCGAGGATGCTCTCGACGACGAAACGCCCGCCCGGCGCCAGCCGGCCGCGCGCCCGTTCGATCGCGACACGCGCCGACACGCCGGTGCCGGTGGGGGAGCGGTCGACCTCGCCCTCGGCGAAGACGCACACGTTCCGCGAATCGGCGCCGCGCGACACGGCCGGTCCGGTGAAGATCGTCCCGTAGAGAAAACCGAGGTCCGGCTCCGTCGGGTGGCGGATCTCGCGCGCGGACATCACCGCACCTTTGATCGCGCGGCCCGCGGCGATGAGATCGCGGAAGCGGTCCGGCGTCATCTCGAGCCCGACGCTCGACGCATCGACGAACGCGTAGTAGGCGCCGCCGAACGCGAGGTCGTAGCGCACCTCACCGATGCCGGGCACGTTGACGACGTCGTCGAGCGAGACGACGTACGACGGCACGTTCTCGAACGCGACGCTGCGCACGCGCGCGCCCTCGATGCCCGGTCGCGCGGTCACGCGGCCCGCCGGCGTGTCGAGCTTGATCGTGTCGCGCGGCGCCATGAGCCCCATCTCGATCGCGACGGTCGCGAGCGCGATGATGCCGTGGCCGCACATCGTGCTCCAGCCTTCGTTGTGAAGGAACAGCACGCCGAGATCGCCGTCGGCAGTGACCGGCTCCGTCGGGATCGCGCCGTACATGTCGGCATGGCCGCGCGGCTCGAAGATGAGAGCGCGACGCAGGCCATCGAGGCGCTCTCGCGCGTACCGGCGTTTCTCGAGGATCGTGCCGCCGGGGATGGGATCGACACCGTCGACGATCACCCGCAGGGGTTCGCCCGCCGCGTGCGACTCGACCGCCAGGACCCGCCGCCAGCCGGCCGGCGGTTCAAAGGAGCGCGCTCGCTCGACGGGGAGACCCTGGCCGGCGGCCCTGCGCACGGCCTGGCCATTTGGCGTAGACAAAGCGGGTGATTGACGTTTACCCAACACTGTTCGGATGAGCGACGATACCCGGCTGCGCGCGTTCGGCGAGGGCGAGGGAGATGACCTCGACCTGCCCGCGCCGCCAATTGCCGAAGAGCACCGCTCCGACCTCGACGCGCTGAAGGACGGCGCGACCATGCTCACGCAGGCCGGTAACCGCGTGGCGGCGCTCGCCGTGATGTGGTCGGCCGTGGCGATCGCGCCGACAGACCTCGGAGCGCACCGGCGTCTCGCCGCGATGCTCGCGAACGCGGGCGACATCGATGGTGCCGCGAACGAATACGCGCGGTTCGTCGAGTTCATGCTTCCGATCGGCGAGGTCCCGCGCGCGACGATGGAGCTCGCGTACGGCGCGAAGATGCTCGGCGGCCATGCCGCGCTGCACGATGCCGCCGAGAAGATCGTCGCGGCGGTGCGCGCGCTCGTTCCCGGCGAGCCCGCGGTCGCCCCGACGCCGTCGCTTCCGCTCCCGCGACTGCTGCCGAAGGTGCCGTTCCGATTCTGCATTCACGACGACGGCGACCGTCATTGGCTCCAGCTCGAAGGCGGGACGAGCGAGCTCGTACCGACGGCGGTGCGCCTGCTCGATCGCAAGGACAACGTCGTCGAGACTCGCAAGTTCATCGCGCTGGCGCCCGGTCAGCGCGGACACGCACGGATCATCGAGGGCGAGCCCAACGGCGTCGCCTGGGTCGTGCTCGGCGTCGGCGACGACGTCGTCGCGGCGCTCGATGCCGGCAAGCCGTCGCCGTACCGCGTCGAAGTGAGGGTGGGCGAGGAGTGGATCTCGACGGTCCTCGTCGATACGGGCTGCCGCATCGGACGGCGCAAGACCGCCTCCTAGCTAGAGCTCGAGCTCGCGCCCCACGCCGCGTTTCCGCGCCGCTTCCAGAACGAGCGCGGCCGCCGCGGCGTCCTGCACCGCGACGCCGACGGACTTGTAGAGCGTGATCTGCGCGGCCTCGGTCCGTCCCGGCCGCGCGCCGCTCACGATCTCGCCGAGCTCTGCGTGGACGCCGTCGCCCTTCATGTACCCCTCGGCGACCGCCATGGCGATGTCGTTCGAGCCCGCGGGTGGCGGGGCGAGCGTGGCGGCGCGCGACTCGACGACGACCAGCGCGTCGCGGAACGTCGCTCCATCGACCTCGCGTCCGGCGGTGTTGTAGCCGACGGACGTCACGTGACTGCCGGGCGACAGCCACTCGCGCCGGACGACGGGCTCGGGCGAGTGCGTCGCGGCGCTCACCACGTCGGCACCGTTCGCCGCTTCGCGGTAGGTCGGCACGGCGCGGACGCGGTCGCCGAGCCACGCCCGCGCGTCGTTCGCGAGCGCCTCCGCCTTCTCGCGATGGTGCGCAGCGACGCGAACCTCCGCGAAGTCGCGGACCCGGGGCACCGCCCGCAGGTGGGCGCGAGCTTGGACGCCGCTCCCGATGACGGCGAGGATGCGTGCATCGCGTCGCGCGAGGAGATCCGTCGCCAGCGCTGACGCCGCGGCGGTGCGTGCCGCGGTGATCGCCTCGCCGTCCATCAGGGCGACGGGCGTCCCGGTGTCGGCGTCGAAGACGACGATCACCGCCTGATGCGTGGGCCGGTCGACATTCCTCGGGAAGAGCGAGACGAGCTTGGTCGTGAGCGCACCGGAGGAGGGCAGGTACGCGGGCATCGCCGCGAGCAACCCGCCGCGCTCGGGGACGCTGGCCGCGATCCGCGACGGCATCGACGCGCGGCCGGCGGACAGGTCGGCCATCGCGCGGGCGACGCCACTCCGCAGCTGGTCGAGATCGATGAGGCTTTCGACGTCCGCGCGCGACAGGACGAGCACGCGCGGGATGTTAGGTCGCCGGCACCTCGTCCTCGCGCCGGCGGACGACGACCGGCCCGAGCCGCACGCGCTCGCCGAAGACCTCCGTGCTCACGACGAACCCGATGAAGATCAGGAGCACGCCGAGGAGCTCGCCGAGGAAGAACGCCCAGGTGACGCCGAAACGGTTGAGGCCGCTCGTCACGCCCGGGATGAATCCGCCGAGCGCGATGAGCAGCGTGGCCGGGACGCGCGAGTGCAGCTCCCCGCGGAGCAGCGCGACCGTCGCTCGGGGCAGCGATACGAGGAAGTTCAGCGCGACCGCGGCAGCTCCGTACAGCTGCGCGATCACCGGTGGCAGCGCGCGACGGCCGAGGATCCGCCGCTTCGGCATGAACACGTACGCGCTGAACAACGCACCGACGACGAGGGCGAGCGCGCCGATGATGTTGAACGGCCCGGCGAGGATCCGGATGTTCCCGGGGATCGCCGTTCCGACTGGAACGCCGGTGACCGGGTCGAGCGCATACGCGCCGTCGAGCGGCGCCGTCAGCACGAGCGCCGCCGCGGCGACGGACCCCGCGACGAGCGCCACGAGCGTGATCGGCGCGACCAGCGGACGCGCCCGCCACGTCGCCAGGCCGATCGCGATCGCGGTGGCGGCGCACGAGACGAGCACGACGGCGAACGTCGTCGTGTCATCCGGATAGCGTCCGCGGATCGCGAACGCGTACAGGGCGCCCAGCACGAAGCTGGCGGCGACGAAATAGCCGAACCGCGTCCGCGCGAGAAGGACGACGGTCCCGGCGCCGAGGTAGGCCGCGACGAAGAACGCGCCGATCAGGTACCACGTGCGGTAGAGCGGCTCGCTCCAGCCGGCCGCCGATCCGAGGAACTCGGTCCCGGCGCTGATCCCGTACCAGAGCAGGCCGACCGCCCACACGAGCTGGAAGAGCCGCCGGCGGCGGAGCCATTGGCCGAGCACCGCGGCCGCGAAGACGAAGCTGACCGCCGACGAAAGGAGTGGGAGGACGACGTTCGGCGTCACCCCCCGACCATCCCGCACGCCCCCGTGCAAGTCAAACGGAATGCCCAGATTTGAGGAGGAGCGGCTAACGTAAGGGCATGTGCCGGAGCATCAAGACGCTACGCAAGCCGGAAGGTCACGCGACCGAAGAGGAGATCAACGCGGCGGCGCTCCAGTTCGTCCGCAAGGTCAGCGGGTACCGAGCACCGTCGAAGCGGAACACGAAAGCATTCGACGCCGCGGTGCGGCAGGTGAGCGCCGCCTCACACCGGCTGCTCGACGCGATCGAGGTCGCGCAGGCGGAGGATCCGCGCCGCCCGGCGCGCGCTCGCGCGTAATCCATCTTCGCTAGCCGCGACCACATCAGTCGGCCGATTTACCCGAAGCGGTCTCGAACCGCACACTCGCCGCGCGCTCTTCGAGAGGAGAGGCGGCGGGCCTAGAAGGGTTGAGGGGCAATCGCTGAAAGGCCGCGACGCCTCTCCTCTTCTTTCCCGTTCGTCGGCGCCTCAGTGACAAACGAGGTTCTTAGGCGACGGGCAGGTAGTGCGTGAGCATGTCGCGGAGCGCGGCTGGGTAATACGGCTTGGAGAGGAACGCGGTGCAGCCGGCCTCGAGTGCCTTGTGCTCGTCGCCCGGCGTCGCCGATGCCGAGACCGCCACGATCGGCACGTCCTTGGCCCACGGCTCTTTGCGAAGGAGCCGCACCACCGTCCATCCGTCGAGCTTCGGCAGCTGAAGGTCGAGCAGGATCAGGCTCGGCCGCTGCTCGCGCGCGCATTCGAGCGCGGAGAAGCCGTCCGTGGCCACGGCGGCGTCGTGTCCGGCGTGCCTGACGATCCGGAGCGCGAGCTCGAGGTTGTTCGGTTCGTCCTCGACGACGAGGATCTTCGCCACGCCGACTCAGGCTTGATGCGTTGCGAGCGGGAGATCGACGGTGAACGTTGATCCGAGCCCGAGCCCAACGCTGCTCGCCGAAACGGTGCCGCCGTGCGCCTCGAGGATCAAGCGGGCGACGTAGAGTCCGAGACCGACGCCGATCTTGTCCTTCGTCGCGGGCGTTTCGACGCGGCCGTACTTGCGGAAGATGACCGCGAGGTGCGCTCGGGCGAGTCCCACGCCCTGATCCTTCACCACGATGCGCGCCCGGTTGTCGCGCTGGCCGACCGTGACGTGCACGGTCGATCCGGGCGGCGAGAAGCGAAGCGCGTTGTTCAGAACGTGCTCGACCGCGGTGCGCAGGTGCTCGGGGTCGGCATCGATCCAGACCGGATCCGACTCCGCCACGAGCTGGAGCCGATCGCGGTCGGTCTCCTTCACGAGCGTCGCAACGAACTCGGAAAGGTCGAAGCGCGCGCGTGTGAGCCGGAACCGGCCGGCCTCGAGCTGGCCGACCTCGAGCACGTCGTCCGCGAATCGCTTGAAGTTGCGCCCCTGTCGGCGCAGCTCGTCGATGGCGGCGCGCTCGACCGCGGAGAGGGCGGGCGCCTTCGCGAGATCGGGGATCGCCGCCTCGATCTCACCGGCGGACCGACGAAGCGTGTGCGCGATCAGGACCAGCGACTCCTCGCGGTGCGCGTCGGCGCTGCGAAGCGCGACGCGCTCGCGCCGCACCTGGTCGATGAGGAGCGCGAGCATCACAAAGATCGCCGCGCGCGTGAACCCGTTCCATACGCTGGCCGGAACGGAGACCGCCGAACGGGCGAGCATGTCCGCCCAGATCCACGCGACCGTGGAGAGGATCGCGATGAAGATCGCGGGTGCACGACCGAGCGACCAGCTCGCGAGCCCGATCGGGACGAGATAGAAGATCGCGAATCCGAACTCGGGGCCCGTCGAGACGTCGACGAGGAAGATCGCGGCGATACCCAAGACCGCGAGGGCCGTGGCCGGAAGCACCGCGGGGCGCCCCTTCGGCTCGACCGCGGCCAAGGGCGCCGGACGGACGGTCTGCGCCCGCAGCGTGGTCTGGCCCTCACTCATCCGGGCCGAGTATGCGGCGCCCGCGAACGCTTTTGGTCCACTTTCGGTGTCGAACTAGAGCATTTGGATTAGCTCACGAATATCCCAAGGTGTAACGCGAATCGGCCTTCAGAGGGATAGACCAAGCCATACAGAGGCCAGAGACTAATGTCACGATTCGACCCATTGAGGAGGGCCCGAATGCGTCCTTTGCGGACACTGCTTTTGATCATTACCGCTGCTCTCTTTGTGGTGAGCTGCGGAGGGACGGCATTGCCGGCGCCAGCGACGGCGGACCCTCTGGCCGGACAGTACATCGTCAACGGCGGCGGCGGAGCGCTGGACAACGTCAAGGCCCTCACCGATGCATTCCGCCTGCAGCACGCGGGCATCACCTGGCAGGGACTCGCCGACATCGGCTCGAACGCCGGCGTGAATCTGGTCGTGTCCGGCGAGACCGACCTTGGCTACATCAGCCGTGACCTCCTGGACACCGAGAAAGGGAAGGTCGAGGCCGTCCCGATCGGCGCGAGCGGCACGGCCGTGGCCGTCGCCGCGTCGAACCCGGTCAAGGCGCTCACCAAGGATCAGGTCGCGAAGATCTTCACCGGCGCCATCACGGACTGGAAGGACGTGGGCGGGACGCCCGGGAAGATCCGGATCCTCATCCGGGAGTCGGGCGCCGCCACCCGCAGCGCGTTCGAGGCGTACTTCTTCGACGGCAAGAAGCCAACGTACGCGGCGAACGCCGTCGAAGTCACGACGTACGACGAGACGGTAAAAGCGATCAACTCCTTCAAAGAGTCGATCGGAATGGTCACGATGAACGCCGCGACCTTCGCGAACACCTCGATCGCCTTCGTGACCGTCGACGGCGTTTCCGCCTCGCGCGACAACCTGAACAGCGGCAAGTACCAGGTCCGGCGTCCGCTGTTCCTGGTCTACGACCCGATGAAGGCCAAGCCGGCCATCAAGGCGTTCATCGATTTCGTCAAGGGGCCCGAGGGCCAGAAGATCCTCGCGGGCCTCTAACCGCCGCAGCTCTATTGACCGTGGAGGACCGAGGCAGGCCGGGGCGATGAAGACGCTGTTCGCCCCGAGCCTCCTGCGCGCGCTCGTCAGCCGGAACGTGCTGGTGAGCGTCGTCGCGCTCGTCGCCGTCGTGGCCGTCGCGATCTACGAGTCGAACGACCTCATCACGACGCAGTTCGCGGACGAGTCAGCGATCCTGGCGAGTGTCGCGCTGAACGAGATCCAGGACCAGGCCGACCTGACTACACGCGCAGCGAACCTGTTCTCGAGCCTCGAGACCACTCGCGAGCTCACCCAGGCGCGCGACATCGAGGGCCTCACGAACTTCCTTCTTCCGCTGAAGTCGCGGATCGGCGTCGACTACATCGACATCGCCGACAACGACGGCGTCATCATCGCGACGGCGCAGGAGAAGACGAGCGACACGCTTCAGCCTGAGCTCGTCGTCTACGCGAAGGCGCAGGCGCAGCAGCAGTCGGTCCTGTTCGACGAGCCGCAGGGCCTCGTCGTTCGAGCCATTCACGTCATCTTCAACGACGAGCAGGACCCCATCGGGATGATGGAGGTCGGGAATGGGCTCAGCGCGAAGTTCCTCACCGACATCAAGACACGCTCGACGGCCGACCTCGCCCTCATCTGGAACGGCCAGGTGCGCGCCTCCACCGTCCCGCTCGGCTCGGCGACGATCCTGCCGAGCGTCGAAGAGGTCGACGCGCAGGCCGGGGACGTGCTCATCGAGACGGTCAGCGCGAACAACACGAACTACTACGGGATCTTTCGGGTCATTCGTTCGTCGCGCCAGAACCCGGGGATCCTTGCGGTCCTCGTGCCGACCGCGCCGATCGAGACCGCGCAGCGTGCGCTCATCGGCATCCTCATCATCGTCGGCCTCGCGCTCGTCGCCCTCGTCACGTTCCTCTCGTATCGCACCGCCCGGAGCATCACCGAGCCGATCGAGAACCTCGCGTCCGCGGCTCAGCGGATCGAGGCGGGTGACCTCGCCGCCCGCGTCATGCAGGTATCGCCTCATGAGATCGGCACCCTGGAGCGCGCGTTCGACACGATGGCCGCCTCGCTCTACGAACGCGAACGTGCGCAGCGCGAGTACCTCGACGAGGTGCGCGCGGTGAACGAGGTCGCGGACGCGGTCGTCGGTGTGACGGACGCGGAGCGGATCTTCGCGCGGTCGCTCGACCGCATGGTCTCCCTGCTGAACTCGGACGCCGGCGCGATCGTCATCCGCGAGGACCCGCCCGGCGCGCCGCCCGGCTCCGGCGGGCGCCTGAACGCCCCGGCGACCGTCGGCGTCGACCCCGAGATCGCGGTGAGCCTCGCGATGCGCGTGCTCGTTCGGTCCGAAGCCGACGCCGACCGCATCCGGCTGTCGGCGGTGTCGGCGGGCCCGCTGCGGTTCGTCGCGCACGTCCCGCTTTCGGCGCGCGGCCGCACGATCGGGCTCCTGTCCGCGTACTTCCACGATCAGCGCGAGATCACCGACACGCAGGCCCGTGCCCTGCGCACGATCGCCCGTCTGGTGTCGGTGGCGAACGAGAACGCCGACCTCGTCGGCGAGCTCCGGGTCAACAACCTCCAGCTCGAGCGCGCGAACCGGCTGAAGAGTGAGTTCCTGGCGAGCGTCAGCCACGAGCTGCGCACCCCTATGAACGCGATCATCGGGTACACGAAGCTCATGCTCGACGGGCTCGACGGCGAGCTCACCGCGCAGCAGCAGACGGACCTCTTCCGCGTCGCGCAGGCCGCCGACAACCTCCTCGGCCTCATCAACGGGCTCCTCGACCTCGCGAAGATCGAGGCCGGGAAGATGGAGCTGAACGTCGAAGAGGTGAACATCGTCGACGTCACCGACGAGGCGCTCGAGCTCGTCCGCCCGCGGGCCGACGAGAAGGGTCTGCAGGTGCGGTCGCTCATCCCACCGGCCTTGCCGAACGTCTGGGCGGACCGCGCGCGCGTGCGTCAGGTGCTCGCGAACATGCTCGCCAACGCGGTGAAGTTCACCGAGCGCGGGTCGGTCTCCGTCGCCGCGAGCGCGGCGGAGGGCTGGGTGACCGTGTCGGTGTCGGACACCGGCGTGGGCATCACCCCGGAAGCGCAGGCGTACGTGTTCGACGAGTTCCGCCAAGCCGACAGCTCGACGACGCGCAAGTACGGGGGCACCGGCCTCGGCCTCGCCATCTCCAAGCGGCTGGTGACGCTGCACGGGGGCCGCATCTGGGTCGACAGCGAGCTCGGGCGCGGCAGCACATTCCACTTCACCCTGCCGATCCGGGTACGCGCCGGAGAGACCGGCGTCCTCACCCGCGCCGGGGCGGCGCACTGATGGCGCGAGTTCTCGTCGTCGAGGACGACGCCAACAACCTGGACGTCGCGTCGCGGATCATCCGTGCCTCGGGTCACGAGGCGCTCGTGGCGGCCGACGGCGTGGCCGGTCTGGACCTCGCCCGCGTCGAGCGGCCCGACGCCGTCCTCGTCGACCTGCTCCTCCCGCGCATGGACGGCTGGAGCCTGACGCGATCGCTTCGCACCGAGCCCTGGGCGGCGAGCATCCCGATCATCGCGGTCTCCGCGCTCGCGTTGCCCTCCGACAGGGCCCGCGCGATCGAGGCCGGCTGCGACGACTTCGTGTCCAAGCCGTTCGCCCCCGCGGAGCTCCGCGCGATCCTGCTGCGTTACTTCCCCGGTGGCGCCGCGCCGGCGCCGGTCATCCGCGACGGCGCGCCGATGGCGCGGCCGCCCACTCCACCGCAGCTCGGCCGTGTGCTCATCGTCGACGACGAGATCGCGAACGTGGAGCTGCTTGCCAGACGCCTCGAGGCGATCGGATGCCAGACCCAGGTCGCCAGCTCGGGCGAGCGGGCGATCGCGCTCGCGAAGACCGAGCAGCCCGACCTGATCCTCCTCGACGTCATGATGCCCGGCCTCGACGGCTGGCAGACGTGCCGGCGACTGAAGTCGATGGCCGAGACGGCCGACATCCCGGTGATCTTCGTGACCGCGAAGGACAGCTACGCCGATCTCAGCAAGGGCTTCGAGGTCGGCGGCGTCGACTACATCGCGAAGCCGTTCGAGCCGATCGAGCTCGCGGCGCGCGTGCGCGGCGCGATCTTCACGAAGCAGCTACAGGATCAGCTGCGCAAGACGGCGTCTGACCTGAAGCGGATGGAGCAGTCCCGGAAGGAGCTCATCGGGATGCTCGGACACGACATCCGCAATCTGGCGAACAGCGTCGTCGCGTTCATGCAGCTCGTGCGCATGGGCCAGCTCGAGCCCGGCCGGCGTGAGTTCGACGAGCTGCTGCGGCTCTCCGAGTCGAACATCAGCGAGCTCCTTCGCATGGTCAACGCGCTCCTCGACGTCTACAAGATGGAGGAGGGCAAGCTCGAGGCGATGCCGCAGTCCGTCGCGCTCTCGACGCTCGCGGAGCGGAGCCTCGCGCAGATCGCGCCGGAAGCCCTCGCGAAGGGCGTGCAGCTCGAGACCGACCTGCCCGCCGACACGAGCGTCTTCGTCGACGATGGCCTCATCGTGCGCGTGCTCACGAACCTCCTCGCGAATGCGGTCAAGCACACGCCGAACGGCGGGACGGTGCGGGTCGAAAGCGTTCGCGACAAGTCTCTCGAGCATTCGATCATCGTGCGCGTTCAGGACACCGGGCCGGGGATTTCGGTGGAGGACGCGCCGCACATCTTCGACCGCTTCTACCAGGGCGCGGGGCGAAGCCGCGGCGGGACCGGTCTCGGTCTCGCGTTCTGCAAGCTCGCGGTCGAGCTGCACGGCGGGAGCATCACCGTCGTGAATCCCGGCCAACCGGGGGCCGTCGTCCAGTTCACGCTTCCGGCCGCGGACCGCGGCCTGAACGGCCAGTAGCGCGATGATCAGGCGGGTCCTGCGTGACGCTTTTCCGTTGCGCCGCGGCGAGTGGGGCCTCGGCCTCTTCCTGTACTTCCTGCTGACGCTCATGGTCGCGGCGGACTGGGTCGGAAAGCTCGGGGCGGACTCGCTGTTCGTGAAGCGATGGGGCGTGAACTACGTCCCCGTCATGTACATCGTCACGCCGGTCGCGATGCTCGCCGTCTCGGCGATGATCTTCTTCTTCGTCGATCGCGTGCGGCGGCGCACGCTGCTGCTTTGGTACGTCGCCGGCGTCACGCTCCTTTCCATTGGGATCCAGGCCGGCGTCACCTTCCAGTCGGAGCTCGCGCAGGGATGGCTCGTGCAGCCGATCTCGTACGTGTTCGCGCACGGCGTGAAGGAGACGATCTACATCCTCTTCTGGGTCTACGCCGGCAACCTCTACGACGCCGAGCAGTCGAAGCGCATGTTCCCGTTCTTCGCCGGGTCGGTCCTCGTCGGGAAGATCCTGGGCGGCGCGATCGGCGCCGCGATCGCTCCGATCATCCACGCGGAGAACTTCATCGGCGCGCAGGCCTTCGGCTTCCTCGTGTGCTTCGTCGCGCTGCTGGTCTACCGCGGCCTGCCGGAAGGACACGGCAGCCGGGTGGAGGAGGAGCGGCCGAAGGGCATGCGCGCGAGCCTTCAGGACTCCGTGGACGGCTACCGCGCGGTGGTGTCCGACCGGCTCCTTCGGACCTTCGGCGTGGGCGTCTTCTTCTGGTACTTCCTCATGCAGTTCGGCAACTTCCTGTACCTCGTCGGGCTCGACCAGTCGACGGCGGGCACGGGCACGGGAAGCGAGGACCTCTTCAGCCAGCTCTACGCGTCCGTGTACACGAGCTCCTCGCTCGTCGCCCTGTTCATCCAGAGCGCCCTCACCGGCGAGCTCCTGCGCCGCTTCGGCATCGCCAGAGTTCTGTTCGTGCTGCCGCTCTGGTTCCTCGGGTCGTACGCCGCGGCCACCGTGAACTTCAACATCATCACGGCGATCGCGATCCAGCTCTCCGAGCGGATCGTGATCCCGGCGGTCCACCGCCCGGCGACGGAGCTCGTGTACAGCCAGGTCGCCGCGGCGATCCGGCCGCGGGCACGCGCGTTCCTCTCCGGCGGCGTGAACGCGTTCGGCAACTTCGCGGCGGCCATCGCCCTTCTCGCGGGGCTCCAGGTGCAGGACAACCAGATGCTCCTGGGCGTCGCGACCGGCCTGTCCGGCGTGTACATCTACAACGCCTGGCACACGATGCGGCTCTTCGGTCAGCGCATCGTGGAGAACCTCACGTCGATCGAGCCGAGCGTGCGCCAAAGCGCCGCCGAGATCCTTTCGACCGAGCACGGCGCCGTCTCGAAGGAGCTCCTCCGCTCGCTGGACGGGAGCATCCCGGCCGACGTGGAGCACGGCGTCCGCGCGGCGCTCACACGGCGAGGTCTGCTGGCGGTGGCGGCCGATGCCACCGAGTAAGCCGTCCGTGAGGGTCACCAGCGCGCCTTCGGCGCACGAGACCGACGCCGAGCGCCGGCACGAGCACCGTTTCCAGGTGACCGAGAGCATCGCGCGCCTCGTGATGCGGACGACCGCGAACAACCTTCCGCTCTCGCGCGACGACCGTCCGTACCAGTGGTCCAGCACGACGTACTGCGACACGCTGGACTGGTCGATCTATCGCGCGGCCGAGAAGGGCTCCGCGATGCAGCTGCGGATCCGCGAATACCACCGCACGCGGCCGAACCATGTCTTGAACTCGGGGACGGCGTGGATCGAGTTCAAGGATGACGAGCAGGACACCTCGCTCAAGGAGCGGTTCGGCGTGCCGATGGAGGTCGCGCGGTCGTTCCTCCGGCGGTCGTCGACGCTGGCCGAGGCGGACCATGGCCTCGCCGAGCGTGCCGGTGCCCTGCTGAAGAAGGGCGCCCGTCCGGTCGTGGTCACCCAGTACAACCGCCTCGCGTACAACTCGTTGGACTCGGCGCTGCGCATCACCGCCGACCACAACCTCATGTACTTCGCCCTCCCCTGGGGGTCGCGCGCGGCCCGTGATGACGGTCCGTCCCCGCTGGGATCGCTCCTTTCCATGGAGCCGGACGTCATCGTCGAGATGAAGTGGTACGGCGACCTCCCGCACTGGGCGGTCGACCTCCACGCCTACCTCAAGGAGCACACCCGCGAGGAGCGCCCGTCGAAGTTCATCGTGGCGATGCGCTGGCTCCTCGGCGAGACTGATGGCGTGAAGAAGACGGCGAAGAAATGAAAGCGGTAGAGGAAGCCATCCGCTCCGACGCGCCGGCGACCCGCGTGGTCGTCGTCGAGGACGACCAGGCGTCGGCCGACGTGCTGCAGCGCCGGCTCCAGGCGAACGGCATGGTCGTCTCGGTCGCGCACGACGGACGGCGCGGCATCGAGCTCGTCGAGGAGATCCTCCCGGACCTCGTCCTGCTGGACGTGATGCTGCCGGACACCGACGGCTACGACGTGTGCCTTCGCATCAAGAGCAACACGTCGACGTCGCCGATCCCGGTGATCTTCCTGTCCGCGCGTGGAGAGGTCGTCGACAAGGTCCGCGGGCTCTCGTGTGGGGCCGCCGACTACATCACGAAGCCGTTCCAGGCCGCGGAGCTCCTCGCTCGGATCGACGCGGTCCTAGGCCAGGCGCGCAATCCCCAGGCGCCGCGCATGGGGCGTCCGGTGGATCGCGCCGCCGGCGAACGGCCCGTCGCGCGAGTAGCGATCGCCGATCCCGCGCTCCGCGAGCACGTCGAGAAGCTTCTCGGCATGCGCTTCGATCTGGCGGAGCCGGGCGAGCCGGTCGAGGTGGTCGTCGTCGAAGGCAACGCCGCCATCCCCGGCGACCTGTCCACGGACACGGCGGTCGTGCGCGTGACCGCGGGCCGCGCCGGCGTGGACGGCGACGAGCTCATCCCCGTGGACGCGCAGCTCCCGCGCATCATCGACCTGCTGATCCGCGAGCGGAACCTCGACCACGACCTGCAGTCCGCCGCGGAGGCCCTGATCGTGCTCGCGAGCGCGATCGGCTCGCACGACCGGCCGAGCCCCGGTCACGGTGAGCGGGTCGCGGCGCGTGCCGTGCAGATCGGCCGCGCGCTCGGGCTCGACGACTCGGCGCGCATGACGATCCGGCTCGGCGCGCTCCTCCGCGACGTCGGCCACGCGCGCCTGCCTGCCGCCCTCCTCGGAAAGCAGGGCGAGCTCACGCCGGAAGAGCGCGCGACGCTCGAGCGACACCCCATCCTCGGCGAGGAGATCCTCTCGGGCTTCAAGCGTCTGGCGGGATTGCTTCCGATCGTGCGCCATCACCACGAGCGGCTCGACGGCTCCGGCTATCCGGACGGCCTCCGCGCCGAGCAGATCCCGCTCGAGGTCCGCATCGTGACCGTGGCCGACCGATTCGAGGCTCTGCTCGCCGATCGTGCCGACCGGCCCGCGGTCACCGAGGCCGAAGCTGTCCGGATCCTCCAGGGCGGCGTCGGCCGCGGCGAGCTCGACGCGGCCGTCGTGGCCGCGCTCGCGTCGGTCATCCGCTCGGGCGGTGGCGCCTGATGGGCGCCTCGCCGATCCGCGTCGTGATCGTCGACGACGAGCGGCTCTTCGCCGAGCTGATGCGCGTGGCGCTGACGGCCGCCGACGGGATCGAGGTCCTCGCCGTGCTGCACGACGTGAAGACCGCGGTGGCGGCGCTCAACGAGCAGAAGCCGGACGTGGTCCTCGCGGACTATCACCTCCCGGACGGAACCGGCGCCGACATCGCGCGCGCCGTGCGAAGCTCGCTCCCCGAGACTTCGGTCCTCGTGCTCACCGCGGACCCGTCGGCGGTGACCCTGAACGACGTCGCACGGTCCGGCGCGGTCGGACACATGACGAAGGGTCGCGGCCTGACCGATGTCGTCGACGCGGTGCGCGCGGCCGCATCCGGCGAGATCCTCTTCGCGCCGAGCGAGCTGCAACGCCTGCTGCTCGAGACGGCGAGCGCGCGAAAGATCATCGAGCCCCTCACCAGCCGCGAGCTCGAGGTGCTGCGTCTTCTCGCGAGCGGCACGAGCACGACCGCCGCCGCGGAATCGCTCGGCATCTCCACGGCGACGCTCCGCGCTCACGTGCAGGCCGTCCTGCGAAAGCTCGGCGCGCACTCGCGTCTCGAGGCCGTCGCCGAGGCGGCGCGGCTCGGGCTCGTCACGCTCGAATCCTGGACGCGCGACCGCACGGCTCCCCCGCGCGGGGGAGCGGGTCCTTCCCCTGATCGGCGATAAGACCATCCGACCGGGGGACGGCCAAGAGGCATGACCCACCGCTAGCATCGGAGGCGCAAGAAATGGCGAAGCTGCTCGTGGCCGACGATCTCGTACCCATCCGTCAGATGGTCCGCATCACGCTGTCCACGCAGGGCTGGACCATCGTCGAGGCGAAGAACGGGAACGAGGCGCTCGAGCTGGCGCGGTCCGAGAAGCCCGATCTCGTCCTGCTGGACGTGGACATGGGTCCGGGGCCGAACGGGTTCGACGTCTGCCGCCAGATCAAGGCCGACGACGCGACGAAGGACATCCCCGTCGTCATGCTCACCGCCCACGAATCGGACAGCGACCGCGCGATCGGCTTCGCCGCCGGCGCTACGCAGTACCTCACGAAGCCGTTCGGGCCACTCGAGCTCATCGACACCATCCGCGGCATCCTGGCCCACAGCTAGATCTCGATGCCAGAGCGAGCGACGACCGGCCCCGCCGTGAGATCGAGCATATGAGCGACGACACGAAGCCGATGGTCGAGACGGTCGACGTGTCGCCGCGCGTCGGCGATCCGCAGGCGCCGGGTCCGGACGTGTTCCGCCAGCTGCTCCATCAGGCCGTGCGTGTCGCGGATCTCGCGAACGCGCAGGCGATGCGCATGGCGCTCGACTTCGCGAAGGTCTACGAGCGCGAGCAGGGCGTCCGCAAGGAGTT
>DATBKH010000028.1:0-2661 GCA_036555955.1 Candidatus Limnocylindria bacterium | reverse complement strand
TTCTTGGTGTGAAGCCGGCCGATCTCCTTGGCGGCGCACCCTCACCGGCTACGCCTCAATACACGCTCCTCGAAGCGCGACGGATGATCGAACAGGGCCGCGCTCGGGAGGCGATTGCTCTCCTCGAGGAACTCGAAGAGGGACTGACCGCGCAGGACCAGCTGGTCCGGCTCCGTTACCTGGCCAACGGTTACAACGGTATCGGTCAGCCGAAACAGGCGTTCCCACTGATCGAGCGGGCACAGCGGATGGCGGAGCTTCTTGAGGATGCCGAGGAGCAGGTGCGCGTCAAGGCCGTGCTAGCCGCGTCGTATGCCCGTACATACGCGTACGAAGAAGCTGCGCGCGTGCTGCGCGAGTGTATCGAAGCGTGCGACAACGGTGTGGTCAACGATCCGCCTTTCCACTTCCGACGACTGGTCGACCTCGCCCTCATACAGTCCAACCAGCGACAGCCCAAGGTTGCGCTTGCCTCGTTCGAGCGGGCTCTTGAGATCTCCGAGCAGTTCAGCGATAGCCCATCGCTCGCGAACTTGTACGCCGGAATGGCGAAGGCGTACCACGACTCCGGCGATGTCGAGGCGGCGATCGTCTACAACCAGCGCAGTCTTCAGGTCTACGAGGAGCTCGGGCTCATCGACCAGGTCGCGTGCGCCCTCGACAACGCCGCTGCCCTGTACGTCGAGTACGGCAACGTCACGCGCGCCCGCGAATCGCTCGCGCGGGCCTCGCATCTCGCGGAAGAAGCGAAGCGCGACGGAACGCTCGCCTCGATCAAAGCGTCCGAAGCGGAAGTGCTCGCGAAATCGGACGCCGACGCCGCGCTCGAAGAGGCGCAGACCGCGCTGAAGTTCGCGCGTAAAGTCGATCAGCCCGACGCACAGATCCGCATGCTCGTCCTGACCGGCGAGCTGCGCATGAAAGCGAACGGTGCGGCGGCCCGTCGCTCGTTCCAAGAGGCGCGTCAGCTCGCCGAAGAGCGCGCGCCGCACCTGCTGCGCGTGATCTTCGATCGCTGGTCGCGCGCGGCCGAGGCGAGCGGCGATCCCGACGAAGCCTTGCGCCTCGCGCGGCGCGCGCTGGAGACCGTCCGGGTCTAGCTCGCGCGCTTAGCCTGTGAGCGTGCCCCGTCTCAACGCCGACCTCGTGCGCGAGCGCGTGCGCGGGACGATCCTCGAGCGCGTCGGCGACACGCCGCTTCTGCCGCTGCATCGCATCGGCGCGGGCCTGCGCGGCGAGCTCTGGGCGAAGGTCGAGAGCACGAACCCGGGCGGAAGCGTGAAGGATCGGCCGGCGCTCTGGATGGTCCTCGACGCCGAGCAAGAAGGACGGCTCGGCCGGCGTCGCACCGTGCTGGACGCCACGAGCGGCAACACCGGCGTCGCGCTCGCGATGGTGTGCGCCGTACGCGGCCACCCCGTCGAGCTCTGCATGCCCGACCGGGTCTCGATCGAGCGCAAGCGGATCGCGCGCGCGTTCGGCGCGCTGCTCACGCTGACCGATCCGCTCGAGGGGACCGACGGCGCCATCCGCGAGGCGCAGAAGCGGGCCGCGGCCGAGCCGGATCGCTACGTGTACCTGGACCAGTACTCCAATCCGGCGAATCCCCTGTCCCATCAGCTCGGGACCGCGGCCGAGATCTGGGCGCAGACCGGCGGCCGCGTCACCCACTTCGTCGCCGGCGTCGGCACCTCGGGCACGATCGTCGGCGTCTCCGCGGCGCTTCGGCCGAAGGGCGTGCGGATCGTCGCCGTGCAGCCGGATGACCCGTTGCACGGCATCGAGGGGTGGAAGCACATGCCGACCGCGATCCGTCCGCCGATCTGGAACGAACGGGCCGCCGACGATCATCGCGTGATGGCGACCGAGGAGGCGCTCGCGATGACGAAGCGTCTCGCACGCGAAGAGGGGATCTTCACCGGTCCGTCCGGCGGCGCCGCGGTCGCCGCGGCGTGCGCGCTCGCGCGGGAAGAATCCGGCCGTATCGTCGTGTTGATCGCTGATGGGGGCGAGCGTTATCTCAGCACCCCGCTGTGGGAGTAAGGCATGTCGGTGACGGTCCGTCTGCCGGGAGCGCTGCGCGACGCGACCGGCGGTGAGACGAAGCTCACGGTCACGGGTGGAACGCTTCGCGAGGTCATCGCGGACATCGATCGGCGCCATCCCGGTTTCGCCGCGCGGGTCCTCGATGACGAGGGCGGGCTCCGTTCGTACGTGAACGTCTACATCGGCGAGGACGACGCCCGCGACCGCGGGGGGAGCGGCGCGGTCGTCCCCGACGGGAGCGAGATCATGGTCATTCCCGCCATGGCGGGCGGCCGCTGAAAGACCGGACCCGTCTCATCCTTCCGAGACGGCTACGTGACGAGATCACCAGTCACGCGCGCGAGACCGCGCCGAACGAGTGCTGTGGCCTCATCTTCGGCGACGGCGAGAGCGCCGACCGCGTCTTCCGTGCGCGCAACGTGCATCCGACGCCGGTAACGCGGTACGAGCTCGACCCGTCGCAGCTCCGCGCCGCGCTCGCGTCCGTCGATGACGAGGATCGGTCGCTGGTCGGGATCTACCACAGCCATCCGGTGACCGAGCCGCGGCCGTCGTCGACCGACGTCGCCAACGCCTACTGGCCGGAGCAGATCTACGTCCTCACCTCGCTACGGG
>DATBKH010000027.1:0-8984 GCA_036555955.1 Candidatus Limnocylindria bacterium | reverse complement strand
GACCGTGCCGGCATCTTGATCGACCCCCCACCCGGAAGCTTTACGTCCGTTGCGTCGAGGATCTCCATCAAACGGATGACGACCTTTTCGGCCTCCTCTCGCGGGGTCTCGGGCATGACGATGGCGAACTCGTCGCCGCCGTAGCGGGCCGGCACGTCCTCGGCCCGGACCCGCTCGGAGATCGTCTGGCCGAGTACGCGCAGGACCTCGTTCCCGGCCAGATGGCCGAAGGTGTCGTTCACCTTCTTCAGCTCGTCGATGTCGAAGAAGGCCACGGCGAGGGGCGACTGGTGCCGTTCCGCCCGGGCGACTTCCTCCTCCAGGCGGTCGTAGAAGTAGCGGTAGTTGTGGATGCCGGTGAGGGCGTCGGTGTTCGCGGCGCGCTTCAGCCGCTCGTGCAGCTCGGCGACCTCGATCTGCGCCGCGATCTGAGCGCCGACCGTCTCCATGAGCGTGAGATCGCGTTTGCTGAACGCGCCCACGACGGGGTGGCTCAGGACGAGCACGCCGACGGCCTGGCCCCGTGAGACGAGGGGCACGATGAGCTCGCTGCGCACCCGCGGATCGCCGATGTAGCGGGGGTCGGCCCGGACGTCGTCCACGATCTGGCCTTCCCGGTGGGTGAACACCCAGCCGGAGATGCCCCGGTCGCTCGCCAGACGCGAGGGCGAGTCGATCGTCGTCCAGCCGCCGGCGACGGCGCGCGAGACGAGCTCGTCGGACTGCTGGTCGTGCAGGAGGATCGTGAGCGAGGCGCCGGGTACGGCCCGCTCGAGAACGACGAGCGTGCGGTCGAGCAGCTGCTGCAGGTCGAGGATGGTGTGGAACTCCGGAGTGAGCTCGGAGAGGATGGCGAGCTCGCGGCTGGTCGACGCGACCTCCTCCTCGGCGGCCTGGATGACCCCGCGTGCCTCGACCATCGAGATGAAGGCGTTGACCACGATCGGGTCGTAGTGGGTGCCCGAGAAGCCCCGGATCTCGGCGAGCGCCTGGTCCTCGCGGCGCGCCGGACGGTACGGACGCTCGGCGAGCATCGACTCGAACGCGATCGCGACGGCCAGGATCCGCGCGGCGAGCGGAATGCGGTCGCCGGCGAGCGCGTCGGGATATCCGCTGCCGTCCCAGTGCTCGTTCGCGTGACGGACGATCGGCACCACGCCACGCAGGAACCGGATCGACTCGAGGATCCGCGCACCGAGGATCGGATGCTCCTGCATGATCTTCTTCTCCTCCGGCGTCAGCGGTCCGGCTTTGGAGAGGATCGCGGCGGGTACGCCGATCTTGCCGAGCGAGTGGAAGAGCGACGCATACCGGAGGTCGCGGAGCTCGCTTTCGTTCATCTTCAGGCGCTCGCCCACCGCGACGGCATCCGCCGCGATCTTCCGCTGGTGGTCCTCGCGGTAGTGGTCGCGGGCGACGATCGTGGACATGAGCGTCGACACCGTCGAGAGGTAGGCCTCGTCGAGCTCCCGGTACAGCCGGATGGAGCGGAGCGCCGACGCCCCGACGCCGGCGAGGATGCCGATGAGCTCCCGCTCGTCGTCCGCGAAGACGTGCGCCTCGCGCCAGGTCACGAAGAGCACGCCGACGGTCTGATCCGACGAGCGCAGGGGATGGACGAGCAGCGCTTCGTGACCGAATCGTTCGAGGAGCTTGCGGGTGCTGTCGGGAGTGTCGGCCCGTCGCGAGAACGCGACCGGCTGGCCGCTGTCGAGCACGCGCGCGATCGTCGGCGCGTTCTTCGGAAGGCTGAGCACGTCGCTCGTCGCCTTTCCCGTCGTGAACGCGAAGTCCAGCGTGTCGCCGCCCTTGTCGAGGTAGACCGCGCAGACCGCGGGACGGAGCAGGTCGACGACCGACTCCGCGAGCAGCCGTGTGACGTCGACGAGCTCGGTCTTCTCCGAGATCGCGAGTCCGATGCGGTGCAGGTCGAACAGCCGCTTCGACAGCGTCGCGGTGCGGTCGTGGAGGTTCGCGCGCTCGATCGCGATGGCCGCCTCGTTCGCGATCGCCGCGAGAAGCTGGAGGTCGCCCTCGTCGTACGCCGCGGGACGACGGCTCTGCGCGGAGATCGCGCCGACGGACTTGTCGCGCTCGCGGAGCGGCGCGACGATGATCGACTGCTCGACCACGGCGCCCCACGATTCGAGGTCGGGCAGGCCGAGCTGGCGGGCGTCCCTCTCGACCTCGCGCAGCAGCAGCGGTCCACGCGCGATCGTCGCGCCGACGAGAGTCCCTTCCTTCGGCCGGTCGACCGGCTCGAGCTCGCGGCCGCCGTCGACGAGGAAGCGATAGCGCACGGTGGAACCGTCCGGACTCAACGTGGCGACGAAGAAGTTGTCCGCGTCCATGACCGCGGCGACCTGGCGGTACACGTTCCGGAATACCTCGGTCGGATCGAGGGAGGCACCGACGGCGTGGCCGACCTCGACGAGCGTCGCGAGGAGCCGCGCGCGCCGTTCGGCGACGAAGCGCGCCCGGATGTCGAGATAGCCGAGGAGGAACAGCGGTATCGCGGGCAGCAGGAACCACGGCTGGATGAGGACGATCTCGATCGTGATGACCGACGCGAGGCCCCAGAGGAGCTGCGCGCGGCCGGTGCGACCGATCCACCCGACCGTCGATCGAGTGAGGCGCTCCGTACCGAGGACGAGCTGCAGCGCCAGGATCTGGCCGAGGTCGAGGACCACGAGCATGCCGGCCGCGACGGCGCCGGCGACGATGACCTCACCGATCGTACCGATGAAGCGATCGACCATCGACAGGATTGCGAGCTGGAAGCTCATCGCGGCCACACCCGCGCTGATCGCCTGCGCCGCCGCGTTGCGGACGATGCGTACGAACGACTTCCGTGTCACGAGGTCGTTCACCAGACGGGCCGATGCGGCGACGAGCGCCAGCGAGCCCGGCGGGAGCAGGACGACACCCGCGAGGACGGCGACCTCCGAGGCCGAGAGCTCGACGTTCGGCGCGATCCGGATCGGGCGCAGCGACAGCAGGACGCAGAGCGCCCAGATGTAGAAGGCGACGGTGGGCGGCTGGTCGCCGAGCACGTCCAGCACGCCGAGCGCGATGAAAGGGGCGGCGACGAGGCAGGTGACTACGACGAAGACATACGCTCGCGTCGGGATCGGTCTCATCCTCGCCCTTCCAGCGGTCGAAACGTAATCTCCGCGCCGCGGCCGCCAGGGATCAGCGGGCTATCAGTCGCCCCCGCGGACCCACGTGACGACGATGCGGTCCTCGTCGGTGTTCACGGCGTCCTCTTCTTGATGGTCGATCGCCCAGCCGAGTGGAATCAGCCGGTCGACGTCACTCTGGTATTTCCGCACGTTCGCGTATTCGCGGACCATCTCCTCGCGCCGCCCCGGCCGAGCGGGCCGCAGCTCTCTCGGTCCGAACACATCCAGTGCTCCGCCGATCTTCGCCCAGATGGACGGGCGCCTCTTCGCCTCTCCGCGTGCGGCGGGCCGCTTGACGCGCTCATCGAGCGCGTACCACCCCTGCGTCGGAAGGAGCGGCTTGACCGCCGTGTCGGCCGTCTCCACCTTGTTTACAGGTGTGACGTCCCGGCCACAAAAGCGGCAGACGATCGCCGCATCCTGGATCTGCTCGGCGCAGAAGGGGCAAGCCCGCACCGCCGGATACGGTACCGCGCCTCGCCTCAGCGCGTCCGGAGCCACCTCTCGAAGACGAGGACGGCGGCGAACAAGCCGGCCACGCCGAGGAATTCGACGAGCCCGCCCCGCGAAATGGCCGGCAGCACGACCGCGACGATGAGCAGCAGCGTCAGCACCGCCGCCGCGGTCGCCATGAAGACGACGCGAGCGGTCACGCGGACGGCGGCTCCGGCTCGGGCGGCGCGAAGTCGTCGCGCTTGCCGCGTATCCGGCGGAGCGCCCAGCCGAGCGGGTCGTAGTGCGCCGTCACGACGCGCTCCTTCAGCGGGATGATCGCGTTGTCGGTTATGTGGATGTCCTCCGGGCAGACCTCGGTGCAGCACTTGGTGATGTTGCAGAACCCGAGGCCGTGCTTCGCGCGGATGAGATCGATCCGCTCGTTCGTGTCGAGCGGGTGCATCTCCAACGCGGCGAGCCTGACGAAGAAGCGCGGACCCGAGAAGCTCCGCTTGTTCTCGTCGTGGTCGCGGATGACGTGGCACACGTCCTGGCAGAGGAAGCACTCGATGCACTTGTGGAATTCCTGGACGCGATCGACGTCCTCCTGGTACATCCGCCGCGTCCCGTCGGCGTCCTTCGGCTTCGGTTTGAACGAGGGGATCGTCTTCGCCTTCTCGTAGTTGAAGGACACGTCGGTGACGAGGTCTTTCACCACGGGGAAGGTCTTGATCGGGGAGATGGTGATCGTCTCGCCGGCCGGGAACTCGTTCATGCGCGTCATGCACATGAGCTTCGGCGCGCCGTTCACTTCCGCGCTGCACGAGCCGCACTTCCCGGCCTTGCAGTTCCAGCGGACCGCGAGATCGGGCGCCTTCTCCGCCTGGACCCTGTGAACGACGTCGAGGACGACCATGCCCTCGTCGGCCGCCACCGTGTACGGCATGAAGCCGCCGCCCGAGGCGTCGCCGCGCCAGATCCAGACCTGCACGGCCGCCATCAGTCGTCCCCCGCCGCGACCGCTGTCTTTTGGGCGCCGGTCGCGGCTTCGCCGGAGGGCTTGTCCTCGCCAAGCAGCGCGGCGAGCTCGGCGGGCACCTTCGCGATCGGCTCGGTCGTGATCTGCAGGCGGCCGTCGCGCTTGCGGATGACGACGTTCTGCCCGCCCCACTTCGCGTCGGCCTTCGGGAAATCCTCGCGCGTGTGACCTCCGCGGCTCTCTTCGCGCACGAGCGCGCTGCGGGTCACCGCCTCGCACACGCCGATGAGGTTCTCGAGATCGAGGGCGAGGTGCCAGCCCGGGTTGTAGACGCGGGAGCCGGTCACCCCAGCGCGCGCCGCGCGGGCACGGAGGCGCTCGAGCCGGGTGAGGGCCTCCTCGAGCTCGTCGCGCCGGCGGATGATGCCCACGAGGTCCTGCATCGTGTGCTGGAGCTCCGAGTGGACCGCGTACGGGTTCTCGTCGCCGGGCTTCTCGAACGGCGCCTCCATCCGCTGCGCGAGCTCCGTCAGCTTCGCCTCGTCGACTCGCGACGCCGCGGCGCGTTTGCTGTACGCGGCGGCGGCCTCGCCGGCTCGCCGCCCGAAGACGAGCAGATCCGAGAGCGAGTTCCCGCCGAGACGGTTCGCGCCGTGCATCCCCGCCGCGACCTCGCCGGCGGCGTAGAGCCCGGGCACCGTCGCGGCCGCCGTGTCCGGATCGACCCGGATCCCGCCCATGATGTAGTGCAGCGTCGGACCGATCTCCATCTGCTGCTTCGTGATGTCGACGTCGGCGAGCTCCTTGAACTGGTGGTACATGGACGGCAGCCGCCGCTTGATGTATTCGGCGGGGCGACGACTCGCGATGTCGAGGAACACCCCGCCGTGCTCCGTCCCGCGTCCCGCCTTGACCTCGGCGTTGATGGCCCGCGCGACCTCGTCGCGCGGGAGGAGATCGGGTGTGCGGCGGTTGTTTCGCTTGTCCTCGTACCACGCGTCCGCTTCCTTCTCGGTGTCGGCGGTGTCCGCGCGGAAGAACTCGGGGATGTAGTTGAACATGAAGCGCTCGCCCGACTTGTTGCGCAGCGTGCCGCCGTCACCGCGCACGCCTTCGGTGACGAGAAGGCCGCGCACCGAGGGCGGCCAGACCATCCCGGTCGGGTGGAACTGCGTCATCTCCATGTCGATGAGGTCGGCGCCCGCCTCGAGCGCCATCGCCATGCCGTCGCCGGTGTACTCCCACGAGTTCGAGGTCACGCGCCATGCCTTGCCGACGCCGCCGGTCGCGAGAACGACCGCTTTCGCCGCGAAGGCGATGAGCTTCCCGGACTGGCGCCAGTAACCGATCGCGCCGGTGACGCGCTCTCCGTCGGTGAGCAGGTGCCGGAGGGTGCACTCCATGAACACATCGATGCCGCGTGCGACCGCGGTGTTCTGCAGCGTTCGGATCATCTCGAGTCCGGTCCGATCGCCGACGTGCGCGAGACGCGCGTAGCGATGCCCGCCGAAGTCGCGCTGCAGGATGAGACCGTCCTTCGTCCGATCGAAGAGCGCGCCCCACTCCTCGAGCTCGAGCACGCGATCCGGCGCTTCCTGCGCGTGCACCTGCGCCATGCGCCAGTTGTTCAGGAGCTTGCCGCCGCGCATGGTGTCGCGGAAGTGGACCTTCCAGCTGTCCTCCTTCCACACGTTGCCGAGGGCCGCGGCGATCCCGCCTTCGGCCATGACGGTGTGCGCCTTGCCGAGGAGGGACTTGCAGACGATCGCGGTGCGCGCACCGAGCGCGTGCGCCTCGATGGCGGCACGGAGCCCCGCTCCCCCGGCGCCGATCACGACGACGTCGTAGTCGTGACGTTCGATGGTGGCCACTAGAACACGATCCGCGGGTCGTGCAGGACGCCCATCGCCAGCAAGCGGATGTAGATGTCGGTCGCGCCGACGACGACGAGGCTGGCCCACGCCCACCGCGCGTGGCGGGCGTTCAGCCAGTTCGACCAGCTCCACAGGCGGAAGCGGAGCGACTTGCCGTGGAAGCTGTCCAGGTACCCGCCGACGAGATAGCGCAGCGAGTGGCAGCTCGCGGAGTACCCCGACAGGAGGATCACGTTCACGAGCATGAGGACCGAGCCGAGGCCGATGCCGAAGCGACCGCCGAAGTTGAAGGCGAGGAAGACGTCCCACCACAGGAAGACGAGCAGCGTCGTCGCGAAGATGAGCGCGTACCGATGGAGGTTCTGGATGAGGAACGGGAAGCGGGTCTCGCCCGCATAGCTCTTGCGGACATCCGGCACGGCGCACGCCGGCGGCGACCAGAAGAACGCGCGGTAGTACGAGCGGCGGTAGTAGTAACAGGTCACACGAAAGGCGAGCGGGAACGCGACGATGAGGATCGCCGGCGAGAGGTTCCAGTAGGGACCGAGGAGCGGCAACGTCGGGTGCACGCAGTTCGCGGCAAGGCACGGCGAGTACAGGGGCGAGAGATACGGCTCGTAGTAGTAGAAGGAGTTCGAGAGCCCGGCGTACACCGAGTACAGGACGAACGCGCCGAGCACCGCCACGATGACGACGGGCTCGATCCACCAGAAGTCCCTGCGCTCGTGCGGCCGGTTGCGAACCCCGACCGCTGTGGTTGCCACCGCTGCCGATGGTGGGCGTCTCGCGGCCAGAACGCAAAGGTCTCATCGCGCTCGCCGTGATAGCGATAGGCTATGACCGTATGGAGCTTCACCAGCTCCGCTACTTCGTCGCCGTCGCCGAAGCCCGCCACTTCACGAAGGCCGCGCGCGGGCTGCGGATCGCCCAGCCGTCGGTATCGCGCGCGATCCGGGTGCTCGAGGATGAGCTCGGAACACCGCTCTTCCATCGCATGAAGGGGAACGTCGCGCTGACCGCGGCCGGCGAGACGCTCCTGCCCTGGGCGCGCCGGGTGCTCGCCGACGTCGACGGCGCCGCAGGCGAGGTCCGCGAGCTCGCCGACCTCCGCCGCGGGCGGCTCGCGGTCGGCGCGACGCCGTCGCTCACGATCACATTGCTGCCGCCTGCCCTGGCGAAGTTCCACGCCGCGTATCCCGGGGTCGACCTCGTTCTGCACGAGGCGGGATCGCGCGATCTCGTCGGCGAGCTCGAGCAAGGTGCCCTCGACGTCGCACTGGTCATCATGCCGGTACGTCACGAGACCCTCGAGACCGCGCCACTCCTGCGCGAGGAGCTCGTCGTCGCCGTGCCACACGATCATCCGCTCGCGTCGCGGAAGACAGTCGCGATCGCCGACCTCAAAGGTCTGCCGCTCGTGATGTTCCGCGACGGCTACGACCTGCGCGCGGCGACCGTGGCGGCGTGCCGGCGCGCCGGCTTCGAGCCGACGTTCGCGCTCGAGGGCGGCGAGATGGACGGCGTGCTCCGTTTCACCGCGGCCGGTCTCGGGGTCGCGGTCGTGCCGAGCCTCGTCATCGACGCCGCCGGTCCGCTGAAGGCGGTGCGCCTTTCGGACCCGCTCACGCGCACGATCGGCTTCGCGAACCGCCGCGATCGACGCCTTTCGCGCGCCGGCCGCGAGTTCGTGGAGGTCGTACGCGGCTTGGTCCGCGCGCGCGACTGGCTGCGCCCGCGTCCGCCCGGGCTGACGGTGCTCGAAGCATCAGGACGCGGCTAACGCCGCGTCCGGAGAGGGGTCGGAGGGGATCCCTCCCCTTTTGAAAGGCAGTAGCCTCTCGCGCCGTGGACTCCCCCTACAACTGGGTCGTCTTCCTTCACGTCGCCGGCGCGTTCGTGTTCGCGCTCGCGCACGGCGCATCCGCGGCGGTGGCGCTGAAGCTCCGCGGCGAGCGCGAGGTTCCCCGGGTGCAGGCACTGCTCGATCTCTCGCAGGTCGCGACGATCGCCATGTATGTCGGTCTGCTGGTCTTGCTGATCGGCGGGATCGTCGCCGCGTTCATGGCGGGCCTGTGGGGCCGCGGCTGGATCTGGACCGCGATCGTGATCCTCGTGCTCATGATCGCGTTCATGTACGCGCGTGCGTCCCGCTACTACGGCCAGCTGCGACGCGCCGCGGGAATGCGCTGGTACATCCCCGGGCAAGGCTCGGGCGAGGCCTCGTCGCCGAACACCGCGGAGCTCGACCTTCTACTGCCGCAGCCGCGCGCGATGGAGCTCGCGACGGTCGGCGCCATCGGCCTTCTCGCGATCGTGTGGCTCATGGTGCTGAAGCCGTTCTAGCACTGCTCGAAGATGGCGGGGTGGTGTCGGCGGCGTCGATGGTCGCGGCGAGCGCGTCGACGTCGAACGGCTTGGCAACGCATGCGACCGCGCCCACAGAACGGGCCCAGTCCTCGGCGTCTCGTGCCGCGCAGAAGGCGATGATCGGCGCGGGATCGGAAACCGCGGCGC
>DATBKH010000026.1:0-8244 GCA_036555955.1 Candidatus Limnocylindria bacterium | reverse complement strand
TCGCCGAGCACTTCGCGCTCCTGCGACCCACGCCGGAGAGCCGTCCCGATCGGCCGATCCACGCTCGGCTGCGCGAGGTGCTGGGGTCGCGGGGCGCCTCGTTCTTCCCGCAGCTCCTTGCGGCCGCGCGCGGGGGTTTCGCGCCGGAGCTCGGAGACGCGCTCTGGGATCTGGTGTGGTCGGGAGAGGTGACGAACGACAGCTTCCACGCGGTGCGCGCGATGCTCGCGCCGCTCCGACGCTCGCGGCGCAACGCCGCATCCGCCGGTCGCGCCGCGCACCTCCGCAGCCTCGAGCGGTTCACCGTGCGCGACGACGTCGCGGGCCGCTGGTCGCTGACCGAGCTCGCCGGCGACGCTCCGATCACGCCGACAGAACGCGTCACGGCGCAGGTGCGCCAGCTGCTCGAGCGGCACGGAGTGCTCACTCGCGAAGTGGTGCGCTCAGAAGGCGTCGGCGGCGGCTTCACCGCCGTGTACGGCGTGCTGAAGGCGATGGAGGACGCCGGCCGGATCCGCCGGGGCTACTTCGTCGCGGGCCTCGGCGCCGCACAGTTCGCGTTGCCCGGCGCAGTCGACCGTCTTCGCACCGCGCGTGAGCGGCCGGCCGAGCCGCACGCGCTCATGCTCGCGGCGACCGATCCCGCGAACCCCTACGGTGCGGCCCTCGCGTGGCCCGAGCGGCCCGAGGGACGGAAGCCGATGCGCACCGCTGGCGCGCTCGTGATCCTCGTCGACGGACGCCTCGCCGGATGGCTCGGCCGCGGCGAGGAGCAGCTCCTCACGTTCTTCGGCGATCAGGCCGACGCCGAAGCGACGCGCGCCGCGGTCGCGGCCGCCCTCGCCTCGGAGGTCGGGCCCGACAGGCGGACGACCCTCTTCATCCAGTCGGTCGATGGCGCGCCGGTCGACGAGTCGCCGATCGCGAGCGCGCTGCGTGAAGCCGGGTTCGCGCGCACGCCGCGCGGTTATCTGCGGCGCGTAGCACGCGTGTAGAAGGTGCCCGAGGGCGACACGATCTTTCGCACGGCGACCGTGCTGCGCCGTGCGCTCGCGGGGCGCGTCGTGACCGGCTTCGAGCTCGTCGCGCCGAAGGTCACGCCGGCGGCTGCGCGCCGAACGGTGGTGGGGGGCACGGTGAAGTCCGTCGAGTCGAACGGGAAGCACCTCATGATCACGTTCACCACCGACGGCGAGGACGTGGTGCTGCACACGCACATGCGGATGCAGGGGCAGTGGCACGTGTACCGGCCCGGGCAGCGCTGGTGGTTCGCGCCCTCGAAGGCTCGCGTCGTGATCCGGACGGACGAGTACGTGGCCCCCTGCGAGACGCCGCCGGTCGTGGAGCTCATGACGAGCCGTGAGGTCGCGCTGCATCCGGTGATCCCGGAGCTCGGTCCCGACGTCATCGCCGACGATTTCGACGTCGCGGAAGGACTGCGGCGGCTCCGCGCGCAGCCCGACCGGGACATCGCCACCGCCCTTCTCGACCAGCGGACCCTGTCGGGCATCGGCAACGAGATCAAGAACGAGACGCTGTTCATCACGCGCACCTGGCCCTGGACGAAGCTCGCGGACATGGACGAGGCCGCGCTTCGCCGGGTCGTGCTTGCGGCCCGCGACCTGCTTCGGCGCAATCGCGACGGCGGTCCGCGGCGGTCGCGCTTCGTGCTCGACCCGCGGCAGCTGCGGTCGGTGCAGGAGCGCCGCGGGCTGCCCTGCTACGAGTGCGGCACGCTCATCGACGTCGGGACGCATCCGGGGGAGTTCCGAAGGAGCTACTACTGCCCCAGCTGCCAGGCGCCTCGCACCGCGTAGCGCGCGATGCGGGGGCTTCTCTTCCGGCGCGACTTCGCCCTCGTGTGGACGGCGAGCCTCATCTCCGCCACGGGCGACTGGGTCCTGCTCATCGGTCTGCCCATCTACGTCTACCAGCTGACCGGCTCGACGCTCGCGACGAGCGCGATGTTCGTCGCCGAGCTCGTCCCGCAGATCGTGCTCGGCACGGTCGCGGGCGTGTTCGTCGACCGGTGGGATCGCAGGCTCACCATGGTCGCGGCCAACGGCGTCCTCGCGCTCGTGCTGCTGCCGCTCGCGCTGGTGCGGTCCGCGGACGAGGTGTGGATCGTCTACGTCGTCGCGTTCACCGAGTCGCTCGTCACGCGGTTCCTCCGCCCGGCAGAGGCCGCGATGCTGCCGCGGATCGTGGCGCGCGAGGATCTCGTCGCGGCGAACTCGCTCGGTTCCTTCAGCTCGAACACCTCGCGCCTGGTGGGTCCGACGCTCGGCGGGATCCTGGCCGGCGTGTACGGGCTCGGCGCCGTCGCGGCGTTCGATTCGCTGACGTTCGCGCTCGCCGCGGCGCTCGTGCTGTTCGTCCGCGCGAGCGGCGTTCCGGATCGCGTGGATCTCGACGCGGCGAGCGCCGCGGCGCGCCGCTTCGCCGCGTTCGGCCGCGAATGGCGCGATGGCCTCGGCCTCGTCGCTCGATCGCAGGTCGTCCGCGTGCTGTTCGTGCTCGCCGCGCTCAGCTCGCTCGGCGAAGGCTCGATGGGCGTGCTCTTCGTCGTCTGGATCAACAAGGTGATCGGCGGTACCGCGCTCGAGTACGGCTGGTTCATGACCGCCCAGGCGGTCGGCGGTCTTCTGGGCGGCATCGCCCTCGCCCCGATGCTCCGCGGCCGCTCGCCGCGGCGCGTTCTCGGTGTGGCGAGCATCCTCTTCGGTCTGTTGGACGCGGCCCTGTTCGCATCGCCGCTCTTCCGGCCTGAGATCGCCGTCGGCCTCTTCATCATCGCGATCGTCGGCATCACCACCGTCGCCTTCGGCGCCGGCTTCAACACGCTGATCCAGACGAGCGTCGAGGACCGCTACCGCGGGCGTGTGTTCGGCGCGATCTTCGCGACGATGGCGCTCCTCCGGCTCGCGAGCACGCTCATCGCCGGCGTGCTCGGCGGCATCTTCAGTCCGGTCCCGCTCCTCATCGCGATGCAGTCGGGGTCGTACGTGCTCCTCGGGATCGTCGCGCTCGCGCTGCTCCCCCGCGACGCGGAACGGCGCGAACGGCTGGCGACGGCCGCGACCGCGTGAGCGCGCCGACGCCGCGTCACGTCCGCGCGCTCGGACCGGACCTCGATCGGCTCGTCCATCTCCGCGACGCGAAGGACCTCATGGATCGGGCCTACGCCGAGCCCCTCGATCTCGACGCCATCGCCGGCGCCGCGGGGTACTCCCGGTTCCACTTCGTGCGAGCGTTCCGCGATGCCTACGGCGTGACGCCGCGCGATTACCTCTCGGCGCGACGCGTCGAGCGGGCGCGGGAGCTGCTGCGCACCGCGAACCTCACCGTGACCGAGATCTGCTTCCTCGTCGGGTTCTCGAGCCTCGGCTCGTTCAGCGCGCGCTTCAAGGCTGCCGTCGGCGTCACGCCCACCGCTTACCGCGCGCGGGAGGTCCGCCGTGGCGGACCACCGCCCATTCCGGGCTGCTTCGTGCTCATGTGGAGCACAGCGCAATCCGCGAGAAGCCGTCTGCCTCGGCGATCCATATCGTCGGCACCGACGAACGCACAGGGGGTGACGCGATGATCACGAAGTACTCGCACAGCACGATCTGGGTCCTCGACCAGGACTCGGCGAAGGCTTTCTACACCGACAAGCTGGGTTTCGAGGTGCGGACCGATCAAACGATGGACGGACTGCGCTGGCTGACCGTCGGACCGAAGGGCCAGCCGGACTTCGAGCTGGTGCTCGCGAAGCCGGGTCCGCCGATGAACGACGACGAAGCCGCGAAATCCATCCGCGCCCTCGTCGCGCGCGGCGCGCTCGGCGCGGGTGTGGTCGAGACCGACGACTGCCGGCGCACCTACCAGGAGCTGAGCAAGAAGGGCGTGCAGTTCCTTCAGGAGCCGGCGGATCGACCGTACGGCGTCGAGGCCGTGTTCCGCGACGACTCCGGCAATTGGTTCAGCCTCACGCAGCGCAAGAGCTAGCGATGGCCGAGAAGACGGTGGCGCGCTGAACCGGGCGAGGGCGACGCGACAAAGCGCTGACGCGAACGTCCCGGCCCAGGTGCGGGGCCGGGACGTCGCGGTGGGAGGAATAGGACTGCTGCCGAGCCGCGTGCGCGCTAACGGCCGGAGAAGCGCGCGAGCACCGCTGTGCTCGCCGTCGTGGCCCCTCCTTCGAGCAGCCGCACGCTGATCGTGAAGTCGCCCTTGCCGTACGCCTTCGTGTCGATCGAGAACGCGTAGGACAGGAGGCCGCCCGCGGCCTGCCAGCCGTTCGCCGAGGGCGCCGTGCCCGCCGGTGTGACCTGCCACTCGACGCGCGGCGAGGTCTGCGTGTCGAGGACGGTGATGTTGCGTGTGAGCACGGGCGAGTAGTTGCGGTCGATGGCGGCCCGCGCGTACAGCTTGTGCGCGCCGGGGCTGAGCTTGGGCAGCGGCGCGCTCCAGGCACCGGACCCTTCGTCGAGGCTCGCCTTGACCGGATTCGCGAACGTCGCGTCGTCGACCGAAACGTCGACGCGCTTCAACGTCGGGTGATCGCCCGCCTCGGTCGTGCCGAGGTTCGGGAACGACGCCGATCCGTAGGCGGTGAACGCGGCGTCCTGCACCTTCGCACCCTCGGCGGGGTCGGTCATCGTGACCCCGAAGTCGAGCCCGGCCGTGTCGGTGCCGGGCGTGATCGCGATCTTCGAGCGGTGCTGTCCTTCGTACCCGAAGCTCCAGGCGCGCGCGCCGATGAGCGAGACCTGGAACGTCAGGAGCTCACCGGTGATGGCCGGACGCGTCGTCGTGAAGGACCACGTGAACTTGTTCCAGCAGAGCTCGCCGAGCTCCTTGCACTTGTTCTGGTCGATGGCGACGCCCGTCGGGATGGGTGGTGCGCCGTTCACGACGTTCGGATTGACCGGAAGGCCCTGTGCGATCCACGGTCCGCTGCCGATCGTCGGCGCGGGAGTGCCGGCGCCGGTCCCGAGCACGCGGTCGCTCGCCATGAGCACCGCGCTCGGCCGGATGACCGTGACCTGATCGGTCGCGAGGTAAAGCTCGACGTCGACCGTGGTGCCCGCGGGCAGCACGACCGTCGAGTCGGTCGCGGTCGGCCAGATGCCGACCGGACGGTACGCCGCGAGGACGGTCGTCGCGCGGTTCTCGAAGCATCCATCCCAGTCACCAGCGGAGTCGTTCTGGTCCATGAAGGTCACCGGATCGTCGCAGCTGGGCGTCGCCCCGGGATCGCCTTCGGAGGTCCGGTGGAGGTAGTAGGTGAGGGCGCTCGCGCTCGTCGCTGTGGTCCCCGAGAACTGGCTCGTGTTGATCTGGTCGGCGATCTTCTTGATCGCGAGAGCCGTGAGGTCGGCGTTCGCGAAGCTCGCCGCGGTGACGCCGAATGCGCCCACGGGCGCCGCGCTCTCGCGCGTTCCGTCGCCGTCGCGGTCGTAGCCGCCCCAGATCGAGTCGCGGATCTGGCGGTCGATCGCGAACCAGCGGTCCTCGGCGTCGCGGACCGGCAAGGCGGTCTTGCCCATGAGGACGTCGACCGCGCGCTTCGCGCTGTTGGGTGTCGCGGCGCCGTAGCCCTCGAAAAGGACGTTCACGTCGCCGACGTACGGCGCCGTCCAGGGGAACGGGAAGATCGGGATGCTCTGGGTGTTGTCCTGGTTCAGCGGGAACGCCGTCTTCAGGACCGCCTCGCGAAGCTCGCCCCGCGTGAGCTTGCCGTCCGCGAGGTACGCGCTGTTCGGGATGGGGAACCCGTCGGCCACGACCTGGCCCGGACGCTGCCCGACGGCGCCGTCGCCGATGTTCCGGCGGATGTTCGTGAGCACCGTGCCGAAGATGCCGGCGGTGTACGGCGTCGCGGCGGACGTGCCGCCGAACGCGCATTGCGAGACCGTGCCGGTGCGACACGCCGACGGGAGGTTGCCGTCTCCCCACGATGAGACGTGCGCCGGCATGCCGTCGCCGATGATCGCGCGCTGGTTGTCGCGGCGGATCGCGCCGACGACGACGTTCCAGTCCGGTCCGGTCTTCGAGGTCCCGTAGGTCGGCGACGGCGATTCGAAAGCGTTGCCGTTGCCGTTGCCCGCGGCGAACAGGATGGTCTGGCCGCGCTCGACCGCCGCGCGGGTCGTGTCCGCGATGCTGCCGGTGACGAGGTCGAGCGGCACGTTCGCGACGGTGCCCCACGAGTTGGAGCTGATGTCGATCCAGGACGTCGGTGAGCTGAAGCTCACGTCGAGGCCCTTCGTGAGGACGATGAGGCACGTCGGGCAGTAGCCGACGCGGTTCCCCGTGCTCACCGAGGACGACTCGGTCCCGTGACCATCGTCGTCGAGGATGACGTGCGCGCCGTCCGCGCAGTTGCTGCACGCGAGGTCGGCGTTCTGGATCGCGCCGACGATCTTCGTCCCGGGGATCCAGTAGAGCTTCCCGTATTCGAGGCCGTTCGGATGCGTCGTGTCCTTCTTCTCCCAGAGATGGGCGTCGGCCGGCGGCAGGTACCCCTGCCCTAGCGTCATGTGGATCGCGGCCGCGTCCTTGGGATAGCCGGGGATGTACTCAGACGGATGCTTCGTGAAGTTGGCGGTGAGCGCGAGGACGTCGGGGTCGGGATAGGTGAGAGCGGAGAACTCGAGGTGGTAGGGGTTGATGCCGCTGTCGTTCACCCCGATGACGGTGATCGCCGTGGTGATCGCGGCGAGCCGGGCCGGCGTCGCGACGAGGAGGCTCGTCGTCTCGCGACGCTCGAGGCCGTTCGCGTCGGTCGCCTTGATGGTGATGAGCCGTCGCCCCTCGGCGAACGACCCGGTGAACGAGGCGCCGCTCTTGTCGAGCCTGCCGTCGAAGTCGGTGTCCCAGCCGACGCTCACCGGTGCGGTACCACCGCTGACGCTCCCCGCGACAGCCTGTGTGGCGCCGGTCGCGAACTTGTACGGTCCGCCGGACCGCACCACGGGACGAGGGTCCGCGGGCGCGCCGAGGCCGGTGATCCGCGCGCGAACGCTGTCCGTGACGGTCGCGAACTTGTCCACGGCGAGCGTCCAGCTCCCGGCGACGGGATTCGTGACGCTGACCTGCTCGGGCACGCCGGCGCCGTCACCGTGATTCGTCTCCTCGCTGCCGTCGGGGCGGAGCACACGGATGTCGTAGTCGTTCAGCGAGTTCGTCCACGAGACGAGCACGTCGAACTTCGTCGTGCCCACCGGGACCGTGAACGGGAAGTCGATCGTGCCGGGCACGCCCGCTCCGAGGACCCCGGGCGTGCCGTCGGCCTTCGTCTGATCGAGGAGCGCGAGCGCGGCCGTCTGGAAGACGACGACCTTCACCGTGTCGGTCGCGGTCGCGCCGGCGCTGTCGGTGACACCGAGCGTGGCCGTGTAGGTGCCGGGCGCGACCCCGGCCGTCTTGAGCTGCGCCGTCGCCGAGCTCGCGCCCTCGAGCGTGCCGGCGCTCGTCGTCCAGGAGAAGGTGTAAGGCTCGGTGCCGCCGAAGGCCGCGCCGATGAGCGTGGCCATCGCGTCCGAGCCGACGAACGCGCTGTCTCCCGCATCGGCGACGAGCGGCTTCGGCGCCGGCGCCGACGATGTCGCGCCGCCGGGAACAGCGGTGCCTTGCACCACGACCTTTCCCGAGAGCGTCCCTTTCACCTGGCCATTCGCGATCTTTCGTCCGCCGACGGCGTCGATGGAGAGCGACGCGGTCCCCGCCGCGGCTGTCGCGGGGAAGAGCGCGGAAACGAGAGCGAGCGTGGCGATGCCGACGATGACCTTCGAGCGCACCTATATCCCTCCGGAAAAAAGACCCGTGTGCTTGCCTGCACGCGGTGCGCCGGAAGTCAGTGCGGTCGGTCCCTCGGCCGCTCAGGTAAACGTGTTTTTAGGCCGCCGTCCCCGCGCTATGCGGCCCGCTTGAGCTCCTGGACGACCTTCCCGACCGCGTCTTTGGCGTCGCCGAAGAGCATGGCGGTCTTCGGGTCGAGGTAGAGATCGTTGTCGATGCCCGCGAAGCCCGGCTTCATCGAGCGCTTGATGACGATGATGTTCTGCGCCTTGTCGACGTCGAGGATCGGCATGCCGTAGATCGGCGAGCCCGGGTTCGACCGCGCCGCCGGATTCGTGACGTCGTTCGCGCCGATGACGAGCGCGACGTCGGCGCGCTGGAACTCCGGATTGATCTGGTCCATGTCGAAGAGCTTGTCGTACGGGACGTTCGCCTCGGCGAGGAGCACGTTCATGT
>DATBKH010000025.1:0-4530 GCA_036555955.1 Candidatus Limnocylindria bacterium | reverse complement strand
CGGGGCCGGGCAAGAGAAGGTCCGGCCCCGTCCCGGCGTGGGGGTTGAAGCTCGGAGGAGCGCTCACGACCTTCGCGGTCTTCGCCGGCTCGTTCGGTTATACGAGCACGCACCTCTACATCACGAACGCCCCGCTCAAGCCGGCGACGGTCGAGGTCGCCGCGGCGGACACCGCGGGGACCGAAACGCCCGCGACATCGACGGCCTCGACGACCACGACCACACTTACGTCCACCGTGACCACGACCAGCCGCAGCGCCGTCACGAAGACCGACAGCTCCTAAGTGGATCTCTTCTTCTGGGAGCTCGCCAGAGCGAGCGGCCTTGCCGCCTACGCCGCGCTGTGCATCGCGGTCCTCTCCGGCCTCGCGCCGCGGACGCAGGCGCTCAGCTTCCTCGCGAACAACCGCGCCGTACGCGCGCTGCACGACTGGACGCCGTGGATCGTCGTGCCCGCAGCGATCACGCACATCGTCGCGCTGCTGCTCGACGCGACGGCGCGCGTGGGCATCGCCGACGTCTTCGTCCCGTTCCTCATGAGCTACGGGCAGATCGCGATCGGCCTCGGGACCATCTCGGTCGACCTGCTCATCGTCGTCCTCGTAACGAGCTACATGCGGCGGCGGATGAGCAACAACGCCTGGCAGTGGTGGCACCGCCTGAGCTACCTCGGGTTCCTCACGATGTTCCTGCACTCGATGTTGTCGGGCACCGACCTCACCTCGCCGGTCATCGCGGCGCTCAGCTGGGCGTCAGCCATCGGGATCGCCTACTACGCCATCGAGCGCGCGGCCCGGGCGCTCAATCCGGCACGGGTGCGCGCCTGAGGCGGACCGCGATGCGCTAGCCCTACACTTGGTTGGCTCCCTGGCTCGCACGAACCAATATGAGTGGGCCGCGAGCTTTGGAGGACGATCCCGTGAGCTTTCAAGACAAGACCCTGACCTGCAAGGACTGCGGGCAGGAATTCATCTGGACCGCCGGCGAGCAGGAGTTCTATCAGAGCCGCGGACTCCAGAACGCCCCGACCCGTTGCCCCGCTGACCGTGCCGCGCGCCGCGCGCAGGGCGGCAGCCGTGGTGGCGGTGGCGGCTACGGCGGCGGCGGTGGTGGATACGGCGGCGGTGGCGGCGGCTACGGCGGCGGCCAGCGCGAGATGTTCACCGCGACGTGCAGCAACTGCGGACGCGAAGCGCGCGTTCCGTTCCAGCCGCGCGGCGACAAGCCCGTGTACTGCAGCGACTGCTTCGAGCAGCGCCGTCCGGCGCGGCGCTACTAGATGCCGAAGCAAAAGGGACCGAAGCGCGACAAGCAGGAAAAGAACCGCATCGCCGCACTGAAGCAGCAGAAGGCACGCCGGGGAGGCCGGAACTCGGACCGCTCCAGGTGAGTCGGTCAAGCGCGAGCGTCACCGTGAAGCTCGTGGGCGGTCCCCTCAACGGGAAGTCCGCGGTCGCGTACGGCGCGGTCGTCGGCAGCCTCATCGACGTGAACCGATCGAAGTACCGCGTCACGAAGGTCGACACGATCCCTGGATGGACCGAGCAGATCGCGAGCGCGATCTTCGTCGATCCGAAGATCGTCGCGGCGGCGGCGAAGCCCTTCGTCCTCAAACCGATGTAGCCTCGCGCGCGTACGAACATCGTGAAGAGCGCCCTTCGGGGCGCTCTTTATTTATCCGCTTTCATTTATGGTCGCTCGCGGCCGGGTATTCCTGATGCGACACGAATAAGTCCATCAGGAGAACGAATGTGAAGCTCAATCCCGCGAAAGCACTCGTCACCGCGGTCGCTCTCGGGCTCGGCCTGTCCGGAGGCATCGCGATGGCGTCGTACGCACCGACCGTCGGTGACGCGGTCGCCAACGTCATCACCGGGCAGAGCGCGAACACCGTGAACGGTGGCGGCGCGCACACCGACTTCATGTCCGCCGCGGCCACGTACATCGGCATCACCGAGGACCAGCTCCGCACCGAGCTCGGCACCGACAAGAGCCTCGCCGACGTGGCCGTGGCGCACGGCAAGACCCGCGACGGTCTCATCCAGGCGCTCGTCGCGGCGAGCCAGACGAGCATCACGACGCTCGTCGACCAGAAGGGCATCGGCGCCGACCGCGGTCCGGGCGGCGGACGCGGCGTGATCGGCGACCAGCTCTCGGTCGCCGCGACCTATCTCGGCACGACGACGGACGACCTGCGCACGAAGATGCAGGCCGGCCAGACCCTCGCGCAGATCGCCGCGGCCACGTCGGGCAAGTCGCGCGACGGCCTCGTCGCCGCGCTGACCACCGACGCCCAGGCGAAGATCGCCGCCGCGCAGACCGCCGGCACGATCACCGCCGATCGGGCCGCGGAGCTCACGAACGACCTCGCGACGAAGATCGCGAACTTCGTCGACTCGACGCGACCCGCAGGTGGCCCGGGCGGCCGCCACCCGTAGCCTCGGCCACCTTTCGCAGGACGGCGCCGGGCGAGAGCTCGGCGCCGTTGCTTTCACACGGACTCGAGGAAGATCTGGAGCCACGCCGCGGCGCTCGAGCGCTCGCGGCGCTGCCACGCCGGCGGCAGGCGTGGAATGACCGCCGCCCAGGTGAGCGCGCGGCAGATGCGCCCGAGTCGCCGCGCGACCTGGTAGGTGTCGCGGAGATGGCTCATCGTCGCGACCGTCGTGAACGGCTCGAGGTAGAGATCGACGATCCGCCGCAGCTCCGGCGAGTCCTCCGTCAGCTTGAAGGTGTAGCCGACGCTTCGCAGGACTACCGCGAGCGAACAGAACGGATGCGACACGTTCGCGTCGCCCCAATCGAGCACGCGGTAGTGACCGTTCTTCACAAAGACCTGCCCGTCGTGGAGGTCGTCGTGATTGATCGAGTCGGGGACCGAGCCCGCGATCTGCTCGCACCAGTCCCGGACCCGCGGCACGAGTGAGAGAAGGCGCGCGTGCTCCTTCTCGCTCAACCCGTCCTTCGCGCCGACGCGCAGCAGCTTCTTCTTGCGGAGCAGCTGCTCGTACGCGCCGGGTAGCGCTTCGCCGCGCCGGTCCGGCGCGCCGTGCGCGAGCAGCTCGCTCACGTGCGTCGCGACCGCGAGCTGCAGCTCAGCGTACCGCGGCACGATCCTGTGCCAGTGCCGGACGTCCTTGTCCTTCGCGAGCACTTCACGCAGCCGGATCCCGGCGTCCTCCATGAGGAACCAGCCGCGGCGCTCGTCGATCGCGGGCACGCCCGCGACATCATTGGGACGCCATGCGGCGAGCGAGTCGCTGATGCCGACCTCGGGCCGCTGGAGCGGCCAGACCGCCTTGAAGTAGATGGGGTCGCGGGCGGTCGCGATGCGAAACACCGTCGACCACGGTCGCACGTGAAACTGCGTCGTCTTGCCGGCGGCAAGACCCTGATCGGCGATCCGCCTGCGCGCCCACGCGAGCGCGCGCTTCTTCCAGATCGCTGATCGCCACGGACTCGCGGCCGCCACGCGCGAAGGCTATCCGGTGACCGCGCCCTCCGACGCCGATGAGACGAGCTTCGCGTACTTCGCGAGCGCGCCGCGGGTGTAGCGCGCCTTCGGCGCCTTCGCGAGCGCGAGCCGCTTGCGGATCTCCTCTGATGGGACGACGAGCTCGAGCTTGCGCTCCGCCGGATCGATGACGATGCGATCGCCGTCCTGCACCGCGGCGATCGGTCCGCCGACCGCGGCCTCGGGCGCGACATGCCCGATCATGTGGCCGTGCGTCGCGCCTGAGAAACGGCCGTCGGTGATGAGCGCGACCTTGTCGCCGAGGCCCTCGCCGACGATCGCGCCGGTCACGCTCAGCATCTCGCGCATGCCCGGGCCGCCCTTCGGCCCTTCGTAGCGGATGACGACGCAGTCGCCTTCCTTGATCTTCTTCGCCAGTACGGCGGCCATCGCGTCCTCCTCGCGATCGAAGACCCGCGCGGTGAAGCGCTGCATGCCCATCTGATGGCCCGCGACCTTCATGACGCAGCCCTCCGGCGCGAGCGATCCGCGCAGGATGATCATTCCGCCGGTCTGCGCGATCGGACGGCCGAGCGGCTTCACGACGTCCTGGCCCTTCGTTTCCGTGTTCGCCGTCGCTTCCTCGCCGATCGTCCTGCCGGTCACGGTCATCGCGTTGCCGTCCAGGATCTTCGCATCGAGGAGGCGCTTCAGCACGACGAGGATCCCGCCGGCTTTGTCCATGTCGACCGCGGTGTACTTCCCCCACGGCTTCATGTCTGCGAGGAGCGGCGTCCGCGCGCTGATCTTGTCGAAATCGTCGAGCGTGAGCGCGACGCCGGCCTCGCGCGCGACGGCGAGCAGGTGCAGGACCGCGTTCGTGGATCCTCCGGTGGCCATGACGGCGCGGATCGCGTTCTCGAGCGCGGGCCGCGTGATGACCTTGCGCGGCGTGAGCGCTTCGTTCAGCAGCTCCACCGTGCGCCGGCCCGCGGCGCTCATGACTTCCTTGCGGCGCTGGTCCGTCGCGGGCACGCGCGACGAGCCCGCTGGTGAGATGCCGAGCGCCTCGAACG
>DATBKH010000024.1:0-1635 GCA_036555955.1 Candidatus Limnocylindria bacterium | reverse complement strand
CGGGTCTTTCGATCATCAGATGGACGTCGAGCGGCAGCTTCGTCGCGCGGTGGAGGTCCGCGACCATCTTCGGGCCGAACGTCAGGTTCGGGACGAAGTGGCCGTCCATGACGTCGACATGGACCCAGTCCGCACCGGCGCGTTCGGCGGCGGCGACCGCGTCGCCGAGCTGCGCGAAGTCAGCCGAGAGGATGGAGGGAGCGAACTTCGGTTCAGCCATGCCTGACTTTCGCCTTGTGGCCGCCGCGGACCGCTGGCATCATCAACACCGGGAGGGCGCTCAATGTACCGTCCGCAGAACCTCCGCATCCCTGGTCCAACGTTCGTCCCGCAGGCCGTCCTTGCCGCGTCGGCGCGGCCGCTCATCAATCACCGCGGCCCCGAATTCGCGGCGCTGCTCGCGGCTCTGACGCGCGCGCTCCAGGACTTCCTTCGCACCGAGCACGACGTCCTGCTGCTCACTTCCTCCGGATCCGGTGGCATGGAAGCGGCGATCGCGAACACGCTTTCGTCCGGCGACAAGGTCCTCGTCTTCAGCTGCGGCGCGTTCGGCGAGCGCTTCGCGGCGATCGCGAAGGCGTACGGCGTCGACGCGCGACGGATCGATGTCCCGTACGGCCGCGCGGTCGAGCCCGACCTCGTCCGCGATGAGCTCGCGAAAGAGAAGGGCAAAGACGCGGCGAAGGCCGTCCTCGTCACCCACAACGAGACCTCGACGGGGATCCTGAATCCGATCAAGGACATCGCGGCCGTGGTCCGCGAGTCGGGGAAGCTCTTCCTGCTCGACAGCGTCTCGGGCGCGGGCTGCGCCGAGCTCGACATCGACGAGTGGGGGGTCGACGTGTGCGTCACCGCGTCGCAGAAAGCGTGGGGAGCTCCTCCCGGCGTGGCGATCGTGACGATGAGCCCGCGCGCGTGGAAGGCGTACGAGAAGTCGAATCTCCCGAAGGCGTACTTCGACCTCGCGACGTACAAAGCGTCGCTCGAGAAGGCGCAGACGCCGGCGACACCCGCGGTGACCGTATTCATCGCGCTCCAGGAGTCGCTCCGACTCATGGCCGAAGAGGGCCTCGAGGCGATCATCAGGCGCCACCGCGACCTCGCTCGCGCGACGCGCCGCGGTCTGCAGGCTGTGAACCTCCAGCTCTTCGCCGACGAGCGGTACGCGTCACCCGCGGTCACGGCGTTCCGTCCGCCCGCGCGAGTCGACGCGCGCAACCTCATCCGGATCCTCCGCGATGACCACGACACGATCGTCGCCGGCGGCCAGGGCAAGATGGAAGGGCAGCTCGTGCGTGTCGCGCACCTCGGGTTCGTGACGCTCCAGGACATCGTGGCCTTCTTCAGCGCGCTCGAGCTCACGCTCCGTGACCTGAACCAGCCGGTCGAGCCGGGTGTCGCGATGACCGCCGCGCTCCGCGCCTACGCCGAAAGCCAGCAGCAACCGACCCGGCCCGCGGCACGTGCCTCGTCGACCGCTCGCCCCGCAAGCGATGCGGTCGCGTCTCGTCGCTAGCCGCCGCAGCATCGTTCACGTCGCGGACCCTCTCGCCGAAGAGGGTCTCGCGCTGCTCCGCGCGCGGTGCGAGGTCCGCCAGACGACCGGCCTGAAGGAGGCCGACCTCGCCGCGCGCG
>DATBKH010000023.1:0-1714 GCA_036555955.1 Candidatus Limnocylindria bacterium | reverse complement strand
GGTCGCCCTTCCCGTACGTCGCGAGCGCGGTCGAGTAGAGCGAGTTCGGCGAGCGGCGCCCGACGATCGTGAGCGTGCCGTGATCGAGGCGCACGCGGATCTCGCCGGTGACGAAGCGCTGGGTGCTGCGGACGTAGGCGGCGAGGTCCTGGTGATGCGCGGTGAACCAGAGGCCGTTGTAGACGAGCTCGGCGTACTCGCGCGCCACGCCTGCTTTGAAGCGCAGGGCGTCCTTCGTGAGGACCATCTCCTCGAGCGCCTTGTGCGCGGCGTGCAGGATCACGGCCGCCGGCGCCTCGTAGATCTCGCGCGACTTGATGCCGACGAGACGGTCCTCGATCTGATCGATCCGGCCGACGCCGTACTTCCCGCCGAGCGCGTTCAGCCGCTCGATGAGCGCGACGCCGCCAAGCGCGTCACCGTCGACCTTGATCGGGATGCCGTCGCGGAACTCGATGACGACCTCGCGCGGCTTCGCGGGCGCCTCGTCCGGGTCGACCGTCCACTGATAGATGTCGCGCGGAGGCGCCCCCCATGGGTCCTCGAGCACGCCGGCCTCGATCGAGCGGCCCCAGAGGTTCTCATCGACGCTGTACGGGCTCTTCTTCGTCGCCTCGACGGGGATGCCGCGCCGCTTCGCGTAGTCGATCTCCTCGTCGCGCGTCATGTTCATGCCGCCGCGCATCGGCGCGATCACCTTCAGGTCCGGCGCGAGCGCGCCGACCGCGAGATCGAAGCGCACCTGGTCGTTCCCCTTCCCGGTGCACCCATGCGCGACGAACTTCGCGCCCTCGGCCCGCGCCGCGTCCACGAGGAGCTTCGCGAGGAGCGGGCGCCCGAGCGCGGTCGCGAGCGGGTACCGCTCCTGGTAGAGCGCGCCGGCCTGAAGTCCGGGCCAGACGAAGAACTCGACGAAGACGTCGCGCGCGTCCTGAACGATCGCCTTGCGCGCGCCGCTCGCGATCGCCTTCTTCTGGATCGCCGCGAGATCCCGCACGGACCCGAGATCGCCGGTGCACGTCACCACCTCGAACCCGTACGTCTCGCGGAGCCACGCGACCGCGACCGACGTGTCGAGCCCGCCCGAATACGCGAGCACGCACGTCTCGCCGCCGGTCTCTCCGCCCAGCCGTGACTCACTCATCTAGCGAGCCTCCCCCTTCGTTCTACGCGCGATGCCGAAGGCCGTGAGACGCGTGAGCAGCGAGCGTGCGTGGCGGTCGGTCGACGTCGCGATGAAGACGGTGTCGTCGCCGGCGACGGTGCCGATGATCTCGGCGAGTCCGGACGTGTCGATCGCGATCGCCATCGCGTTCGCCGTCCCGGGCGGCGACCGCAGCACGACGAGGTTCGCGGCGACATCGCCCTCGACCGGGTAGTCCTCGCAGAAACGGCGCAACCGATCTGTGCCGCCGCCCGCGGCCACGGCCGTCGGCGGCGCGTACGCGTGCGTGCCGTTGCGCGCGACCTTCACCAGTCCAAGCTCGACGATGTCGCGGGACACGGTCGCCTGCGTCGCCTCGAATCCCGCGCCCTTGAGCGCGCGCACGAGCTCCTCCTGGGTCGCCAGACGCTGCGACTGGACGAGGCGGAGCAGCGCCTGCTGCCGGTGCTGCTTGCGCGCGAGCTCCTTCATGCGGCCTCGAAGACCGTCCCGACGGCGTCGCCCGCGAGAAGCCGCTCCACCGCGTCACCTGAGCGCGCCGCGACGATC
>DATBKH010000022.1:0-12328 GCA_036555955.1 Candidatus Limnocylindria bacterium | reverse complement strand
CCTCTGCCGCGCGCTCAGCTTCGGCGGCCCGTGCCGCCTCCTGCGCGGCGCGCACCGCTTCCTGCGCGACGCGCGCGGCCTCGGCGGCGCGCTGGGCCTCCGCGGTTCGTTCGGCATCGGCCTGCTGTTGCGCGAGGCGCTGCTCTTCCGCGAGCTTGCGCGCTTCTTCGGCGGCCCGTGCCGCCTCGGCCGTCGCGCGCCGCGCCTCTTCGGCCGCGCGCGCCGCCGCCGTCGTCCGTTCGGCCTCCGCGGCGCGCTGCGCCTCGAGCGCGCGACGCGCCTCCTCTTGGGCAGTACGCGCCTCGTCCTGCGCGACGCGCGCCTGCTCCTGAGCGACCCGGGCCTGCTCAGCGGCGGTGCTCGCCTCGCGCGCCGCGTCCGCGACCGAGGTCGCTTGCTTGCGGATGTCCTCCAGCAGCTCCGTGAACACCCCACGCAACGCCTCGGCGGCGAGCGCTCGGGAATCCGCCGTCGTCTCTTCGACGGTCTTCTCCGGCGCGGGCGCGTCCCGGCGCGGGCCGCGCAGGGCGGAGAAGCCGCTGCGCCGGCTCGATGCGATCTCGTCGGCGAGGCCGTCGCGCTCTTCGCGAAGGCGCTCGATCTCCTTGATGAGGAGCTTCCGCTCTTCGCGGGCCTGCTCGAGGATCTGCTGCGCCGCACCCTCGGCACGCGCGCGTATCTGGTGCGCCGCGCGCAACGCGCCTGACAGGGCGTCGCGCACGGTCGCGTCGAATTCCTCGTACACCGCGACGCGCTTGCGAGCCGAGTCGAGCTCGGATTCGAGGGAGCCGACGCGTTTGGTGAGCTCGCTGACGCGGTCGGAAAGCGCTTCGATGATGTCGCCCGAAGCGCCTAGGCCGTCACGATCCTCGGACACGCGGTCACCCCTCCGGTACCTCGCCGATCTCTGCCCACTTCCCCGCGTGTGCGTTGAAGCGTATACGACGGGGCCAAGGAAAGGCATCATCCGCGCATCACGCGGCCGAAAGTGCTGCTCGTCGTGGGGCATCCCAGCATCGGCGCGGCGCTCGAGGCGCTGCTGCGGATAGAGGATCGATACGAGGTGAAACGCGCGCAGACGCTCGACCAGGTGGCGGCGGGGCTCGACGGCTGGACGCCGGACCTCGCGATCGTCGATGGGGTGCTCGCGCAGAGTGGCCGGACGGGGGTGGTCGCGGTCCCGACGCTCGTTTTGTCGGGTGACCCGCAGAGCGGACGGCGACTCGCAGCGCGTTTCGTCGATGGACGCGGCTGGCTCCGCAAGGACGCCACCGCGGAGGAGATCCAGCTTGCCATCGACCGCGCGCTCGCGAGCGAGAGCGGCAGGCACTCGTGGCGCATCTTCATCGTCGTGTTCGTCGTTGTGCTGATCGTGGCGATCGCGATGGCGTTCTACCTCCTCGGTGCGAGGCGCTAGCGGTGGCGAAGCGTGACGACAAGAAGAAGAAAGGTGAGGCCGAGGGCCCCGACGAGATCGTCGACTTCGCGGCACGCATCGGCGCGCGACAGCCCGCGCCGGAGCCGGCGAAGGCCGAGCCGGCACCGCCGCCGCCGCCCGCCGAGCCCCCGCCTTCGAGCGAAACGCCGCCGCCGACCCGTCTCGACGGACCGATCCCTTCCGCGCCGAAGCCGCGGCTCATCCCTGCCAAAGAGGACCGCCAGCAAGGTGCCCTCATCCAGAAGGCGCTCGCCGAGGAAAGCCAGCGCGCGGAGCCCGCGATCCCGTCGCAGCGCGGCGCGCCGGGGCCGGGCGAGATCGACCTGGTCGTCACGCCGCTCCCCACGCCCGACGACTGGCATCGCTTCGAGCTCGCGCTGCGCAAGCTGCGGGGGGTCGGTCAGCTGCGCACCGAGTACTACCGGCACGGCGTGTTGAAGGTGCGCGTGAGCTACCAGGGACCGGAACGGCTCGCCGCGGCGCTGCGCGGCGGCGTTCCCGGCTATCGCGTCCGCGTGATCGGCGAGGACCGCGCGACGTTGCAGATCCTGGTCACGTCCGAGAACGAGGAGCGTCGACCCGGCTGAGCCGGCGGGCCGCAGCCCTATAGAGTGGAGCGCGAATGACGGACTTCGAGGCTCGCGCGCGCAAGGTCCTGCCGCCCGTTCTCGGCCACTACACCTGGCTTCCGATCGAGCGGGGGCAGGGAAGCTGGCTCTTCACGACGGACGGACGGCGCGTGCTCGACATGACCTGCGGCATCGCGGTCACCGTCGTGGGCCACTCCCATCCGCGCGTCGTGAAGGCCGTCGTCGACCAGGTGCAGCGCCTCATGCACATCTCCGCGGGAGTCGCGAAGTACGAGTCGAGCGTCGCGCTCGCGGAGATGCTCGCCACGGTCACGCCGCGCGGCCTCGACACCGTGTTCTTCGGGAACAGCGGCGCCGAAGCGGTGGAGGCGGCCATCAAGCTCTCGCGGCAGACGACCGGACGCGAGGCCATCATCGTGTTCCGCGGCGGCTTCCACGGCCGCACCGTCGGCGCGGCGAGCCTGACGACGTCGAAGTCGCAATACCGGCGTGGATACGGCGCGTTGCTCCCGGAGGTGTACGTCGCGCCGTATCCGTACCCCCTCGGATGCGCGCTGCCCGACCCGCACGACGCCGAGGCGTGCGCGACGCACTGTCTCGCGGAGCTCGACGCGATGCTGGAGCACGAGGTCGCGCCCGAGCACGTCGCCGCCATCGTCATCGAGCCGGTGCTGGGCGAGGGCGGATACGCGGCCGCGCCCGCGTCGTTCATTCGCGCCCTGCGCGATGTGGCCACGCGGATCGGCGCCCTTCTGGTCTTCGACGAGGTGCAGACCGGGATGGGCCGGACCGGCGCGTGGTTCGCCGCTCAGAAGTTCGGTGTGGTCCCCGACGTCATCACCGCGGCGAAGGCGCTCGGCGGCGGGATGCCCCTGGGCGCGGTCATCTCGACCCGCGACCGCATGGAGCATTGGCGGACCGGCACACACGGCTCTACGTTCGGCGGGAACCCGGTGTCGTGCGCATCCGGTCTCGCGACGATGCAGGTGATCCGCGATGAGAAGCTCGTAGCGCGCGCGGAGACGATCGGCGAGATCATGACCGAGGAGCTCGCGCCGCTCCGTTCGCATCCTCGTCTACGCGAGATCCGTCGCTTCGGTGCGATGGTCGCCGCGGAGTTCGACGACAAATCGATCGCGAAGGCCGCGATCGCGTCGGCGCTCGAGAAGGACGTTCTGCTCATCACCTGTGGCTTCCACGACCAGGTCGTCCGCTTCATTCCCGCGTTGAACATCGCGGAGGACGATCTGCGCAAGGGCATGCGCGTGTTCGTCGAAGCCGCGCGCGCGGTCCAGGTGGCTTCGCCAGCCTGATCGGTCGCGACCGCTTTCGGTCGCTCCAGATCCGCGCGTGCTACCAGTTTTGAATCGGCTTTCCTGCCGACCGCCGGCCCTTGACATCGCCCATCTCGAGGGCTAACTTTCGCCGCCTGCGCCGCTAGATATTGGGCCTGACCGGGCGGCTGGGCCCAGATGTAGTGGCAAGGAGAGCCCAGGAAGGGTTGAAGGAGAGGCACTATGACCCGTCGGCCGTTCGCTTCCGCGTCCGTAGGCGAGAGGCTGCTCCTCCTTCTACTTCGGGCACTGGCAAGCGGCTCCAACCTCGCGGCTTTCTAGGGGGGCACGGACATGGCAATCGCCGACATCGCGCCGGAATCCGTCCAGCACGCCGAGCAAAAAGGTCTCCGCGTCCAGCGCCAGTTCACGCGTGAGGGCGTCCACCCGTACGCCGAGGTCGAGTGGGAGCTCCGCGAGTCAGCCATTCCTGGCGAGAACGGGAACGTCTTCGAGCAGAAGGGCGTCGAGGTCCCCAAGTTCTGGTCGCAGACGGCGACGAACGTCGTCGCCTCGAAGTACTTCCGCGGCAAGCTCGGCACGCCCGAGCGCGAGTGGAGCGTCAAGCAGATGGTCGACCGCGTGGTCGAGACGATCGCGACGGCCGGCGCCGAGGGCGGCTACTTCGCGAGCGGAGCCGACCGCGATGCGTTCGCCGACGAGCTGAAGTACCTCCTCGTTCACCAGTACGCGTCGTTCAACTCACCGGTCTGGTTCAACATCGGCGTCGCCGGCGTCCCGCAGCAGGCGAGTGCCTGTTTCATCCTCTCGGTCGAGGACGACATGCACTCGATCCTCGATTGGTTCCGCGACGAAGGGATCATCTTCAAGGGCGGGTCCGGCTCGGGCGTGAACGTCTCCCGGATCCGCTCACAGCGCGAGCAGCTGTCGGGTGGGGGATACGCCTCCGGGCCGGTCTCGTTCATGCGCGGCGCGGACTCGGTCGCGGGATCCATCAAATCCGGCGGCACGACCCGGCGTGCGGCGAAGATGGTGATCCTCGACGCCGACCACCCCGACATCCATGAGTTCATCTGGTGCAAGGCCAAGGAAGAGAAGAAGGCGTGGGCGCTGGGGGAAGCGGGCTACGACATGAGCCTGAACGGCGAGGCTTGGCATTCGATCCAGTTCCAGAACGCGAACAACTCGGTGCGGGTGACCGACGAGTTCATGAGGCGCGCCGAGGCCGACGACGATTGGGAGCTCACCGCGCGCGTCGGCGGCAGCGTCGTCGAGACCGTGTATGCGCGGGGCCTGCTGAACGAGATCGCCGAGGCGGCGTGGCAGTGCGGGGATCCGGGCATGCAGTTCGACACCACGATCAACGATTGGCACACGACGCCGGTGAGCGGCCGGATCAACGGCTCGAATCCGTGCAGCGAGTACATGAGCATCGACGACTCGGCCTGCAATCTCGCATCGCTCAACCTGCTCCGTTTCGTGCACAGCGACGGCGAGCTCGAGGTCGAGCGCTTCCGCAGCGCGGTCGACATCGTGTTCACGGCGCAGGAGATCCTCGTCGGTCACTCCGACTACCCGACGGCGAAGATCGCGGCGAACGCGCGATCCCACCGGCAGCTGGGTCTGGGCTACGCGAACCTCGGTGCGCTGCTCATGCAGCGCGGCCTGCCCTACGACTCCGACGAGGGTCGGGCGTATGCGGCCGCGGTCACCGCGCTCATGACCGGGTCGGCATACGCGCAGTCCGCCCGGATCGCCGACGCGGTCGGCCCCTACGAGGCCTACGAGAAGAACAAGGACGCGCACGACCGCGTCATGCAGATGCATCGCCTGCACGCCTACCGAATCCGCGACGAGCTGCTGCCTGCGAGCCTCTTGTCCGCGGCGCGGCAGTCATGGGACGACGCAGTGACGATCGGGCGTGACGCCGGCTACCGCAACGCGCAGGCCTCGGTGCTGGCTCCGACCGGAACGATCAGCTTCATGATGGACTGCGACACGACCGGCGTTGAGCCGGACATCGCGCTCGTGAAATACAAGAAGCTCGTCGGCGGCGGGATGCTGAAGCTCGTCAACGGCAGCGTCCCCGCGGCGCTCGCCCGTCTCGGCTACAGCGAGACAGAGTCGGGCGCGATCACGAGCTACATCGAGGAGCACGGAACGATCGAGGGTGCGCCGGCGCTCAGCGCGGAGCACTTGCCGGTGTTCGATTGCGCCTTCAAGCCACAGAACGGCCTGCGCTCGATCCATCACATGGGTCACATCAAGATGATGGGCGCCGTCCAGCCGTTCATCTCCGGCGCGATCTCGAAGACGGTGAACCTGCCGGAGACCGCGACGGTGGACGACGTCGCGGACGCCTACGTCCAGGCGTGGAAGCACGGCGTGAAGGCGATCGCGATCTACCGCGACGGCAGCAAGAAGGTGCAGCCGGTCAACACGAGCAACAAGGACAGCAACACGAAGACGGCGGAAACGATCGTCGAGCGCGTGGTCGAGGTCGCGCGGCCTCAGCGCCGCCGTCTGGCGGACACGCGCGCATCACTCACGCACAAGTTCTCGATCGAGGGCCACGAGGGCTACATCACCGTCGGACTGTTCGACGACAACACGCCCGGAGAGCTCTTCGTCACGATGGCCAAGGAGGGGTCGACGCTCTCCGGGATGATGGACGCGTTTGCGACGAGCGTCTCGCTTCTCTTCCAGTACGGCGTTCCGCTCGCGCACCTCGTCGAGAAGTTCGGGCACATGCGCTTCGAGCCGGCTGGTTGGACCGGCAATGCTGAGATCGGCTTCGCGAAGTCGATCGTGGACTACGTCTTCCGCTGGTTGGGATACCGCTTCCTGTCCGAGCCAGAGCGGGTTGGGCTCGGTCTGGTACGCACGACCGAGATCACCGACGCCAAGCCGCAGCTAGAGCTCCTGAACCGTGTCGTCGAGCTCGCCGCGCCCGAGCCGCCCACGGTCTCGAACGGGAACGGCCACGCGGGCGCACACGTCGCGGAAACGAGCGGCTACCGACGACTCAATTCCACACCCGACGCGCCGCCATGTCCGCGCTGCGGCTGGTTGACCGTGAGAAGCGGGACCTGCCACAAGTGCGAGAACTGCGGAGAGACGACCGGGTGTAGCTAACCCTCCTTTGTCAGGCCCTGGCCGACCCGCCCGTCGGCCAGATCCGCCTATCGCCCCGGCACTCCCTGCTCCCCTGGGGTGCCGGGGCTTTTCTTTGTCTGAATCGTTTTTGGCCACGATCGCGAGTGCGGGTCCTGTCCCGGGTGAGCCGGCTGCGCCCTCGCCGCACCCAGAGCCGGTTTGGGTGCGAGCAGCGGGTTCGGCGCACGCCCGCGTCTGGTCGGCTCAGGCTGCCGCACACGCGTCAGCGCCCAACGCGACCGCGTGTACCTCCGGCTCACTAATCCCGTTGATTGAGAGCGTCGAGCGCCGTGTCTCGCAGCGGAGACAGACGTAGTAGTTGGTAACGTCTCAAATCAGTCGCCCGCTGACCGGAACGTGCGTGACACTTCGTTCGTCTGGGAAAGTGGACGATTCCCAGCGAGCGACCATGCGACCGCTGTGCGGCACACAGGTTGCTCAGGCTAAGGGGAGCGCGATAGGGCGCTCGGGGAGGCAAAAGGGCAGTGGCGGTCTTCGCGCGTAGTGGCGAGCGTGTCCAGGCCGCGCGTCGCGGCCCGTGGAAGTGGCTCGTTGCGCCTATCGCCGTCCTCGCCCTCTCGGCAGGCGCCGCCGTCGCGGCGAACGCCGCCTTCGCGGAGCGCGCCCTTCCCGGCGTGAACGTCGCCGGCGTTTCGGTCGGTACCCTCGACCAGTCGAGTGTCCGTCAGCGCCTTCTGACCGAGCTCGCGATGCCGTGGGCTTCGGCCTCCGTCACGCTCGTCGACGGAACCAAGACGTGGCATTCCACGAACGCTGATCTCGGCATCGCACCCGACATCGACGCCGCGGTCGCGCAGGCCCTCGCCTACGGAAAGTCCGGCGGAATCCTCGAGCGGGCCGGCGCGTGGATCGACGCGCTGCGTGGCCAGGCGAACGTTCCCTTCGCGATGCATGCGAACGGAGACGCGCTCGATCGCTGGGTAGCCCAAGCGGCGCGCGACACCGATCGATCGCCGGTCTCCGGCGAGATGCGCATGACGACCAACGGACTCGAAGTCACGCAGCCCGCGCTCGGACGCGAGGTCGATCGTGTGGGCACCGTTGCCGCTCTTCTCTCGGCGGACTCGCTCGGCGCGCGCGATGTCACCCTGCGCGTGCGCGCGTCGTATCCGGCGATCGACGCCGCCGGCTTCGACGAGGCGTACGCCCGCGCCGCCGCGGCGACGATCCCGGTGACGGTGAAGGTCGAGGACCGGAGCTGGACGGAAGGGGCGAGCGGTCTGGCGACGCTCCTCGTCATCGACCGCGTGCAGGCGAAGCCGGGGGACCTCCCCCCGATCCCGCAGGACGCGATCGCTCCCGCGGTGCGCTACCGCTACCAGGTGTCGCTAGCGAACGAGCGCGTCGCTTCATGGGTCACCGCGCTCGCCGCGTACCTCGACCACAACGGCAAGAGCGCGAAGTTCAGCATCAACGCCGACAACGTGCCCTCGATCATCCCGTCCGAGAGCGGCGTCAAGATCGATCAGGAAGCGCTTCGCACGCTCTTCCTCTCCGAGCTGGTCAAGCCGATCAGTGACGGGGTCCGCATCATCGCCGCCCCGGCGAAGGTCGACGCGTCGGTCTTCACGACAGAGCAGGCGCAGGCGGTCCTGCCGAACCTGCAGAAGATCTCGACGTACACCACGTACTACCCGCCCGACCGGGCGCGCCACGCGAACATCTCGACCGGCTCGTCGCAGTTCGACGGCGTCGTGATCATGCCGGGTCAGACGTTCTCGTTCTGGGAGCTTCTCGGTCCGGTGACCGTGGATCGCGGCTACATGTTCTCCGGCGCCATCATCGATGGCCGCTCGCACGACGACGTGATCGGCGGTGGGTTGTGCCAGGTCTCCACCACGATCTTCAACGCGGTCTCGCGTCAAGGCTACGAGATCCTGGAGCGTCATGAGCACGGGTACTACATCGACCGCTACCCCGTGGGCTACGACGCGGCCGTGTTCGACCCGGGGGTCGACTTCAAGTGGCGCAACGACACGGCGAACCCGGTGTTCCTCTGGTCGTGGAACGCGGCGACGTCGGTGACGATCGACGTCTGGAGCCTTCCGACCGGACGCACCACCGTCATCAGCGACCCGGTGCAGCGCAACTTCGTGAGCCCCGCGCCGACGCAGCCCGCGGATCCGCACTTCCCGCGCGGCGTGACGGTGCAAGGCCGCGACGTGTTCCGGACGCGCACGGTCTACCAGGACGGGAAGGTCATTCACCAGGACAACTTCGCGAGCCACTACGCGCCCGTTTGGGGCGGTCCGATCGCGCCGCCGCCGCCGGAGCCGGAGGCTCCGAAGACCTAGCCGTCCCCGCGGAGACCTTCCTGAAAGCGCTCCGGATAACGACCTAGCAGGCAGGCCGTTAGACGCGAGTGGTGGGCAGGCGCACCGCACGCGATACCGCGAGGTTGGTCGACGAGGTCGCCCGCGGCGACCGCCTTCTCCACGAGATCCACGACCCGCAGCTTCGCGAGACGGTCCGTTTGGCGCTACGCCTGCACAAGGATCCGTTCAGCGGGCCCGACGCGGCGGCCCGCTCTCGAATTCGGTCGCGCGTCCTAAAAGCGTTGCAGCCGCGCCGGCCTTCCATCGCGGACCGCACGGCGTTGCTCTTCGAGGTGATGGGACGCCCCGCGCCTTACGCGATGCGCGCGCTCGCTCTTGCTCTCGCGATCGTCGCGATGGGGGCGAGCACGGCGGTCGTGAGCGCCGGCACCGTCGCCGAGGACGCGCTCTATCCGGTGAAGCTGAGCTCGGAGCAGTTCCGGCTCGCTCTCGCGGGATCCCCCGAGGATCGCGCGGTCGTCGAGCTCTCGATCGCGGAGCACCGGCTCGCGGAGGCCGCAGCTCTCGCCTCGCTCGGGAACGAGGACGACGCCATCGTCGCCACGAGCGAATACGGCGAGCACATGGCCAACGCCGCCGCCGAGCTCTCGCAAGTCGATTCGCTGGACTCCCAGACCGCGATGCTCGTCACCCAGCTCCAGCAGCGCATCGACGAGCACCGCGCCACCGCCGCCGCGGTCGTGGCGCGGCTCGCGGACGACCCCACGACCGCGTCCGCGGCTTCGGTGATCGCCATGATCGCCTCTGCGCGCGGTCCGCTGGCCACCGACCTGAGCGCAGTGGCCGCGATCGCGCAGGATGCGGCGGATACCGCCGACCAGGCGGCGGCCGCGGCGGAGCGGCGGGCGCTTCCCGACCTTCCGCCGGCGGAAACCTCCACCGACGATGTCGACGCGGCGCGCGCCGAACGAATAGCGCAGCGAGGCCTGGACGCCGTGAAGAGCACGACGGCCAGACTGCTCACGGACCGCGGCTCGAAGCGCGAGCGCGCCGCGGAAGTCGCGCGCAAGGCGGCCGAGGAGGCGAAGGCGGCCGCGAAGAAAGCAAAGGAGGGAATTCGTCGCAACACGACGCAAATCCCTCGACACGGTTAGCGCCCGCCCTAGCATCCGAACCCTGCACATGACCGCGGCACGTCGCGCCGACATCGCGTTCTTTGCGGGCATCCTCGTCGGCGTTCTCTTCATCGTCTTGCTCGGTGCGCTCGAGCGTCGCCTCGAGCTCGTGCACATCAACGATTTCTCCGGGTTCTGGGCCGGACCACGCGCGGTCCTTGCCGGGATCAGTCCGTGGGACCCGACGCAGTACCCCGCGGCGCGCATCGCCTTCGACACACAACGCGATGACGGGACCGTGCTGAACTACATGCCCTGGACTGTCGTCGCGATGCTGCCGATCGGCCTGCTCCCGCTCGAGGTCGCCGGATGGATCTGGATGATCCTCGGCATGACCCTCGGCGCGATCGCGCTACGCGCGCTGCTGCGCGAGTTCCTACCTGGTCGGCCGGTCCTGCACGGCGCGCTCGGACTCGCGCTGTTCGCGGGACAGCCCGGCTTTCACACGATCGTTCTCGGGCAGTGGGCGCTGGTGCTCATGTCGGCCGTCACGGCGATCGTGCTGGCGGTGCGCGCCGGTCATGCGCGGCGGGCGGGTCTTGCCGCGCTCGCGCTGCTCGCGAAGCCACAGCTCTTCGTCTGGACCGCGCTGGGCCTCGCGATCCCGGCGTTGCGCGACGAGCGGTACCGCCGGTTCGTCGTGTACGCGATCGTCATCGCCGGCGCGCTCGTGGTCGCGTCGTGGCTGGCCTTCCCGGATTGGTTCTCCGCATGGAGCGCGGACATCCCGGCGCGGCGCACCGGCCGGTCCGCCGTCCTGTTGTCCGCGTTCGGGCAGCTCTTCGGCACGCCCGGCCGGGTTCTCGCCATCGCGGTCATCGGCATGGGCCTGATCGTCGCGTCGCGCTTCGTGCCGGGGAGCGATCCGTGGCTCGCGGTCTGGCTCGCGCTATCGAGCGCGGGTGCCATCTACAGCTGGTCGTACGACCACGTGCTGCTCTTCGTGCCCGTCGCCATCGCCTGCGGCGTGCTCGTCGCCGCCGGCCGCGAGACGGCGATGCGGCGCCTGGGGATCGGCGCGGCACTCACGTTCCTCTTCGTCTCGCCGATCTTCTACCTCGTGGGCGTCGCGCGCCACGACGAGACGTTCAGCATCGCGGTGCCCGTCGCGATCTTCCTCGCCATCGCCTACGCGATGTGGCCGTATCGGCGCGCGCTAGCCGCCGACCGCGCGGCGCAGCAGGTCCAGCCCGCTTAGCAGAGCGCGGCGGCGACCGTCGGCGCGCGAGCGGAAACGGATCTCCACGCGACGTGTTCGGTCGGGCGTGATCGCGCGTACCTCGCTCGACTCGACCCCGTCCGGGGTGAGCAGCACCACCTCCGCGCCGAGAGTCCGCGCTTCGCGCTCGAGGCGTGCGACATCGGCTGCCGGGCGCACGACCGCGCCCGCGAGCCACTGCTCCGCTCGCGGTGTCTCCATGAGGGCCCGGGCGATGTCGCCGGCCGAAAGCGACTCGGCGACGGCGAGTCGCCAGCCTCTCTCGCCCAACGCGCGGCCGATCGTGGCCGGCAGGGTCTCGTCGTCGACGCCCCAGACGTATTCGCCGAGGCGCTCGCGCACCTGCTCTTCCATCCGCGCGATCCGGGCATCGGCAGTCGGGGCGGCGGGCGCCTTGTCGGCGATGCGCACGTGCACGCCATCGTTCTTCGCGTAGGTCGCGACCGTGGGGCTCGTGGAGCGCACGAGCTCGGCGAGCTTTTCCTCGACGGCGCTCTCGCCGATCCCGAGGAGCTTCAGCGTCCGCCATCGCAGCGCGCCGCCGCTTATGAGGGAGGGCTCGATCGCCTCCCACATCGGCATCATCTCGCGGGGCACTCCGGGCATCGCGACGATCCGCTTACCGTCCCTGCGAACGTCCCAGCCGGGCGCGGTGCCGTTCGGGTTCGGAAGCGCACGGGCCGACGGGATGAGCCAGGCCTGCTTGCGGTTGCGGTCTGGCATCGTCATGCCGCGGCCGGAGAACCACGCGCGAAGGTCTTGCTCCAGCGCCGCGTCGACCTCGGGAGTCTCGCCGAGCGCGGCCGCGATCGCCTCGCGTGTGAGGTCGTCTTCGGTCGGTCCGAGGCCGCCGGTCGCGACGAGGAGGTCGCTCCGCGACAGCGCTCGCTCGAACGCTTGACGTGCCCGACCGAGGTTGTCGCCGACCGTCTGCATGTGCAGGCAGTCGATCCCAAGGAGAGCCAGGCGACCGGCCAGGTAGTTGGCGTTCGTGTCGACGATCTGACCGAGCAGTAGCTCGGTGCCGATCGACAGGATCTCGGCACTCATGGCGACTTTTGCGTGGATTCGCCGGGTCTCGCGCTCGTCGTTGGCATGGCTTTTGCTGCTGACTGGCTCGCCAACAAGAAATCCCAACCCTTCCCTTCCTCACCACGA
>DATBKH010000021.1:0-2226 GCA_036555955.1 Candidatus Limnocylindria bacterium | reverse complement strand
TTCTTCGCCGGGGCGATCGCCGGCGCGGTCGCCGCGATCATGCTGCGCCGCGAGCGCGCGAGCGACGGTTAGAGCGAGAACTCGCCCTTCTCGATGCGGTCGCGACCGCGCATGTACGGACGCACCGCGCTCGGGATGACCAGCGACCCGTCGGGCTGCTGGTAGTTCTCGATGATCGAGATCATGAGTCGCGGCAGTGCGACGCCGGACGCGTTGAGGATGTGCGGGTGTTCGACGCGCGCGTTCGAATCGCGCTTGAAGCGGATCGCCGCCCGCTCGGCCTGCAGCGCGCCGCCGTCGCTGCACGATGACACCTCGAGCCACTCCTTCACACCGGGCGACCACGTCTCGACGTCGTAGCCCTTCATCGCGACGAACCCGAGATCGCCGGCGCACCGCTCGACGACGCGGGCCGGGAGCTCGAGCTTCTCGAGGACCTGCACGGCGAGGTCGGTGAGGTGCTGCAGCTCGGCGGGTGAGTCCTCGGGTTTCGTGAGGACGACCATCTCGACCTTGTCGAACTGGTGGCCGCGCTTGATGCCGCGGACATCCCGGCCCGCGCTCATCTTCTCGCGGCGGAAGCACGCGGTGTACGCGACGTAGCGGATCGGCAGCCGCTCGAGCGGGAGTGTCTCGTCGCGATGGAGCGAGATGAGCTGGGTCTCGGCCGTCGGGATGAGCCAGATGTCATCGTCGTCGTCCCGATAGAGGTTCTCGTCGAAGTGCGGGAGATGCGCGGACGCGAGCAGCGTCTCCTTGCGCGTGACGAACGGCGGGTAGATCTCGGTGAAGCCGGCCTCGAGCTTGAGATCGATCATCCAGGCGATGAGCGCGCGCTGGAGGGCGGCGCCCGCTCCGCGCAGAACGTAGAAGCGCGACCCGGCGAGCTTCGCGCCGCGCGGGATGTCGAGGATGCCGAGGGCCTCGCCGACGTCCCAGTGCGGCTTCGCCTCGAACTCGAGATCGCGTTTCGCGTCCTCACGGAGGACGGGGTTGTCGTGCTCGTCCTTGCCTGGCGGGACGTCAGCCGCGATCTCGTTCGGGATCCAGAGCGCGGCGTCGTCGCGCTCGGCGGTGAGCGGCTGTAGCTCGGCGTCGATGGCCCTAATGCGGTCGCCGACCTCGCGCATGCGCGTCTTCACGGAGTCGCTCGGTGGCCCGCCCTTGCTGGCCTTGTTGCGCTCGGCCTGGAGCTGCTCCTTCTCGCTCTGGAGCGCCCGGACCTTTCGGTCCAGCTCGATCAGGCGATCGAGCGGCGCGTCGAAGTGGCGCGCGGCGAGCATCGCGCGCACGCGTTCGGGGTCATCACGCACCCGCTGGAGGACCGTCACGGTCGTGCCATTATCGGCAGTCCACATGTGGAACGTGGTGCTCGTCGCGTTCGAGGGTCCCGACCGCTACTCGTTCGTCGGCGGCCTCGCCACGCGCATGACCGACCTGTCCGCCGCGCTCGTCGCGCGCGGGCACCGCGTGCGACACATCTTCATCGGCGATCCGCAGCAGCCGCACGTCGAGATGAAGGACGGCGGGCTCGTCCTGGAGCGCTGGGGCCAGTGGATCAGCGCGTTCCACCCGAAGGACGTCTACGACGGAGAGGAGGGCAAGTACGCGGACTTCTCGCGCACCGTGCCGCCGCGCCTCGCCGACCTTGCGTCAGAGGCGGAGCGTCGCGGCGAGCGCACCGTCATGCTCTTCGAGGACTGGCAGACCGCGGCAGCCGCCATCGGCGCGGCGACGATCTGCCGCGCCCGCGGCGTCCACGTCCCGATGTTCTGGAACGCGAACAACACCTACGGCTTCGGGCGCGTCGACTTCCCGGTGCTGCGGCGGCTCGTCTCCATCACGACGATCTCGCGCTACATGCGGATGGAGCTGCTCAAGGTGGACGTCGAGGCCGCGATCCTGCCGAACGGCATCGCCGACCGGTGGCTGAGGCCGGTCCCGCCGTCGGATCCGGCCGCGCTCCGCGCCGCATTCGGCGAGCGACCGACGTTCGTGAAGGTGGCGCGCTTCGACCAGGACAAGCGCTGGCTCTGGGCGATCGACGCGGTGGCCGCGATGCGCGACGCCGGCATGCGCCCGCGCTTCATCATGCGCGGGAGCCGCAGCGACTACGCCGACATCGTGGGCGCACGCATCCGCGCTCGTGGCCTGAACGTGGATCGCCTTGCGCTTCCCCCGACCGCCTCGCCGCGCGATCTCGCCGCCGCGGTCTCGACGACGACC
>DATBKH010000020.1:0-11977 GCA_036555955.1 Candidatus Limnocylindria bacterium | reverse complement strand
ACGTGAAGTGCTCGCCTTGCTCGGCAGCGCCGCCGCGGTGGCATGCGCACCGGCAGCGCTGAGCTCGGCGACACCGACCGCTTCGCAGTCATCCGCCGCGGCTTCGCCGTCGGCCGGCGCGAGCGCCTCGGCGGTCGTCGCGACGCCGAATTGCATCGTCGTACCCGAGCTCACCGAAGGACCGTACTTCGTCGACGAGAAGCTGAACCGGTCCGACATCCGCGCCGATGCGACCGGCGGCGCACCGAAGCCGGGCGCGCAGCTCGACATCACGTTCAACGTGGCGCGCGTGGCCGGATCGTGCACCGCGCTGTCCGGGGCCACCGTCGACGTGTGGCACTGCGACGCGGTCGGCGTGTACTCCGACGCGAGCGATCCCGGATTCAACACGAGGGGACAGAAGTGGCTCCGCGGCTACCAGACCACGGACGCGTCGGGCGTCGCGAAGTTCACGACGATCTACCCCGGCTGGTACCAGGGCCGCGCCGTGCACATCCACTTCAAGATCCGCACGACGGCCGGGAGCCAGACGAGCGACTTCACCTCGCAGTTCTTCTTCGACGAGACCATGAACGACAAGGTCTTTGCGAACGCCCCGTACAAGGCGGGATCGGGAAGGCTGCGCAACGAGAGCGACGGCATCTATCGCGAGAGCGCGGGCAAGACGCTCCTGAACGTCACGCAGAACGGCTCGATCTACCAGGCCTCATTCGCGATCGGTCTCTCCGGCTAACCGAGCGGCGCGATGACCTCGCGGCCGATGGTCGCGAGCTTCCGGAGATCGTGCGGATCGGCCATGTTGATGATCACGTGGTCGACGCCCTTGTCGCGCCAGGCCTCGAGGCGCGCGCGCTCGTACGCCGGCGTCCAGCGATACGCGGCGTCCTCGTCCATGCGGAGATCGTCGGGATCGAGAGCCGTGAGCTCGATCTCGTCGAAAGGCCGCCCGAGCCGCTCGCACGCCGCGCGCAGCCGGTCGCGATGCGTGTCGATGCCGGACGGGCTCGTGATGACGTTCCAGGCGTCGGCGTAGCGGGCGACGAGCGGAAGCGTCTTCTTCGGACCGTCGCCGCCGACGAGGATCTTCGGCCGCGGCGCCGAGAGCGGCCGCGGGTTGCTCAGCGGGTATCGCGCGGTCACGCGCTTCCCCTCGAACGGCTTCGTGTCTCCGGACCAGGTGCGCCGGGCGAAGCGAAGCGTGTCCTGAAGGATCTCGTAGCGCTCGCGGAGCGGCGGAAACGGGATCCCGAGCGCGTCGGCCTCGGCCTTGAACCACGCGGCGCCGACGCCGAAGTACGTGCGGCCGCCGGCGAGCACGTCGGCCGTGGTCGCCGCCTTGATGAGCACGGCCGGCGGCCGGTAGATCACGCCCGCGACCATCACCCCGAGCTGGATGCGATCCGTTGCCGCCGCGAGGTACCCGAGCGTCGTGTACGCCTCGAGCATGGGGTTGTCCTCGGGCTTGCCCCACGGCGGGATCTGAAAGTAGTGGTCCATGACCCAGAGCGAGTAGAAGCCCGCGTCCTCGGCCGCTCGAGCGATGTCGGCGAGGCGAGTCGCGATCTCACGCGTTCCGCCCGGCCACGTGAACGACGCGAGCTGGAGCCCGAGCTTCACGCGAGGAACGCGCCGACGCGCGCGCGGATCGTGGCTGCGTCGAGTCCGTGAGCCGCGTCGTGCTCGCGCCACGTGCCGTACTTGCGATGCTCGACGTTCGGCACGCCGATCGAAAGAAGCCGATGCGGCACGTCCCCGAGCGCGGCGCTGACCTCGGCGGCGGACGTTCCCGCGAGATACGGCTCGATCAGGACGACGCGCTCGTTCGCGTGCGCGCGAAGCGTCGCTCTATCGAACGGCCGCACCGTCGTGACGTAGAGCACGGTCACGTCGAGATCCGCGGTCGCTTCGTTCACCGCGTCGAGCAGCGGACCGACCGCCACGATCGTCGCATCGCGTCCCGTGCGCTCGACGTGCATGCGATCCGGTCCGATCTGTCGCGCGACGGAGTTCGTTCGCTCGGTGAGACGGAGGTACGTGCGGTCGTCCGTGCGCGCCGCGTGGCGCAGGAGCCGATCGGACTCGTCTTCGTGGCCCGGGACGTAGACGCGCCAGCCTGGCAGCGCGCCGACGATCGCGACGTCCTCCGGCGTCTGGTGCGTTCGTCCCGACGGAGCGCCGTCGTAGGACGCGCCGACGCTGACGAGGATCGCGCCGACGTCCTGATGACCGAGGTCGAGCTTCAGCATCTCGTACGGCCGCTCGACGGCGAACGGTGCGTACGAATGCACGATCGGACGAAGACCGGTGAGCGCGAGGCCTCCCGCGACGCTCACCATGAGCTGCTCGCGGATGCCCACGTTGATGACCCGGTCCGGATGACGGCCCATCGCGACGCCCAGCTGCGACGATCCGATGTCGGCGAGCACGACCGCGAACCGATCGTCGGCGTCGATGAGCTCGGTGGTCGTCGCGTAGAACCGCTCGCGCATGGTCATGCGTCGATCACCGCGACGATCGCGCGCGGCCGTCCGCGGTGCTCCTCGTCGAAGGCACGCTCCAGCGCGGCGTGATCGCGGCCGTCGACGGTGGCCGTCGACCAGCCCTCCAGCTCGAACCGCTTCGCGATGCCGCCCGGCCAGCCATGTGTCGACGAGCCGTTGTCGACCGCGACGCACGTGAGCCGCTCGAGGCCGGTCCGTCCGGCGTACGCGATCGCCTCGTGATTGCTCCCCTCGTCGAGCTCCGCATCGCCGACCAGGCAGAACACCCGAGCGGGGCTCCGCCGCGCGCCCAGGCCGAGCGCGACACCGACGGCGATCCCGAGTCCGTGACCGAGCGACCCGCTCGATATCTCGACACCCGGCACGAGGTTGCGGTCGGGGTGGTGACCGAGCGGCGAGTCGTAGCGGCCGAACGTGGCGAGGGTGTCGAGACCGATGAACCCCTTCGCCGCCAGGACCGCGTAGTAGGCCATCGGTCCGTGGCCTTTCGAGAGCAGAAAACGATCCCGGTCCGGGTCATCCGGGCGCGCCGGATCGACGCGGAGGACCTTGTCGTAGAGCACCCAGATGACGTCGAGCGTCGATGTCGCGCTCACGCTGTGCTTCTCGTCGCCGAGCTGGATCCCCATGAGCCGGCGCAGATCCGGGTATCCGAGCCGCTGCGAGGTCACGATCCCCACGCACGCAACGTAGGACCTCAAGCGCACTTTAAGTCAATGGTTATCCTCGGTACGTGCCGGCGCTTCCGACCGAGATCACGATCGGCGAGCTCGCTCAGCGGAGCGGCGTCGCGGCCTCCGCGCTGCGCTTCTACGAATCACGCGGGCTGATCGCGTCCGTGCGCAGCCCGGGCGGTCAGCGCCGGTTCGCGCGCGCGATGCTCCGGCGGGTCGCCTTCATCCAGGCGGCGCAGCGCGTCGGTCTCTCGCTCGACGACATCGCCGTCGCGCTGAAGCGGCTTCCGGAGCACCGCACGCCGACGAAGAGCGACTGGGCCGAGCTCTCGCGATCGTGGCGCGGCTACCTCAGCGCGCGGATCGCCGAGCTCGAGACACTCCAGACCCGCCTCACGTCGTGCATCGGCTGCGGCTGCCTCTCGCTGAAGACGTGCGGGCTGCTGAACGCGAACGACCGAGCCGCGCGCCGCGGGAGCGGCGCGCGCTATCTGCTCGGCGATGTCCCGCCGAAGACCTCCTGACGGTGCAGTGTGCATAGGCTCGTTGACCGCGTTCGCGTGCCATCGGTAGCGTCGACACGAATGCGGCTCGTCCTTATCCCGCCGATGCCGATGGCCCCGATGCCGGGGCTCGCTTCGCGTTCGGGAGGCTGACCGCACCGCTTTCACACTTCGCAAGCCAGTCGAGGCCTCCCGAACGGGAGGCCTCTTCTTTTTGGAGGAAGGCATGACGACGCTCGAACGCACCTCGCGGCTCCGCGGCCTTCGCTGCCGCGCGTGCGACGCGTTACAGCCGGCCGACGAGCGGTACGTCTGCGCCGAGTGCTACGGACCGGTCGAGCCGGAGTACGACCTCGCGAGCATCGACACCGACGATCTTCGCGACGAGATCGAACGCGGACCGGTCTCGCTCTGGCGGTACGCGCCGCTCCTCCCGGTCGCCGCGCCCGCGACGCACTACGCGGTCGGCTGGACTCCGCTCACGCCCGCGCCGCGGCTCGGCAACGCGATCGGCGTCGAGCGTCTCTTCGTGAAGGACGACTCGCGCAATCCATCGCTGTCGTTCAAGGACCGGCCGGTCGCGCTCGCGCTCGCTCGCGCGCTCGAGCTCGGTCTCGACACGCTCGCGTGCGCGTCGACCGGCAACCTGGCGGGCGCGGTCGCCGCCGCGGCGGCGCGCAACGGCCTTCGTGCGTTCGTCTTCGTGCCGGAGACGACCGACGACGGCAAGATCGCGGGCGCCGCGGCGTACGGCGCGACCGTCGTGCGCGTCGCCGGCACGTACGACCAGACCAATCGCCTCTGCGCCAGGCTTGCCGACGAGGAGCGTTGGGGCTTCGTGAACTTCACGCTGCGGCCGTACTACGCGGAGGGCTCGAAGACGCTGCTCTTCGAGTGTGCCGAGCAGCTCGGCTGGCGCCTGCCGGACCACGTCGTGATCCCGGTCGGGTCCGGCGCGCTGCTCACGCGCACGGCGACGGCGGCGACGCAGCTCCGCGCGACCGGTCTCGCCGACGGCGCGCTCCGCATACACGCGGCGCAGCCCGCCGGATGCGCGCCGGTCTCCGACGCGGTGCTCGACGGCTATCGCGACGTGCGCGCGGTACGGGCGCCACAGACCGTCGCCCGCTCGCTCGCGATCGGCGCCCCCGCCGACGGCGATCGCTCGGTCGAGGTCATCCGCGAGAGCGGCGGATCCGCGGCTGCCGTGAGCGACGCCGATGTCAACGAAGCGTGCGCGCTGCTGGCGGAAACGGAAGGGGTGCTCGCCGAGCCCGCCGGCGGCGTCGTGGTCGCGACGGCGCGTGCCCTGGCGCGACGCGGCGCCTTCGCGGATGACCAGAGCGTCGTCCTGTACATCACCGGGAACGCGTACAAGGGCGCGCTCCCGTCGCCGAATCTTCAGCCGACGATCGCGCCCGACGCGGACCAGTTCCGGAGCACGTACGCCGAGGTGCTGTCATGACCGTCACGGTGCGACTCGCCGCGCCGCTGCGCGCCGCCGCGGGCGGCAACACCACTCTGCAGTTCGACGCCGCCGACGTACCGCAGCTCGTCGCCCAGCTCGCGCAGCGCTATCCGGAGCTCGCGACGCGCGTCGTCCGCGACGGGACCTTCGGACGCTTCGTGAACGTGTTCATCGACGGCGAGGACCTGCGCTTCGCACCGGCGGACCTGAGCGCGGCCCGCACGATCGAGATCCTGCCCGCGATGAGCGGTGGCGCCGTCGCGCTCCGCAAGCCCGAGCCTCGCGAGGCCCACGAGGTCTACGGCTCGTTCATCGACGAGACGATCGGCATCGTCGCGCGTCAGACGCGCGACACCGTCTCGTTCGCGGTGGGCTCACCGTCGCGCGAGGCGCTCGACCTCGTCGGCGCGGAGGACCTCGCGGCGACGGTCCTGCGCCGCGAAGGCGCGAAGGCGCTCGGCTACGGCATCACCGAGGGCGAGCCCGAGCTGCGCGAGCTCGTCGCGGCCGACGCCCGCGCACGCGGCATCCGCGCGGACGCGAGTCACGTGCTCGTGAGCGCCGGGGCGCTGCAGGCGGTCGACCTCGCGTGCCGGGTCTACCTGCGGCCGGGCGACGTCGTCGTCGCCGAGTCGCCGGCATTCGCGAACGCGCTGTCGGCGTTCCGCAATCACGGCGCGCGGGTGCTCGAGGTGCCGGTGGACTCCGACGGGCTCGACGTCTCGGCCGCGCGCCGCCTGATCGCGAAGACCCGCGCGCATCCGCGCATGTTCTTCGTCGTACCGAACTTCCAGAACCCGACGGGCGAGACGCTCTCGCATGCGCGGCGCGAGGAGCTGCTCGGCCTCGCCGCGCGGTACGACGCGGTCGTGGTGGAGGACGACCCCTACGGTCTGCTGCGTTACCGCGGCCGCGACATCCCACCGCTCGCCGCTCTCGGCGGCGCGGAGACCGTCTCGATCGGAACGTTCTCGAAGACGTTCCTCCCGGGGCTCCGCGTGGGCTGGGCCATCGCGAGTCCCACGGTCATCGCCCGGATGTCGCGGGCGAAGCAGACGATGGACTCGAGCACCGGCACCCTCGCGCAGCGCATCGTGCTCGAGTTCCACGGCCGCGGCGGCGTCGCCGCGCACATCGACCGGCTCCGCGCGCTCTATCGCGAGAAGCAGGACCGGGGGCGCTCTGCTCTCACGCGGTCGTTCGCGGACACGGGCGTGACGTGGAACGACCCCGACGGCGGCTTTTACTTCTGGGTGCGGCTGCCCGATGGTGTGAGCGCGCGGCGCCTTCTCGACGTCGCGCTCGAGGAGGGCGTGGCGTTCGTCCCCGGTGACGCGTTCGCGATCGCGGGCGGTCACGAGAGCGCGCTGCGCTTCTCCATCAGCGCGCCGACGCCGGACCGCATCGACGAAGGCGTCGCGCGACTCCGGCGGGCCTTCGACCGCGTGTCCTAGGCGGATACTTCTCACGTGGGCCGCACGCTCTCGCAGAAGGTCTGGGACCGGCACGTCGTGCGCCGGGCCGCCGGCGAGCCCGACCTCCTGTACGTCGACCTCCACCTCGTCCACGAGGTCACGAGCCCGCAAGCGTTCGACGGTCTCCGCGTCGCGAGCCGGCGCGTGCGCCGTCCCGATCTCACGCTCGCGACGATGGACCACAACGTCGCGACGAACGAGCAAGCCCCCGAGGAGATCTCCGCCCGCCAGATCGAGGCGATGGCGCGGAACGCGCGGGAGTTCGGCATCCGCTGCTATCCGACCGGCGATCCGAACCAGGGCATCGTGCACGTGATCTCCCCGCAGCTCGGCCTCACGCAGCCGGGAATGACGATCGTGTGCGGCGACAGCCACACCTCGACGCACGGCGCGCTCGGAGCGCTCGCGTGGGGCATCGGAACGAGCGAGATCGAGCACGTCCTCGCCACGCAGACCATCGCGCAGACCCGCCCCGGCGCCATGTCGGTCACGGTGGACGGCGCGCTGCCCGCGGAGTGCGGAGCGAAGGACGTGATCCTCGGGATCATCGCGCGCATCGGCGTCTCCGGCGGGGTGGGGAACGTCATCGAGTACCGCGGTTCGACGATCCGCGCGCTTTCGGTCGAGGGACGGATGACCGTGTGCAACATGTCGATCGAAGCGGGTGCGCGCGCGGGCATGGTCGCGCCGGACGACGTGACGTTCGCGTGGTTGGAGGGCCGCCCGTTCGCGCCGAAAGGCGCGCTGTGGGATCAGGCCGTCGAAGACTGGCGCGGCCTGGTGACTGACGAGGACGCGTGGTTCGATCGCGAGGTGACGATCGACGCGGGCCTGCTGCGGCCGTACGTGACGTGGGGAACGAACCCGTCCCAGTCGGTCACGATCGACGAGCAGGTGCCGAACCCTGACGGCTTCGGCGACCCCGCGAATCGCGAAGCCGCGGCGCGAGCGCTCCGCTACCAGGACCTCCGCCCCGGGACGGCGGTGCGCGACATCCCCGTCGACGCGGTCTTCATCGGGTCGTGCACGAACGCGCGGCTCGAGGACCTGCGCACGGCCGGCGAGGTCGTCCGCGGACGCCGCGTGAAGGACGGTCTGCGCGCGCTCGTCGTGCCGGGGTCGATGCGCGTGAAGGCGGACGCGGAGCGCGAAGGACTCGACCGCGTGTTCCGCGAGGCGGGATTCGAGTGGCGCGACGCCGGTTGCTCCATGTGCCTCGGCATGAACCCCGACGTGCTCCGGCCCGGTGAGCGCTGCGCGTCGACCTCGAATCGCAACTTCGAGGGCCGTCAGGGTCCCGGCGGGCGCACCCACCTCGTCTCGCCGGCCGTCGCCGCGGCGACCGCGATCGCCGGACACTTCGCGCTGCCGTCGGACCTCCGCTGATGGAACCGGTCCGCACGATCGTGGGGCGCGCGCTGCCGCTCGGGCGCGCCGACGTGGACACCGACCAGATCATCCCCAGCCATTGGCTGAAGCGGCTCGAGCGGACCGGGTACGGCCCCGGTCTCTTCGAGGCGTGGCGCAGGGATCCCGCGTTCGTCATGAACGACGCGCGCTACGCCGGCGCCACGGTCCTCCTCGCGGGCGCGAACTTCGGCTGCGGCTCGTCGCGCGAGCACGCGGTGTGGGCGCTGCAGGACGCCGGCTTCCGCGCGGTGGTCGCGCCGTCGTTCGCCGACATCTTCCGCGACAACGCGCTCCGCAACGGGCTCGTGCCGATCGCCCTGGGGGCGGACGACGTCGCGCGCATCGTCGAACTGGTGCGCGCGGCGCCGGCGACGGCGCTCACGATCGACATCGCCGCGGGCACGCTCGCGACCGAGGGGCTTCGCGCGGCGTTCGAGCTCGACTCGTTCTCGCGCACGCGCCTTCTCGAAGGGCTCGACGACATCGCGCTCACGCTGCGGCACGAGCGTGAGATCGCCGCCTACGAGGCGAAGCGGCCCGCATGGACACCTCGCGTCCTGCCTCCGAGTGCCTGATCACGGTCCCGATCAGCACCGGCGCGCTACATTTCCGCCTCACGTGCTTGAAAATCGCGCCACGCCGTCCGATCCGATCCTCGTCGTCGAGGACGACCCGTCGATCCTCGAGATGATCATGTACATCCTGCGGACCGAGGGGTATCCGGTCGTCGGCGCGAAGAACGGCGTCGAAGGACTGCAGCAGCTCGACCGCGCCACGCCCTCGCTCATCTTCCTGGACATGCGCATGCCGCGGATGGACGGATGGGAGTTCGCCGCGGCGCTCCGCCGACGCGGGATCGCTTCGCCGGTCGTGGTGATGACCGCGGCCGACAACGCCAAGCGTTGGGCCGACGAGGTCGGCGCCGACGGATACGTGGTGAAGCCGTTCGAGTTCGACGAGCTCCTAGCGAGCGTCGAGAAGCACCGGCGCATGCCGCGGAGGAACTAGCGCCCTTCCGCTTCGCGGTCATGGAGAGCCGCGCCGCTTCGGCGGCGCGATGGCGCGAGATGGCGCGCCGCGCGGAAGCGCTCGGGTACGACACCCTCCTCATGGCCGACCACATCAGCGATCAGCTCGCGCCGGTCGCCGCTCTCGCCGCGGCCGCGGAGGCGACGGCGACGCTGCGCCTCGGCAGCTTCGTCTTCGACAACGACTATCGCAATCCGGTGATGCTCGCGAAGGAGGCGACGACGCTCGACCTTCTCTCCGGGGGCCGGCTCGAGTTCGGGCTCGGCGCGGGCTGGAGCAGGCGCGACTACATCCAGCTCGGGGTCGCCTACGACCTTCCGAAGACGCGCGTGGACCGGATGGAGGAGGCGCTCGCGCTGATGAAGCGTCTGTGGACCGAGGAAAGGATCACGCACGAAGGCGCGCACTACCGCGTGCGCGACGCGACGGTCCTGCCGCGTCCCGTCCAGAAGCCGCATCCGCCGGTGATGATCGGTGGCGGCGGGCGGCGTCTCCTGCGGATCGCCGCGCGGGAGGCGCAGATCGTCGCGCTCGCTCCCGCGGTCGACCGGCGTGGCCGGCCGCGGCTCGGATCGCTCACCGTCTCGTCGCTCGAGAAGCGCGTGGGCGTGCTGCGCCGCGAGAAACGATTCGGCGAGCTCGAGCTGAACGTCATCGTGTTCGACGCGCAGGTGACCGACGCGCGCCAGTCGCTCCTCGCGGCGCTCGCTTCGCGGCTGAAGTGGGCCGCGACGTCCATCGTCGACACGCCGTTCTTCATGTACGGGTCGCGCGCGTCCCTGACCGAGGACCTGCTCGCGCGGCGTGAGCGACTCGGCGTCAGCTACATCGCGCTTCCGGGGCGTGCCATGGAGGCGTTCGCGCCGATCGTCGCGAAGCTGCGCGGGACGTGACGGCACCACCGATGCAGCATCGTTGGGCATGACCGATCTCAAGTGCCGCGACTGCGGCCAGTCCTTCAAGACGCCGGCGGAGCTGGAGGAGCACGTCGCGCGGCAGCACCTGCTGACGAAGAAGGGCGGCGCGGATCTCGCCGGCGACCCGCCGAACGAGGCGCGCCGCTAGTCCAGCTACGGAGTCTTCGTCGGCAGCGGCGGAGAGCTGACCGGGACCGACGGGCGCACCGTCGGGGCGATCGTCACCGATGGCACCGGCGCGCTCGGCGACGCCGATGGAGACGGGCTCGGCGCCTCGGTCGGCGTCGGTGTGCGCGGCGCGACGCTGATGGATGGCGACGGCGATGCGCTCGGCGAGGGTGACGGCGACGGGCTCGGCGACGGCGCGGCCGTTTGCTGCGACGAGATGACGGCGGCGCCGAGCAGAAGAAGCGCGACGAGCGCCACCGCGGCGAACACCGTGAAGACGGTCGACCAGCGATCGACCGGCGGGCGTGCCGGCGGCGGTCCGCCCGCCGGCGTCTCGGCGGCGGGGCGCTGCAGCTGGACGGTGTCGTCCGGATCGGGACGCGGGGGCGTGTGGCTCACGCCGCCGAGACCGCACGAGCCATGCCGAACGGTCGGACGCTCGTTAGATCGGCCGCCTCCGTGGCGTCGGCCTAGCCGCGGCTCAGGAGGTTCGCGACCTGGTTGCCGACGGCGGCGAGACCGATGATCAGGACCAGCGCCAGCAGCACGACCGAGAAGAGATAGTCGACGAGCTCGTTGCGCGACCCACCACCACTCATGTCCGGTGAACGCGAGGCGTCGACGCGGCGAGTCTCCCCCGAACGGGGGATAACTACACGAAGCGCTCCGCGCGCCACTCGATGCCGAGCTCGCTCGGCGGTCCCATGTATCCGAGCAGCGCGGACGACGCGACGACCGCCGGGCTCGCGAGGTACCCGAGCCCGCCCACGCCCATGCGGTTCGTCCAGTTGCGGTTGAAGGACGTGATGGCGCTCTCGCCCTTCTTCAGCGCGTCGGGACCCTGCCCGAAGCACGGACCGCACCACGACTCGCGGATCTGGGCGCCCGCCGCACGGAACACGCTGGCGATCGATTCACCGCCGAGGCGCGGGTCGGTCTTCTCGATGTCGCGCTTCACGCCGCCGGAGCCCGGGAAGATGACGAACTCCTTGGCTGCGCGCCCCGCGCCCTTGTCGCGCGCGGCACGCAGCACGAGAGCAGCCTCGAGCAGATCGCTGTATCCGCCGTTCGTGCACGAGCCGATGAACGCCTTGTCGAACGTGACGCGCTCGCGCGCGACGTCGACCGCCGGGAACGCGTTCGCCGGACTGAATGGTCTCGCGATGAGCGGCACGACCTCCGAGAGGTCGAGGGTCTCGTCGATCTCGTAACGCGCGTCCTCGCCTGGCGCGAAACGCGGGTACGGGAACTCGGTCGCGCCTTTCTCGCGGTACCACGCGTACGTGACGTCGTCGGGCGCGAAGATGCCGTTCTGCGCCTCGCCCTCGGCCATCATGTTCGCGATCGTGTTGCGGTAGCTCATGGGGAGCTGCCTCGCGGCGTCGACGAACTCGACGCTCATGCCCTGCGACTGCTTCGCGCCCCAGCGCGCCAGGAGGGCCAGCACCACGTCCTTTCCGCTCACCCACGGCTGCAGCTTTCCGGTGAAGACGACGCGCCGCTGTTTCGCGACGGTGAAGTACACGTACCCGGTCGCCCATCCGAACCCGAGCGTCGTCGAGCCGACCCCATATCCGAGCGCTCCGTAGGCGCCGTACGCGCGGCTGTGCGAGTCCGCGCCGGGGATGAGCGCGCCGGGCAGCACGAGGAGCTGCTCGGGGAAGTAGAAATGGAAGATACCGTCGCCCGGCGTCGCGTAGCGCGGCTTGCCGATGCCATGACGTTCGGCGAACTCACGGCCGATCGCGGTCTGCTTGTCGTCGGCGTCGCGGCGGTTGAACACGAAGTGATCGTTCGCGATGGCGATCTGCCGCGGTCGGATCGTGTCGCCG
>DATBKH010000019.1:0-16159 GCA_036555955.1 Candidatus Limnocylindria bacterium | reverse complement strand
GGCCGTGCCGGAATTCTGGGACCCGACACGCGTCGGCCCGTGGCTCGCGAACCTCTTCGCGATCGCGGTGTTCGTACCGATCTTCGAGGAGGCGCTCTGCCGCGGTCTCGGCTACGCGCTCTTCGAGCCGCTCGGGCCGATGGTCGCCGTCGGCATCACCGCCGCCGCGTTCACGCTCGCACACGGCGTGATCGTCGACATTCCCGTGATCCTCGCGACCGGCTTGGGCCTCGGCTACATGCGGATGGCGACCCGAAGCATCTTCCCGTGCCTCGCCTTGCACGGGTTCTTCAACGGCTTCGGGCTCATCGTCGCGGCGCTCGTCGCGCGCGGTTAGCCCGAGCGCAAGCGCGCGACGGCGGCGGTGAAATCGCCGCCGGGATCGGTGAACGACGCTCGCTTCGCCGCGACGCGCTCGCCCTCGAGGACGTGGGCGCGGAGCCGATCCAGCGGCAGCAAGGGGTCGGCGAGGTTGCCCGCGTCGTGATCGACGCCGAACTCCTCCTTGATGCGCCGTCGCGTTTCGACCCATCTCACGATGACATCCCGCGCCGCGACATCCAAGGCGGCATAGGCGGCGGTGTCGTTCAGCGCGTCACGGTAGGGGAGGAGGCGGCGCCGTTCCGTACCCCGCGGATGCTCTCTCGCGAGAGCGATCTCCTTCGCATCGATCACCGGTGAGTCGATGCTAGAGGTCGCTTACCGCCTCGCGCGCTGAGAGCTGCCGCGCCGCGGCGAGGTACAGCACCATCGCCGCCGCGCCGATCTCGAAGACCGGCGCGAGGAAGCCGATGAGCCCGAGGCCGCTGAAGCCGATGGTGCCGCGAATGCCGATCTGGCTCGAGAACAGCGGCAGGCTCACGAAGAGCCACACGCCGAGCGCGGCGACGGCGATGTACGCGAGCGTGCGCCATCGCGCGGACTCGGCCACGCGCCGCAGCAGCACCTGGCCGCAGGCGATACCCCCGGCGAGCGTCGCCGCGAGCACGAGTACCCCGGACTCGAACTGTCCGGCGCTCGCGAGCAGAAGGCCGAGGAGCGCCGAGAGCAGGCCCTGCACGAGCGCGAGACCGCCCGCCGCCTCGAGGAGCGGATTGCGATCCCCTTCGGAAACGCGAAACCACCCGACGAGCTTGTACGCGATCGCCGCGCCGACGGCCTCCGGCCACAGCCCGAGCACGTACGCGAACACGGAGCAGAACGGCGCATCGGAGACGATGCCGATGCAGAAACGGAGACGGACGGCGAGGCTGAGGATCTGCACGATGACGAAGAGCGTCGCGTAGACGATGACCGCCTCGCGGCCCGCCGCGACGTACGCGACGGACAGCGCGACCGCGGTCCCGGCGAGCGTCGCTAGGGCGTTGACCCAATCAAGCGATGTCGTGAGCGCGCGGGCGATGAGCGTGAACACGATGAGCACCGCGGCCGTCGTGAAGTAGCCGGCGCCGTAGGACGCAAGGACGCCCCACGCGAGCGGCGCGCGGCGCACGCGCGGATTCGGGACGCGCGCGAGGAGCGCGAAGAGCTGAGGCATCTCGCCGCGCGCTCGGTCCAACATGGCGCGCCTATTCTGGCCGCGTGGGATTGCAGATCGGTAACGAGCGCGACGTGCTCGTGCTCGCGAAGACCATCGCCGCGAACGAGTTCCCCGTCGAGCGGCCCGGCGTCGTCGGTCAGGACCGCGCGACCGGAACGCTGCTCCGGCTCGCTCCCTTCCCGTGGAAAGGCGCCGACACCGATCCGCCGGTGCAGCGCTGGTCCTGGCTACAGCTTTCGGCGGCGCGCGACGAACGCGATCCGCGCCCCGAGACGCATGCCGTCCACGGCGAGGTGATCACCGCGGGGTACGTCGAGGCGAAGGAGGGCTGGCGGCTGCGCTGGCCGTTCGTTCGGCCCCACCTCCGCGGGTCGGTCGAGGCACTGGTCGAGCTCGCGCGCGCGCGGGCCGCGACGATTGGTTTCGTGCGGCCGGAGCCGGACTTCGACATCGTGCAGCTTCCGCTTCGGCTGCGCTTCCGGTGCGCGAGCGAAGACTGCACGACGACGCACGAGCTTCCGGTGCTCGATTGGGAGCTGCACTCGCTCGCGCAGGCGACGCGCGCCCGCTACGGCGCCACGTGGGCCACGAAGTTCCGCGAGACCTGGGGCGCCGGTCTCGCCGAGCGCTACGACGTCCACCTCTTGCTCTCGGCGTACGCCCAGGCACCGACGAAGCTGTATGTCGCGGGTCTCTTCTATCCGCCGAAGGTCGCCGAGGACGCGCACGAGCACGTCCATCACGTCGAGCACCGCCGCCACGCGGCGGGTTAGACCTTTCCGGCCAGCTCCTTCGGCACGGCGCGGCGCTTCGTCCCGAGCTCGCCGGCCTTGCCGGTGTACCCGTGCGGGAAGATGCGGAGCAGCAGATACGTGCCGGTCGTCGGATCGTCGGAACGATCGACGACGATCGACGGCCCCCAGGGCGACGGAAACCGCTGTCCGATGTCGGGCTTGGTCTTCGCGAGGTCGAAGCCCTGCTTGTCCCATTGGAGGACGGCGTAGCCGCGGACGATGCGCTCTTCGTCGCCGCCCTCGTCGGGACGCCAGCGGTGCTCGTCGGGATGCTCGCGCTGACACACGGCGGGCGAGCCGGAATGGAGCTCCACCCACTTGAAGACGTCGGCGTCCTTCGACTGCGCGCCCTGCGGATACGCTTCCTTGTGCAGCTTCTCGCCGACGGTGCAGAGGTAGTAGAACAGCATGTGGGAGCAGGATAGCTAGACGTGGAGTCGCGCACGATCACGGTGGAAGGGCTCCGTATCCGCGTCCTCATCGAGGATGGAGCTGGCTCGCGGCGCGATCCGATCGTCCTCGTTCACGGAGTCGGCGGATGGGCCGAGAACTGGCGGCCGGTGATGCCCGGCCTCGCCGCGTCGGGCAGGCGGGTCGTCGCCGTCGATCTCCCGGGATTCGGCGAGAGCGAGCGCCCGCGCGGCGTGAGGTACTTCGGTCCGCACGACGCGTTCTATCCGCGGTTCGTCGTCGCGGCCATGGACGCCCTCGGCATCGATCGCGCGCACGTCGCGGGCAATTCGATGGGCGGCGCGATCGCCTACATGACGGCCGTGACCGCGCCGTCACGCATCCGGTCCATCGTGCTCGTCGCTCCGGGCGGGCTGGGCCGCGACGTCGCGTTCTTCCTGCGCGCGTGCTCGCTCCCGGGGTTTGGGCTCGTCGCGCGGCTGCCGCGGCCGCGACGCGCCGCGCGCCAGGTCCTGCGGACCTGCTTCTACGACCACCGCAACATCAGTCCCGAGCTGTACGCGGAGGCGGAGCGCTACGGGACGAGCTCATTCCCGGAATTCGTCCGCGCGCTCACCGCGGGGGTCGGCATCCGCGGCGTCCGCCGCTCGCTGCGCGAGGCCTGGGTCGCGCGCGCCGCCGAGTTCGGCGGCCCCGCCCTCGTGGTGTGGGGGCGGGAGGATTTCGTGCTGCCGCTCCGGCATCTCGCCGATGTGCACGCGACGCTGCCGCAGGCGCAGGTCCAGCTCATCGAGCGGTGCGGCCACATGGCCATGGCGGAGCGCCCCGAGGAGTTCCTCGCCGCGACCCTTCCGTTCCTGGACCGCGCGGAGCAAGCCGCGGCGGCCTAGTGGCCCGGAACTGGCACCATTGAAGGTCGATGAAGACGGGCACCCGCCCCGATATCGCGGTCACCACCCCTAAAGCGAAGCTCCGCCTCACCACACAGGACGTCCTCGCCGACTACCGCCTCGCCGTGCGCAGCCGCGCCGCGAGCGAGCTGTCGCGCCGCGAGGTCCTGGTCGGCAAGGCCCCGTTCGGCATCTCCGGCGAGGGCAAAGAGATCGCTCAGCTCGCGATGGCTCGGGCCTTCCGCCCCGGCGACTGGCGCAGCGGGTACTACCGCGACCAAACGTTCATGTTCGCCGTCGGTCTGGCCGACCTCTCGCAGTACTTCGCGCAGCTCTATGCCGATCCGGACGTCGTCCGCGATCCGAATTCGGCCGGCCGCCAGATGCTCAGCCACTTCGCGACGCGAACGCTGGACGAGCGCGGGCGCTGGAGGGATCTGCTCGCCACCGGACAGTCCGCGTCGGACCTTTCGCCCGTCGCGGCGCAGATGCCGCGGTCGGTCGGGCTCGCGTGGGCGTCGAAGCTCTATCGCGAGTCGCCGGTCCTGCGAGATGTTGCGCACGGGTTTTCGCGGAACGGCGAGGAGGTCTGCTTCGCGACGATCGGCAACGCCGGGACGAGCGAAGGCCCCTTCTGGGAGAGCCTGAACGCCGCGGGCGTCCTCGGCGTCCCGCTCGTGATCTCGGTCTGGGACGACGGCTACGGCATCTCGGTCCCGAACGAATTCCAGACCACGAAGGGATCGATCTCCGCGGTGATCGAAGGTTTCCGGCGCGGCGACGGCCGGACGGGACTCGACCTGTACCAGGTCAAGGGTCACGACTACGTGGCGTGCCTCGACGTCTACCAGCTCGCGGTCGACCGCGCCCGGCGCGATCACATCCCGTCGGTCATCCACGTCACGGAGATGACTCAGCCGCAAGGCCACTCCACGAGCGGTTCGCACGAGCGTTACAAGTCGAAGGAGCGGCTGCGGTTCGAGATCGAGTTCGATCCGATCCGCCGCATGCGCGAGTGGATCCTGCGTCAGGAGCTCGCGACGGAAGCGGACCTCGACGGGACCGAGCGCGAGTCCCGAGTGGACGTCGAGCGGATCCGTGAGGAGGCGTGGGACTCGTACCTCGCTCCCGTCCGAGTCCATCAGGAGCAGGCCGTCGCCCTCGTCGAGGAAGCCGCGCGCGAGACCGGCGTGGACCTCGAAGGCATCGCCGACGAGCTTCGCGGCGCCGATCCGCCGAGCCGCCGCCTGATCGCGGCGGCCACGCGTCGCGCGCTCGTTTCGCTGCGCGACTCCGCGGGTCCCGCGCGGGAGCGCCTCGCGGCGTCGGTCGCCGCGTACCGCGAATGGAACGACGAGCTCTTCAACTCGTACCTGTACAGCCGGTCCGACGAATCGCCGCTTCGCGTCCCCGCGGTCGCTCCGCGCTACGCGCCCGACCCCGAGGTCGTCGACGGGCGGCTCGTACTGCTGCGGTGCTTCGACGCGAACCTCGCGCGCGACCCGCGCATCGTGATCCTCGGCGAGGACGTCGGGAAGCTCGGAGACGTCAATCTCGTCTTCGAGGGACTTCAGGCCAAGCACGGGGAGCATCGCGTCGTCGACACGGGGATCCGGGAGGCGACGATCCTCGGTCAGGGCATCGGCGCGGCGATGCGTGGTCTTCGCCCGGTCGTCGACATCCAGTACGTCGACTACCTGCTCTACGCGCTCGAGCTCGCGTCGGACGACCTCGCGACGATCCACTGGCGCACCGCCGGCGGCCAGAAGGCGCCGGTGCTCATCCGCACGAAGGGTCACCGTCTGCAGGGCATCTGGCACACCGGCTCCCCGATGGCGACGATCGTCTCGTCCCTCCGCGGGCTGCACGTCGCCGTGCCCCGCGACATGACTCGCGCCGCCGGCCTGTACAACACGCTGCTGCGCGGCGACGACCCGGCCCTCGTGGTCGAGGTGCTGTCGGGCTACCGGCTGAAGGAGCCTGTACCTGAGAACCTGGGCGACTTCACGATCCCGCTCGGGGCGACGGAGACGATCCGCGCGGGCAGCGATGTGACGCTCGTGACGTACGGTGCCCTCTGTCGCATCGCCCTGGAAGCGGCCGGCGACCTCGCGGATCTCGGCATCGAGACCGAGGTCATCGACGTGCAGACGCTGCTCCCGCTGGATCGGGAGCAGGCGATCGCGTGGTCCGTCGGGCGGACCGGCGCGTTGCTCGTCGTCGACGAGGACGTCCCGGGTGGCGCTTCCGCGTATCTGATGCGCGAGATCCTCGAAACGCAGCGGGCGATCGATCACCTGGACGTCGGCGCGCGCACGCTCACCGCCGCGCCGAACCGCGTCGCCGTCGGAAATGACGGCGACTACTTCTCGAAGCCGAGCCGCGAGGACATCGTCGAGGCGGTCTACGCGATCATGCGCGAGCGAAGCCCCGCCGAGTTCCCGCCGCTTCGTGGCTCCGACACGTGATCAAGACGAACGTGCAGGCCGTGCACGACACGCTGCTCGGCGAGTTCCGCCGCGACGAACGGCTCATCCTGCTCGGAGAGGACGTGGGCGTCCGCGGTGGCGTCTTCCGCGTCTCCGACGGCTTCATCGAGGAGTTCGGAGCCGACCGCATCATCGACACGCCGGTCGCCGAGTCGAGCATCGTCGGCGTGGCCATCGGCGCGGCGCTCGGCGGGCTCATCCCGATCGCCGAGATGCAGTTCGCGGACTTCAGCGCTCCGGCCTTCGAGCAGATCGTGGACGAAGCCGCGCGCATGCGCTACCGGTCGAACGGCGCGTGGGGCGTTCCGCTCGTCATCCGCATGCCCTGGGGCGGCGCGATCCACGGCGCGCTCTATCACTCGCAGTCGGTGGAGGCGTTCTACGCGCACGTTCCCGGGCTGAAGGTCGTCGTCCCGTCGACGCCGCACGACATCACCGGAATGCTGCGCAGCGCGATCCGTGACCCCGACCCGGTCATCTTCCTCGAGCACAAGGCAACGTACCGCGCGGTGAAGGGGGAGGTGCCCGATGGCGACTTCACCGTCCCGCTGGGGCCGGCCGACGTGAAGCGCGAAGGGACGGACATCACCGTCTTCGCGTACGGGCTGATGCTGCATCACTCGCTCGCCGCGGCCGAGACGCTCGCCGCCGAAGGCGTGTCCGTCAACGTCGTCGACGTTCGGAGCCTGCGCCCGCTCGACGTCGAAACGATCCTTCGGGAAGCACGGAAGACGGGAAAGTGTTTGATCGTCTATGAGGACAACCGGCTTTTCGGCGCCGGCGCCGAGATCGCGGCGCTGATCGCGGAAGAGGCCTTCACCGACCTGGACGCGCCGGTCATGCGGATCGGCGGACCGGAGGTTCCCGCGATGCCTTACAACAAGGCGCAAGAGGATTGGTTCATGCCCGACCCAGCGAAGATCGCGGCCAAGATGCGCGACCTGGCCGCGTACTAGTTAGGGGAGTCTCATGGCTTTCGAGCTCAAGATGCCAAAGCTCGGCGAATCGGTCACCGAGGGCACGATCGGAAAGTGGCTGAAGCAGCCGGGCGACAAGGTGAACAAGTACGACCTGCTCGTCGAGGTGCAGACCGACAAGGTCAACACCGAGATCCCCTCGCCGGTCGCCGGGACCCTGAAAGAGGTCAAGGTCGAAGAAGGGCAGACCGTCCCGATCGGGACGCTCCTCGCCGTCTTCGACACCGCCGACGGTGAAGCGGCGGCACAGCCCGGATCGGCGCCACAACAGGCGCCTCAGCAGGCGGCCGCTCAGTCTCAGCCCGCTGCGGCGCCAGCGACGGCTGCGCCTGTGGCGTCGAAGCCCTCTCAACCCGGCGGAGCCCAGCCCTCAGCCGGGCCGGGCGCCTCCGCCGGGCGCTCCGCGCTTGGGGGCCCCTCCGCCCAGGGTCCCTCGACGCCTCCGGCGCAGCCCCCAAGAGCGCAGCCTGCTCCTGCCCGCGCGACGCCGCCACCTCAGAGTTCTTCGTCCGCCTCCCAGCCGCGGGCTGCATCGGCCACGGCCACCGAGGAGCGTCTCGATCTGTCCGATGTGAGGGCGACGCCGGCGGTCCGCAAGCTCGCGAGCGAGAACGGGATCGACATATCGCAGCTGAACGGCAGCGGGCTTGGCGGGCGCGTCTCGCGCAAGGACGTCGAAGACTTCATCGCCCAGCGCCAGTCGCAGCAGCAGGCCGCGGCGCGCGTCGTTCCCGCGGCGCCGGCGACACAGGCGCAGACCGTCGCCCGCCCGGCCCCCGCGCCATCGCTCGCGGGCGACGAGCTCGTGCCGCTCACGCAGATGCGGCGCGCGATCGCGAACAACATGGTCCAGGCGTGGAGCGCGCCGCACGCGCACGCGGTCATGGAGGTCGACGTGACCGAGCTCATGAAGTACCGCGACCGCGTGAAGCTGGAGTTCCAGCAGCGCGAAGGGTTCGATCTCTCGCCGGCCGCGTTCATCGCGAAGGCCGTCGTCGAGGCGCTGCGGACGGTCCCCCAGGTGAACTCGAGCTGGACCGATCAAGGTCTCATGCGCCATCGCGAGATCAACCTCGGGTACGCCGTCGCGCTCGGCGAGGACGGGCTGATCGTGCCCGTCATCAAGGACGCGGATGGCAAGAGCCTCGCCGGGCTCATGCGCTCGATCCGCGACGTCGTCGACCGCGCCAAGGCGCGCCGCCTGACGCTCGACGATCTCTCCGGGGGCACCTTCACGCTGAACAACACCGGACCGCTCGGCACCATCATCTCCAGTCCCATCGTGCCGCCGGGTCAGGCGGCGATCCTGTCTTCCGAAACGATCCGCAAGGCGCTCACCGTCACGAACGACGACGCCATCGCGATCCGTCAGCTGATGAACATCGTCATCGGATTCGATCACCGTGTCGTCGACGGCTCGACGGCGGCGCGGTTCCTGACCGCGGTCCGCGACTGGCTCCAGACGGTCGGCACGGCGGTGCCGGTCTACTAGTGGCCGAGCTCGCGCCGATCCGATTCGAGATCCCCGGAGAGGTCGAGCGGCCACGCTCGCGCGGCCGCGGAGCGGCAAACACGGTCGTGCCTATCGATCGCGCGCGGCCGGAGTGGCTCAAGGTGCGTCTCCCGATGGGTCCCGAGTACGAACAGCTGCGGCGGCTCATGCGGTCGAAGTCGCTGCACACGGTCTGCGAGGAAGCGCACTGCCCGAACATGGCCGAGTGCTGGGGCGCGGGCACCGCCACGTTCATGATCCTCGGCGACACGTGCACGCGGTCGTGCGGTTTCTGCGCGGTGAAGACCGGACGTCCCGGCGTCGTCGACCTCGACGAGCCCGCCCGCGTCGGCGAGGCGGTCGCGCAGATGGCGCTCGGTCACGCGGTCGTGACGAGCGTGAATCGCGACGAGCTGCCGGATGGTGGCGCGTCGCTTTTCGCGGCGACCATCCGCGCGATCCGCGCGCAGTCACCCGGCACGACGGTCGAGGTGCTCATCCCCGACTTCACCGGCGATCGCGCTTCGCTCGACGCCGTTCTCGCGGAGCGGCCGGAGATCCTGAATCACAACGTCGAGACGGTCGAGCGGCTCTATCCGCGTGTGCGTCCGCAGGCGCGGTACCCGAGATCGCTCGAGCTCCTCCGCCGGGTGAAGGAGCGCGCGCCCGACCTCGTCGCGAAGAGCGGCATCATGGTCGGGCTGGGGGAGAGCCGCGACGAGGTGCTCACGACGATGCGCGACATCGCCGCGCAGGGCACCGACGTGCTCACGATCGGCCAGTACCTGCGTCCGTCGCCGATGCACCTCCCGATCGAGCGTTACTGGACCCCCGAGGAGTTCGCGTCCTTCCGCGAGGAGGGGATGACGATGGGGTTCCGGCACGTCGAATCCGGGCCGCTCGTCCGATCGTCGTATCACGCGGAGCGTCATGTCGGCCTCGCCTGAGCTCCGCGCGACCTGGCTCGGACGGATGCCGTACCTCGACGCGTGGCGCCTGCAGGAGGCGGTCGCGACGCGGGTGCGTTCGGGAGGTCCCGATCGGCTGCTCCTTCTCGAGCACGATCCGGTCTACACGATCGGTCGTCGCGGGACGACCGACCATCTCCTCGCCGGACCCGCCGTCCTGCGCGCGACCGGCGCGTCGGTCTACCGCGTCGACCGCGGCGGCGACATCACGTATCACGGCCCCGGGCAGCTCGTCGGGTACCCGGTGACGCGCTTCGCCGAGGGCGCGGACCTCGTCAAGTACGTCCGCGCGATGGAGGAGGCGCTTCGTGACGTCCTCGCGAGCTTCGGCGTGGCGTCGCACACCCGGGAAGGAAAGACCGGTGTCTGGGTGATGCTCGGCGAGGGACGACCGGCGAAGATCGGCGCGATCGGCGTGCGTGTGTCCCGTGGAGTCACGACGCACGGATTCGCGCTGAACGTCGCGACCGACCTCTCAGCCTTCGAGCTCGTGCTGCCATGCGGCTTCCAGCACGAGGTCGCGTCGCTCGCTCGCCTCGGCGTGTCCGCGGATATCCGATCGGTAGCGGACCGGGCCGCGTCGGCGTTCGCCGACCGTCTCGGACGCGCGCTCGCACGCGACGCGTCGATCCCACCGCCACGTGATGCGGAAATCCCCATGGATGCGCCCGTGCGCAGCGCCGTCGACCTGCTGGCGGAGGCGGTCCCCGCGTAGCCGTCGCGCCTTGCGCACCGGGGTCATCAAATTGGGGGATGCCTCGGCCATCCGCGCGAACGGTCCTGGGAGAGGCGTCACCCATGCGAGTGACCGAACGCCCTATGGAGACACGTAAAAGCGGAGATAACGTTCTGCCTACGGTGGGCATGAAATTCACGAAGAGCGAGTTCACGAGGACCGTCGTCGGCGAGGAGCCGATGGTGTTCCTCGACGCCGCCGCCATCACCGAGCGCATCGGCCGCATCTCGCGCGTCGAGAAGGCCGCCCCGGTCCCGCTCTACCACACGATGTCGGTCCGGCAGCAGCCCTACGAGGCGAAATGGCGGAGGGCGCTGAAGCGCGCTAGCTAGAGACGATCCGCGCGCCGCGGCGGTAGACGCGCCAGACCCTCCACAGCGCCGCCGGATCCGACAGCGGATCGCCGTGAACGAGCAGGAGGTCCGCCGGCCCGCCCGTCGTGACGCGTCCCGCATGCTCGAGGCCGAGGATCTCTCCGCCGACGAACGTCGCGGCCGCGAGCGCCTCGAAGGGCTCGAGGCCCGCGCGGACGAGCATCTCGACCTCCCACGCCAGATGTCCCGGGCGAACGGATCCGCCGCCGAAGTCGCTGCCGGTGGCGATGCGGACTCCGGCCTGCTTCGCGACGCGCACCGCGCCGAGCGCCTGCTCCAGTAGCGCCTCGCTCGCGCTCTTCGAATCCGCGTACCGTCCGCCGTCCGTCGCCGCGAAACCGATGAAGCTCTGGAGCACGCTGAGCGTAGGGACGAGGGCCGTGCGGCGGGCCATCTTTGCCGCGGTCGCCGCGTCGACGCCGAAGCCGTGCTCGATGGAGTCGACGCCCGCCGCAGCCGCGACCGCCGCACCCTTGCCCTGGGCATGTGCCGTGATGCGCTTGCCGCGCCCGTGCACCGCGCGCACCGCCGGCTCGAGCTCGCTCTCCGAGAACGTGACTTCGTCCCCCGTGCGGCCGGTGTCGACTGCGACCTTGACGAGGTCGGCACCCGCGTCGAGCTCCGCGAGGGCGGCGCGCCGCAGCTCCTCCCCCGAATCTACGAAGACCACGAACGGCGGGAACTTGTCACGTCGCGCGAGCCACGTGCCCGCCGCCAGGATGTCCGGGGCGTCGCTGCGATGGCGCTGCTCGTCGCGGATCCGCAGATTCAGCCTGCGCGGCGCTCCGACGTCGCGTGCCGTGAGGATCCCCATGCGCGCCAGATCGCGGGCGGCCTCGCGGCCACGCGCGAGCAGCTCGCTTTCCGGATCGCCGAACCGCGCGATCCAGTTCGCGCCGCCGAGACCGGTGAAGTGCGCGTGGCAATCGACGAGGCCGGGAACGATCGTCGCGCCGGACGCGTCGACGATCTCGGCGTCGCCGGCCGGGGCGCCATCGTCGGGGCCGAGGTAGGCGATCCGCCCGTCTCGCATGAGCACGGAGGTGCCGCGCTGCGGCGTCGGGGAGCGGCCGTCCGCGAAAGCCGCCCCGCGAAGAAGGACGGCCGCGGGCGTTATCGGGTCTTCCTGCCGATCGTCCGGATGAACGTTTCGATCGGGATCGCGGTCAGCGTTTCGATCTGCACCGTGCCGCGGGCGCCGAGTCCGACCGACACCCGCGCGATCGTCTCGTTGTCCTTCGCCTCGACGATGTTGACGAAGTCGTAGCTGCCCAGCGTCGCGTACTGCGCGACCACCCTCGCGCCGAGCGACTCGATCTCCTTGTTCACCTCTTTGATGCGCCGCGGGTTCGACTGAAGTGTCTTGACTCCCGCGGCCGTGACTTTCGTCAGCAGAACGTACGTCGCCACAGCGCTCCCTCCGGCCCCATACTCGAAAGCGAGCATATGCCGACGTTCACGCGAGCCCAGGCGGAGGCCCTCCTCCCCAAGGTGCGGCCTCTTCTCGAGGACCTGCAGCGGCGGAAAGCGGCGTACGACCGCCGGCCCACCGATCCAGTCGCGAAAGAGATCAACGCCCTGCTACTGGAGATCGCCCGCTTCGGCATCGACGTGAAGGATCCGGACCAGGGACTCATCGATTTCCGCGCCATGCGCCGAGGCCGCGAGGTCCTCTTGTGCTGGAAGCTCGGCGAGGGCGACCGGATCAGCTACTGGCACGACCTCGAGTCGGGCTACGCGGGCCGCAAGCTGATCGAGGACTGAGCTCGGGCTACGTCGCGACGCGAGCGAGCCCCCGCCAGATGTCCACTTCGCCGATGCCCTTCGACCCGAGCGTGAGCGAGATCTCGCCGATGTGATAGGCGTCGTGCGTCACCATCCGGTAGAGCACCGACTGGCGAGTGTGCATCTGGACCTCGCCGTCGGCGCGCACGCGGCGGGCCTCCTGCGACAACGAGCCGATCGTCCAAGTCCCGAGGGTGCGGGCCACGATCCGCCACGTCGACTCGAGGGCATGCACCAGCTCGCCCGCGTCGCGGGGATGGGTGAGGTCGTCTTCCCAGCCCTTTTCCGGATCGGTGAAGGGCGTCGTTTCCATGCCGGGTTCGCCGAAGACGTGGCACAGCCAGTAGACGCGCGTGCCGGCGAGGTGCGACACGCTCGCCCAGACCGGCCACGTGGTCATCGCGATCGGAAGTCCGAGCTGCTCCGGCGTGAGGCCGCGCAGCCGCTCGATGAGACGCTCGTTCGCGATCTCCCACCCGCGGTACAGGGGCGCGATCGTCGATCGGTCGTCCATCGCAGAGATATAAGCACAGCTGTCGTCGTTCGGCTCGTCACGACGTACTCGTGCACGGACATGCGACGGCCTCTCGTTCGCGTCTGCGACGGGTTTTGATGCATCGGGGGGCTGACACGCACGCTTCAGGTCCTCCACCGCTGATGCCGTTCCTCGGGGACGTGAAACGATCCCAGGCTCAGCGAGCGATGCAGGTGGTGCTTGCCCAGCCGGATCTGGTCCGCGGCAACCCCGCGTTCGGCGTAGCCGGCGCCCGCTACTGGCTACGTGGACATGACAAGTGGACTGCGCGGATCAGACCCTTTCAACGGACGCTGCACGAATGACGAGGATCCTCTCAACCACCGGAGGCAGTGCATGACCTGGGTCCCTCGAGGATGCGCGAGCGATGCGACACAAGCGGCGATCATCGTGAGTTTGCCGCCGTCGGGGTTCGTCTCCTAGAAGGTTACTTGTTGAAGTACGCTTTGTTGATCTCGGTGTAGTTCTTCCACTTGTCCGGAACAGCGTCCTCCGGAAAGATTGCACTCACCGGACACACCGACTCGCACGCGCCGCAGTCGATGCACTCATCGGGATGGATGTAGTACATGTTGTCTGCATCCGTTGTATAAATGCAGTCAACAGGACAGACATCGACGCAGCTCGCGTCCTTCACGTCCACGCACGGCTCGGTGATCACGTAGGCCATCGGTGATTCGTTCTCCCGTCCAGTCCTATGGAAGAAATGCGCCGCGATTTTCCAGCCTATCATCGGGCACCGTGAGTAGCGAAATCGCCGAGTTCCCGCTTCCCGCCGATGTGACGGACGAAGAGCGCGCGACCGCACGGCGCGAGATCGCAAAGCATTCGCAGATCGTCGGCGAAGAGCCGCGAGTCATCCGGTTCGCGGGCCGAACGATCGGCCAGACCGGCCCGGTCTGGCACATCCAGTACACGCGTCTCTACGCGCTGGACAAGGGGTACCTCGTCGCCGCCCACGACCTCCACGAAGGGATCAAGATCAGCTACGCCGATTCGCCCGAGGAGCTGCCGAGCGCCTTCAAGAACGAGCTCGTCCGCGAGTTCGTCGAGGATGAGCTCCGGTTCCGCAAGGTCATCGGACCCGAGCACGAGCGAGCCGACTAGCCGCGCGCGCAAGTCCGCGCGGCCACCGAAACGCGAGCCCGCGCACGATCCCGCCGAAGCTCCGCGCGCACGTTGCGACGATCCGCCGCCGGACGGGCTCGTCCGCGGCGCCGAGCAGTTCAACGCGGGCGAGTTCTTCGAGCAGCACGAAACGCTGGAGATCCTGTGGCGCGAGACATCCGCACCGGTGCGCGGGCTCTATCACGGGATCCTCCAGGTCGGCGTGGGGCTCCACCACTGGAAGGGCTCGAACTACCACGGCGCGGCGGTCCTCCTCGAGGAGGGCATCGACCGTCTGCGCCCATTCGCGCCGCGGTGCCAGACCGTCGACGTCGCCGCGCTCATCGCGGACGCGACCGCGGCGCGCGAGCGACTCCTCGCGCTCGGCCCTGACCGCATGAGCGCGTACGACTTCGCGCAGGCCCCGCGCATACGCTTCGTCACGTGAACGCCCAGGCGCGCGAATGGGCCGAGCGACTCGGTCCCGTCGGTGTCTGGACGTTCGACGCCGAGCGGATGGCGGCGGCCGCGGAGCGCGAGTACGCGAAGACGATCGAGCGCATCGGGTTCAAGGCGCTCTGGATACCGGAGAGCCTCGGCAGCAAGGAAGTGTTCGCGCACGCGTCGCTGCTGCTCGGCGCGACGTCGCGTCTGATCGTCGCGAGCGGCATCGCGAACATCTGGGCACGCGATGCGGTCGCGATGGCGAATGGCGCTCGCGCGCTCGTCGAGGCGTACCCGGATCGGTTCCTCCTCGGCCTCGGGGTGAGTCACGCGCCGACAGTCAAGACGCGCGGTGCGAGCTACCGGAAGCCGCTCGAGCACATGCGCGACTACCTCGCCGCGATGGACGCGGCCCCCTACACCGGCCCCAAGGTCGAGCAGCCTCGGGTGCTCGCTGCGCTCGGTCCGCAGATGCTCCGCCTCGCGGGCGAACGGACGCTCGGCGCGCATCCGTACTTCGTTCCGGTCGAGCACACGATCATCGCGCGCCAGCAGATCGGCGCGGACGCGCTGCTAGCGGTGGAGCAGGCGGCGGTGTTGAGCGAGGACGCCGAGGCCGCGCGGACCACGGCGCGCCGTCACATGAAGCGGTACCTCGAGCTCGACAACTACGCGAACAACCTGCGTCGCCTGGGCTGGTCCGACGCGGAGATCGCGAACGGCGGGAGCGACACGCTCGTCGACGCGATCGTCGTCTGGGGTAACGCCGCCGCGATCAAGGAGCGGGTGGCCGAGCACCGCCGGCGGGGCGCCGATCACGTCTGCCTGCAAGTCCTTCGTGTCGACCCGGCGTCGTCGCCGACCGGCGACATCGAGCGGATCGCGCGCGACGTGCTTTAGGCGCCGTCCTTCTCGGGGAGCTCGACCGGCGTGAAGCCGGGCTGGTCCCAACCGAGGACGGTGTACGGCGGCAGGTTGATCGCCTCGACGCCGCGCAGCTCGGGGATGTCGTCGAGGAGCGCGCGCTCGATGCCGCTCTTCAATTGGAGCGTCGCGACGAGGCGTCCGGTCCGCGGGCGCGTGACCGATACGCGAATGCGCGCGATCGCATCCTCGATGTCGACGAGCTCGACATGGCCGCCGGTGCGCGAGAGGTAGCGCTCCATCTCAGCGATCTTCCCCGCGACGCGCTCCTTGAGGTCGGCCACGAGCCGAGCATACGGAAACGGCCGAGCGCGCGGACGTCCGTGGACTTCTGGCACGATACGAACCGCTCCCGAGGAGGTCGCCATGTGCTATCCGCCTGGTGCGCGCCCGCCTGACGTTCCGCCTGACGCGCTGCCGCCGATCCGCGGCGGCTCGGGAGGCGAGGAGCGAACGCTTACGAGCGCCGATGGGACCTCGTTCCGCGCGTACGTGTCGCGCGCGACCAGCGGCGACGCCGGCGTGGTGATCGTCCCCGATGTGCGCGGCCTCCACCGCTTCTACGAGGAGCTCGCCGAGCGGTTCGCTTCGGCCGGAGTCCACGCGATGGCGTTCGATTTTCTCGGACGGACGGCTGGCATGGACAGGCGCGCCGACGACTTCGAGTACATGCCTCACGTTCGGCAGACGACG
>DATBKH010000018.1:0-2057 GCA_036555955.1 Candidatus Limnocylindria bacterium | reverse complement strand
CGCTGGGCGGACGCGGCGCCTGGTCGGCGCTCGGTCGCGCGGTCCCGGTCGGCGAGCGATGAGCCTGATGCGAGCGTCCGCCGATCTCTCGCCGCGGATCGCGCTCCTGAGCCCATGTGGGTGGAACGACCTCGGCAATTTCGCGATCGTCGACTCGCTCATCAACGGGATCCGGGAGCGCATCCCTCGCGCGCGGATCGTCGCGTTCACGATGAACCCCGACGACACGGTCGCGCGCCACTCCATCGAGGCGCACACCCTCGCGTCGTTCTCTCTGCCCTTCTATCCGGTGCGCGAGCCGCACGGGACGGCGCGCACGGACGCGGCCGCGCCCGAGAAGCGCACCTCGGCGCGTGGCGCCGTGTCTGCTCTTGCATCGTGGGTCCGGCGGCTGCCGGTCCAGGGACCGCTCCGCACGTGGCTGCTCGCACCGCTGCGGTTCACTCGCGAGCCGGGCCACTTCGCGCTCTCGCGCGAGCGGCTCCGTGGCGCGGGCGCGCTCGTCGTCGCCGGCGGCGGGCAGCTCGATGCGGCATGGGGCGGCATCCTCGGTCATCCGTACGTGCTGTGGCGCTGGGGCCGCATCGCGCGGTCCGTCGGCGCCGCGTTCGTCTTCGCGAGCGTGGGCACCGGCTCACTCACGAGCCCGAGCCGGAGGCTCATCCTGCGTGCGCTCGCGCTCGCGTCCTACCGCTCGTATCGGGACGACCGGTCGCGAGAGCTCCTCGGCCCGGCTCCGGCCCTCGCCGGCGACCCGACCGTCCCGGACCTCGCGTACGCGCTCCCCGTCGCCCGAACGACGCGACCCAGGTCCGATCGCCTCACGATCGGGCTCAGCCCGATGAACTACCGGCTGCCCGGCAGATGGCCGAAGCCGGACATGCGCCGTTACCGCGCTCACATCCAGTCGTTCGCCGACATCGCGGCTCGCGCGCTGCGCGATGGCCACGAGGTCGTCCTCTTCGCGACGGACGACGACGGCCCCGCGGTGGATGACACGGCCACGGCGATCGCGAAGCTCGCACCGACGGGAATGCGCGGCCTCCGGATCGCGCCGACGCCGAGCGTCGCTGCGCTGCTCTCGACGATCGCCGGCGTCGACCTTGTCGTGACGGCCCGGCTCCATGGGGTGATCCTCTCCCACGTCTCGCATCGTCCGGTGCTCGCGGTCGCTCACGAACGCAAGGTCCGCACGCTCATGGAGGAGGCCGGACAGGCTCGCTTCTGCTTCGACATCGCCTCGGTCGACCCGGCGGCGGCGTACGCGCGGCTCCTCGATCTCGCCGCCGGCCGCGAGGAGCTCACGCGGTCGATCGCCGACGCGGTCGAGCGAAATCGCGTGCGCGTCAGCGCGCAGTACGACGCGCTCTTCGGCCCTATCGCGAGTTAGCCGGCTGCGGCGACCGGCCTTTCCTGGGCGGCGCCAAGCGCGCCGCGGTACCACTCGATCGTCAGCGCGAGCCCGGCACCAAGATCGGTGGCCGGCTCCCAGGCGAGGTCGCGGCGAGCCTTCGTGATGTCGGGCCGCCGGCGGCGAGGATCGTCGACGCGTGGCTCGACGAACTCGATCGCCGATCGCTCCCCGGTGAGACGCACGACCTCGCGCGCGAACTCGAGCACCGAGATCTCCTTGTCGCGACCGATGTTGTACGGAGAGGCGGGCACGCCGCGCTCCATGACCGCGTGCAGGCCGGCCACGGTGTCGCCGACGTAGCACAGGCTGCGCGTCTGACTTCCGTCGCCGTGGACGCGGAGCGGCGCACCCCGCAGGCCCGCAGCGATGAACTCCGATGGCATCCGCCCGTCGTCGATCTGCATGCGCGGGCCGTACGAGTTGAAGATGCGGGCGATGCGCGCGTCGGCGCCCCGCTCTCTGACATATGCCACGACCAGCGCCTCGGCAAAGCGCTTGCCCTCGTCGTACATCGAGCGCGGACCGATCGGATCGACGTTGCCCCAGTAGGTCTCCGGCTGCGGATGCACCAAGGGGTCCCCGTAGACCTCGGACGTCGACGCGAGCAGGAAGCGCGCGCCGCTCCGCTCCGCGACGTCGAGGA
>DATBKH010000017.1:0-3439 GCA_036555955.1 Candidatus Limnocylindria bacterium | reverse complement strand
CGAGCTTTCCGGTCTGCGCGTCGAAGAGCTCCAGGTCCGAGTAGCCCTCGCCGTCGTCGGCGACGACGGCGATGCGTTTCGCGTCCGGCGAGACCGCGGGGCTGTCGAACCACGTGACCGTGTGGAACCCGTCGGCCGCCTTGATGAGCCCGTTCACGAGCACCGCGTCCGCGCCGCCGGACGCCGCGCGCGACACCACGTTGGAGTAGCGGAGGTGCGCGGGCACGACCTGCCCGTCGACGAGACGCTTTCCCTCGATCTCCTCGATGCGGGTGAAGAAGATCGTCTTGCCGTCGGACGAGATCGCCGGCTGATGCGAGCGGCCGTCCGACGTGAGCGGCACGTATCCCTTTCCGGAGAGGACGTACACGTCGCCGCGCAGCGCGAACGCGATGGTCCCGCTGACATTGACGTTCGGCCCGGAGGGCAGCGGCACCAGCGACACCGGCTTCGTCGGCGTCGGGGTCGGGCTCGACGGCGGGATGAAGATCGGGGCAATGCGCATGCCCACACCCAGGTAGAGGACCACGAGCACGGCACCGACCGCCGCGAACAGCATCTCCCGCGACTGGATCCTCACGGCTCGGCCTCGATCGCGGCGACGACGCGATCGATCTCGGCGGGGAGATCCTCTCCGTTCGCGAGATCGACGAATCCCTCTGCCGGCGGTTCGAAGCGCTGGTCGCGCATCCGCTCGTAGATGGATTCGTCCGCCTCGGAGTGGTCGTTCGCCGCCCGGGCCGTGCGCCGCGAGGCGAGGCGCGCGCGCGTCTCGGCGTCCGTGCCGCTCACGCGGATGAACGTCACGGGAACGCCGCGGCGTCGCGCGACGGCGACGGCGGGCTCGCGATTTCGAGCCAGGAGATTCGTCGCGTCGATGACCACGCGATGGCCATCCGCGAGCAGCGCATCGGTGAGCGCCGTCACCGCGCCGAAGATCGCTCGATTCTCTACGTCCGCGTACGACGGCGCGATGAACATGCGGCGCCTGAGCTCATCGCTCGCGACGTGCGCCGCTCCGATGCGCTCGCAGAGGAGCCGCGCGCAGTGCGACTTCCCCACTCCGGGTAGTCCCATGAGCACGACGAGGGCCGGCCGCCCGTGCGGCGCGGGCGGGACCGTCGCGATCTCGGCGCGGAGCTGCGGCGCGAGGACGTCCGGTCGCGCCGCGTACGCCCGCGTCTGCGCGGCGGTCCCGGCGCTCGACGAGCGGCGGAGCCTCACTTCGGGAATCCGATCGCCTTCAGCGCGTCTCGCGCCGCGGACGCTTCGTCGTACGGCGTCTTGTCCTCTCCGACGATGATCGATTCTTCGTGCCCTTTACCGGCGAGGACGACGGTGTCGTTCGGTTCGGCCCGGCGGATCGCCTCGCTCACCGCGGCGCGGCGGTCGTCGATGACGAGGTAGTCGGTGCCGCGCTGCTTTCCGGCGTCGATCGCGCCCTTCTCGATCTCGGCGAGGATCTTCGCCGGATCCTCGAGCCGCGGATCCTCCTGCGTGATGACGAACAGGTCCGCGTGTTTCGCCGCGACCTCCGCGAGGATCGGACGCTTCGCGCGGTCACGCTCTCCGGCGCTGCCGAAGACGGCGATGAGCTTGCCCTTCGTGAGGGGGCGGAGCAAGCCGAGCACCTTGTCGAGCGATTCCGGCGTGTGCGCGTAATCGACGATGACGCTGAAGGGCTGACCCGCCTCGACGCGCTCCATCCGCCCTCGGACCGCTCGCGCCTGGGACAGCGCGTCACGGGCCTGCTGGAGCGTCGCGCCCGCGGCGAGCCCGGCCGCGGCGGCGGCGAGAGCGTTGTGGACGTTGAAGCGGCCCACCAGCGGCAACGTGAGCTCGACCGACTGCCCTGAAGCCGTGATGCGCATGCGCGAGCCGGATGCGTCCGAGGCGAGGACCACGCCCTGCACGTCGCAGAGCGCCTCGATCCCGTACGTGACGATCTTCGCGCTCTCCGCACGATCGGCGAGATAGCGCCAGTGCTTGTCGTCCCCGTTCAGGACCGCGGTCTTCGCGATCCCCTTGTCCGCGGAGCCTTCGAGCATCGCGAAGAGCTCGCCTTTCGCCTCGAGGTATTTCTGGAGCGTGCCGTGGAAGTCCAGGTGCTCCGGAGTGAGATTGGTGAAGACGGCGATGTCGACCTCCGTCCCGCGGAGCTTGCGGAGCGCGAGCGCGTGGCTCGTGGCCTCGAGCACGCCCCAGGTCCCTCCGGCGACGAGGAGCTCGGCGAAGAACTCCTGCACCTCGACGGCCTCCTGGGTGCTCTGCCGGGTTTCGTTCTTCCACTCGTGGTCCGCGACCTTGAAGTCCACGGTCGTCGAGAAACCGGTCTTCGCGCCCGCCGCCTCGAGCACATCCGACAAAAGGTGAACGGTCGTCGTCTTGCCGTCGGTCCCCGTGACCGCGGCAAGCTTCAGCTTCCGCGTGGGATGGTCGAAGAACTCGGCCGCGATGTCGGCGAGCGCCGCCCGCGCGTCGGGGACGACGGCGACGGGAACGCCGACGTCGACGGCGTGCTCGGCCACGACCGCGACAGCGCCGCGCTTGACCGCGTCCTTCGCGAAGACGTGCCCATCGCGATGGAAGCCGGGGATCGCGACGAAGAGCGCGGCGTCCTTCGCCCGACGCGAGTCGTACGCGATCTGCCGCACGTCGATCGCCGCCGCACCCTCGGGTACCGGAATGCGCGTCGCCTCGAGAAGCGCGCCGAGCTTCACGAGCGGAGGCGCCCGATCGCGCGAAGCGCCGCGGTGTACAGCGGCTCGGCCACCGCGTACGCGCGGTACAGCGCCTCGTTCGGGACCGCATCGTGCGCTCCGACGAAGCGGCGCGCCACGCCGCCGAATCCTTTCTTGAAGAGGTACGGGCCGTACATCGGGTCGTCCTTTCGCGTGACGTCGACGGGGATGCCGCCGAAGTCGAAGCGCTTTGCGCCGCCGCGCCGTGCTTCGATGATGCACCGCCACAAGAGGCCGTATGCCGCGTACCCCGAGCGGCCGGCGTCGTTGGTGGCGGCGCTCTGGTAGACCTCACGCTCGCCGCACCTCCAGGTGAGCGCGCCCGCGACGGCGCGCCCCTCCTTCTCGGCAAGCCGCACTTGCGCGTGCCCGGCTGCGACAAGAGTTCCCCACATCCGCCGGTAGTAGTCCCACGTTCGCGTTATGAACCCTGCGCGCTGGCCGGTTTCGGCGTAGAGGTCGTACAGCGCCTTCAGATCCGGCTCGCCGGCCGCATCGCGGATCGCGACGCCGCGCTTCTCGGCCTGCCGGATGCCCCAGCGCGTGTCCTTCTCGAGCCCGGCCAGGAGTGCGTCCTCGTCGGGCGCCAGATCGAGCTCGAGCGTCGCGATCACCGGCTGGATGTCGGGCGCGCGCCGGAACGCGGCTCGGCGCATCGCGTCGCGACCAGCCTCCTCGGAGATCTCAGGGTCCACCTT
>DATBKH010000016.1:0-7849 GCA_036555955.1 Candidatus Limnocylindria bacterium | reverse complement strand
GCTTCGGCCACGGCACGACCGTCGCGACGAACGCGCTCCTCACGCACACCGGATCGGTCACCGGGATCATGACGACCCGCGGTCACGAGGACGCGGTCTTCATGGGCCGCATCAAGCAGAAGATCGCCGGTCTCGACGAGGATCAGATCCACGACTTCCTCCTGCACGACAAGGCCGTGCCCGGGATCGTGCCGCGCAAGCTGATCAAAGGCCTCAACGAGCGCATCGATCACAAGGGCGCCGTCGTCGTCAAGCTGAGTGACGAGGAGGTGCGCACGGCGGCGCGCGAGCTCGTCGACGCCGGGTGCGACGCCATCGCGGTATCGCTCCTGTGGTCGTACATGAACCCGTCGCACGAGCGTCGCGTTCGCGATCTGATCCGGGAGCGGCATCCGAACGTCGCGGTGAGCATCTCGAGCGAGATCGCGCCGGTGCTCGGGGAGTACGAGCGAACGGCGTCGACGATGGTGAACGCGTACCTCACCCGGAAGGTCGACGGCTACATCACCGCGCTCGCCGAGCGGCTGCGCAAAGCAGGCTTCAAGAACCAGCTCATGGTCATGCTGTCGAACGGAGGCGCCTCGCCGTCGGACGCGGCGCGACAGCGCGCCGCCTATCTCCTCGCGTCGGGCCCGGCGGGCGGCGTCATCGGCGCGCGCAACTTCGGTCAGGTGCTCGGTCATCCGAATGTCCTCACGACCGACGTGGGCGGCACGAGCTTCGACGTCGGCCTCGTCGTCGACGGCCAGCCGGAGTACGCGCGCGAGCCGCTCTTCGACAAATACCACCTCAGCTTCCCGATGATCGACGTCGTCTCCATCGGCAGCGGCGGCGGCAGCATCGCCTGGATCGACAAGGCCGGTTTCCTCAAGGTCGGCCCGCAGAGCGCGGGCGCCGAGCCCGGGCCGGCGTGCTACGGCCGCGGAGGCGCCGAGCCGACCGTCACGGACGCGAACGTCGTCCTCGGCCGCATCGACCCGGGCTACTTCCTGGGCGGCACGTGGAAGCTCGACCCGGCCCTGGCGGCGAAGGCCATCCGCGAGAAGGTCGCCGCGCCGCTGGGCCTGGGTCTCGAGGAGGCCGCGATCGGGATCATCGACATCCTCGACGCGCGCATGGCGGACCTCGTGCGCCGCGTGACGATCGGCCGCGGGCTCGACCCGCGGAACTTCGCGCTCCTCGCGATCGGCGGCGCGGGTCCGCTCCACGTGGGCGCCTACGCGAAGGACGTCGGCGTGAAGGCCGTGATCGTCCCGACCTACGCGTCCGAGTTCTCCGCGCTCGCGATCGCGACGTCGGAGATGCTCGTCGTCAACAAGGTGAGCTCTCCGATGGTCGGCCCGTTCAAGGCCGGCGCGGTCAGCGACATCTTCACGCGCCTCGAGAAGGATGCCGTCGACCAGCTGCGCCGTGCGGGCGCCGCGAGCGACGGCGACGGCGACCTGGTGATGCTCCGCGCCGCAGACATGAAGTACAAGGGGCAGATCCACGACGTCAGCGTTCCGGTCCCCGTCGGCGCGTACGACGACTCCTCCGCCGTTGCGATGGCCGACCGTTTCCACGAGCGCTACGAGGCGCGGTACGGAAAGGGCACGACGAACAAGAACGCGCCGATCGAGGCGATGAGCTTCGAGGTGCGCGTGGCGGCGAAGGGCCAGCCGCTGCGCCTGGCCCGAGCGAAGCCGACGGCCGGCGAGGCGAAAGCGTCGCGCGGCAAGCGGCGCGTGTATTTCCGCGCGACGAAGGGCTTCCACGAGACGCCGATCTACGACCGCGAGGCGCTGCAGCCGGGTCAGGCGGTCGACGGACCGGCGGTGATCGAAGCGCCCGACACGACGATGCTGGTCCATCCCGGGCAGAGCGTGCGCATGGACGAGTACCGCAACCTCACGCTCTCGTTCTGACGCGTGCCCTCGCGGACGCGCCTCACGCTGAGCGAGTCCGTGCCGGAGCCGTACGTACCGGTCCGCGCTCCCGCCGGCGCTCCGAACGTCGTCCTCGTCGTGCTCGACGACCTCGGCTTCGCGCAGCTCGGCTGCTTCGGGAGCGACATCCGGACGCCGAAGATCGACGAGGTCGCGGCCGGCGGCCTTCGCTACAACCGTTTCCACGTGACCGCGCTGTGCTCGCCCACCCGGGCGAGCCTGCTGACCGGCCGGAATCACCACGCGGTCGGGATGGGATTCCTCGCCGAGCTCGGTCTCGGCTATCCCGGATACACCGGCGCGATCCCGCGCTCCGCGGGGACCCTCCCGCGCGTCCTGAAAGACGCCGGCTATGCGACCCTCGCGGTCGGCAAGTGGCATCTCGCGCCGGGCATCGAGCAATCGCAGGCCGGGCCGTTCGACCGCTGGCCGCTCGGGCTCGGGTTCGAGCGCTACTACGGGTTCCTCACCGCCGAGACGAACCAGTGGGCGCCCGCGCTGGTCTCGGACAACCACTACGTCGATCCGCCGCGGTCGCCGTCCGAGGGCTATCACCTCACCGAGGATCTCGCCGACACGGCGATCCGCTTCGTTTACGACGTGGCCCATCACGCGCCCGGAAAGCCGTTCTTCCTCTACTTCGCGCCAGGCGCCGTCCACGCGCCGCATCAGGTCCCGGACCGCTACCTGTCCTCCTACGCGGGCGCGTTCGACATGGGATGGGAGGAGTGGCGGCGGCGAGCGTTCGCGCGCCAGATCGCGCAGGGCGTCGTTCCTCAGAGGACCGAGCCGAGCGCACGACCGACGTGGGTCGAGCCATGGGCAGACGTTCCAGCGGACCGTCGACGGCTGTACGGCCGGATGCAGGAGGTCTTCGCCGGCTTCCTGAGCCACACCGACGAGCAGATCGGCCGGGTCCTTTCGGCGATCGAGTCCCTCGGCGTGATGGACAACACGCTCGTGCTCATCCTGTCGGACAACGGCGCGAGCGCGGAGGGCGGACCGCACGGCACCTTCAACAACCAGTCCAGGCTCGTCGGCGTCGACGAAGGCGATCCCGCCGCCCTCACCGAGGACTGGGGCCGCACGCGGGGCTACTACCACTACGCCTGGGCCTGGGCCTGGGCAGGCAATACGCCGTTCCGCCTATGGAAGCGGTATTCCTGGCTCGGCGGCACGCGTACGCCGCTCATCGTCCGCTGGCCGAAGCGCATCGACGGCGGGGGCGCGGTACGCGATCAGTTCTGCCACGCCATCGACCTCATGCCCACGGTGCTCGACGCATGCGGCGTGGCGATGCCGGACTCGATCGACGGCGTGACCCAGCGCCCGCTCGACGGAGCGAGCCTCCTGCCGACGTTCGACGACGCTCGCGCCGGCAGTCCACGCGACGTGCAGTACTTCGAGATCGTGGGTTCGCGCTCGATCGTCTACGAGAACTGGAAGGCGACAACCGACCACGTCGGCCGCGGGAACTACTGGGAGGAGCGGCTCATCGAAGGCAGCCGCTCGTTCGCGGACGATCACTGGTCGCTGTTCGACATGTCGACCGACTTCGCCGAGGTGCACGATCTCGCCGGACAGCGTCCCGAGATCGTGCGCCGGCTCGAGGACCGCTGGTGGCTCGAGGCCGGCCGGAACAACGTGCTCCCGCTCGAGGACGCGATGCACGGCCGCGCGCCGCAGCAGGTCATCCGTCCCGCGTATCCGACGCCGCGGAGCATGGTCTATCGCCCCGGCGGCTCGCCCGTCTTCGACAAGTCTCTCGGCACGTTCGGACGAGGCGCACGGCTCACCGCCGACGCCGATATCCCGGACGGGCCGGTGGAAGGAATCCTCTGCGCGCTCGGTGATCGGAACAGCGGCTTCGCGTTCTACGTGAAGGAAGGACACCTCGTGTTCGCTCTGAGCTCGCAGGGAAGGCGCGCGCGGGCCGCCGCGGCCCTGGCCCGAGCAACGGGCCGGCACACGCTCTCCTGTGTGCTCAGCCCCGAAGGCACGGACCAGATCGCGTTCACGCTGCAGCTCGACGGGCGGGACCTGTCCACCGAGCGGCTGCCGATCTCGGTGCCGCCGATCTGGCAATTCGGCGGGACGGGTCTTTGTCTCGGCTACGACCGTCCGCTCTCCGTGACCTTCGACTACGAGCCGCCGTTCCGCTGGACCGGCACGCTGCATTCGGTGCGGATCGACGTGCCGCCGCCGGCGGCGCCCGACGTCGCCGCGCAGCTGCGGGAGGCGCTCAGGGCCGACTAGCGCGAGCTTCATCTGCTTGACGCGCGCGCCCCGTCGCCGCAGTGTCACGTAGCGAGAGACCTCGCCTCGCATTGCGAGACGGCGTCAAGGGGAGGGAATCATGGCCACGACACTCGGACGGCGCACGCTGCTCAAGAGCGCGGCTGCGCTGGCGCTCGCGAGCTGCACGCCCGGCGCATCGACCGGGTCGCCGGCGCCGTCGGCCTCCGCCGGCCCGAAGAGCCTGACGCCGTTCAAGTGGCTCTTCGGCTTCTCGATCTCCGCGGGCGCGACGCTCCCCGTCGTGATCGCCCGGGAGCTCGGCTACTACCGTGACCAGGGCCTCGACTTCAGCTGGGACTTCACGACCGACTCGACGGGCATCCGGCTCATCGGAACGGGTCAGTACCAGGCCGGGAGCGTCAGCGATGCGGCCGCGCCGGTGAGCTACATCGTGCAGGGCGTGCCGCTCAAGGTGGTCGCGCTCATGACGCAGCGCGGCGCGCGGGCGCTCGCGGTGAAGAAGGGCTCGGGGATCGCGCGGCCGAAGGACTTCGAGGGCAGGAAGGTCGGCATCAAGACCTCGCCGTGGACGGAGTACCTCGTCATGCTGGGCTACGACAAGGTCGACCGCACCAAGATCACCGAGGTGCCGGTCGGGTTCAGCTCGGTCGAGCTGAAGGACGGGATGGTCGACGTGCTGCCGGTGTTCACCGGCAACGAGCCGTACGTGCTGAAGAACAACCTCGCCACCGAGGTCGATCTGCTGCTCCCGGATCAGTACGGGTATCCACCGCTCGGCACGTCGCTCGTGGTCAACGCGAATTACGCGAAGTCGAACCCGAACGAGATCACCGCGTTCGTCCGCGCGACGATCAAGGGCGCGGAGTACATGGTCGCGCACAAGACCGAAGCCGTGCAGATCGCGGTGCAGTACGCCGGGACCACCGCGGTCCGCGCGCAGCACGAGTTCCAGTACGACGTGACCGCGCGCGACCTCGTCGCCGGCCTCGCGGCGACGAAGGGCATCGGATACGTGACGCCGCAACAGTGGCAGTCGCAGCTCGACCTCCTCTCCGACTACAAGCTCATCACCTCGAAGCCGAAGGTCGAGGACGTGCTCGACACGTCATTCGTCGAGAAGGTGCTGAAGGACGGGAAGGTCATCTGGCCCGGCTGAGCCCGATGAAGTTCACGTTCAGCAACCTGCCCGCGACGGGCTGGGCGCTGCCCGCCGCGCGGATCAGCGACCTCGCGCGCCTCACGGAGGAGGTCGGCTTCGATCGGTTCGCCGTCGCCGATCTGCCGTTCCACTACGACTGCATGACCGTCATGACGGCGTGCCTCCTCGCCACGCGACGCCTCGAGGTCGAGAGCCTCGTGACGAACCCGTACACGCGCGATCCGGCGCTCGTGGCCGCGACGTTCGCGACGATGGCCGATCTCTCCGGTGGGCGCGCCATCCTCGGCATCGGCGGCGGCGTCGAGAGCGCGACCCGCGTCTACGTCTCGCCGTGGGCGCACGACCGTCCGCGTCCCGCGGTCGCGGTGCGCGAGGCGATCGGCGTCTATCGCCGGATGTGGCGCGGCGAGAACGTGACGTTCGACGGCGACGTCGTGCACGTCCACGCGGCCACGCTCGACTGTCCGCTGCCGCCGCGCATTCCGATCCTCGTCGCGGCGCGGGGACCGGTCATGCTGCGCCTGGCTGGCGAGCTCGCCGACATCGCGCACCTCGCCTCGCTCTTCCTCGACGGCGCGCATCAGCGCGCGAACGTGGACAGCGTGATGGAGGCCGCGCGCGCCGCCGGGCGCGACCCCGCCCGGCTCGAGCTGGACATGTCGGTCACGGTGAGCGTGTCGGAAGATCGCGCGCTCGCGCGAGGCGAAGCGCGGCGCAACGCCGCACAGACGATCCTCTGGATGGCGGGGACCGATTCGCACAACGCGCGCCGCCGCGATTGGAAGCCGCCGCGCGAGCTCGGCGTCGATGAGCGCGTCGTCGCGGCGCTCACGAAGGAGTGGGACATGTGGCGCGAGCCGGAGCTGCCGCCGAAGCTCGCCGCGCTCATCGACGACGAAACCCTCGACCGTTTCACGGTCGCCGGCCAGCCCGACGAATGCGCGGCGCGCCTGCGGTCCATCGCGGCGTCCTTCCCCGAGGTGACCGGGTTCCGGCTGAAGCTCCCGCGGCCCACGCGCGGCGCGACCTTCGAGAGCTACGTCGACTCGATCCGCGGCATGGGCGAGGTCATCGGCCTCTACCGCATGCGGACCGCGACGGTCGCCTCGGCGGTCTAACCAGCGAGCCGCCGCTCCATCGAGAGCGCGGCCGCGATCGCGGCGTTCTCCTCGTTCGCGGCGACCTGTAGTCCGATCGGCAGCCCGGTCCCCGGGATCGGGAACGAGAAGGTCGCGCTGTCGGAGACGTTGAACGGGCGCGTCAGGTCCGAGAGTCCGCGCCGCGACGCGAGCCCGCGCCGCCAGAGTCTGGGAGGGGGGATCGGCACCGTCGGCGTGACCACGGCGTCCACCGCGGCGAGCGCCGTGCGCATCCGGCGGCGAAGGAGCGCGAGGTCGCGCAGCGCGCGCCGGTACTGCGCGCCGGTCACCTCGCGGTTGTCCGCGAGCTGCGCGCGCAACTCCTCCCCGTACAGCCGCGGATGGCGGCGCAGCCACTCGCGATGCACGCGGACGCCTTCGAACCGCGCGATCGTCAGCGCCACCGAGCCCAGGATCTCGTGCGGTGGGAGCGCGATGCCGGGAAGGTCAGCGGCCACGCCGAGAAACGCGTCGCGAACCTCGTCGCTGATCCCGTCCAGCCAGTGCCAGGGCACCGCGAACCGCAGTCGGCGCGGCGCGCGCTCGGCCCGGCGGGGGCGGCCGGCGAGATCGCGCACGCGCACGGCGGTCCTCACGTCGCGCGCGACCACGCCGACCGTGTCGAGCGTCTCCGAGTTCGCGAACACGCCGCGGCGGCTCATCGCCGAGCGCGGCGGCTTGTAGCCGACCACGCCGCAGAACGCGGCGGGGATCCGCACCGAGCCGAGGGTGTCCGTTCCGAGCGCGGCGTCGCACATCCGCGCGGCCACCGCGGCTGCGCTCCCGCTCGATGAGCCCCCGGCGTCGCGGCCCGGCGCCGCCGGATTGCGGACGTCGCCGTAGTGCGGGTTCGCCGACGTGCCGCCCATCGCGTACTCGTACAGACCGGTCTTGCCGACGATCGCCGCGCCCGCCGCGCGCAGCCGGCGGACGCACTCGGCGTCGCGCGTGCGCGGATCCGCGCCGAGGTGGCGGCCGCCCGCGCGCGTCGGCATGCCGCGAACGTCGATGTTGTCCTTCACCGCGATGACGAGCCCGCGGCCGGACGCGGCGTGGTCGACGAACACGAACGCGTTCAGGTCCGCGCGCTCGGCGATCCGCGCGAGCGCCGCGGCTACGCGCGTGAGAGCTGCGCCTGTTCGACGAGCGGCGCGCCGAACGTCGTCGTGGCGATCTTGTCGGCGAGCATCATCGTCGTCGCGTTCACGTTCACGCGCGGGCAGTCGGGCATGATCGACGCGTCGATCACCCGGAGGCCCACGGTCCCGTGGACGCGGCCGGCTCCGTCGACGACCGCGAGCGGATCGCCCGGCGGCCCCATGCGCGCCGTCCCGGTCGGATGATGCGACGTGAGCACGTTCCGTTTC
>DATBKH010000015.1:0-2831 GCA_036555955.1 Candidatus Limnocylindria bacterium | reverse complement strand
TGGGGCCGTAGCGCACGCGATAGACCGGGCCGTCTGGGAACTGCCGCAGAATCACGCGCGCGAGCCAGCTCCGTGCGGTGCTCCGATAGAGCTTTCCTCCGTTTTGCTCGCCGAGCGCGAGGGCGTCCTGCCACGTGATCTCGGTCTCGTCGAGCGGCGCGAAGCTCGAGACATCGCCAAGCCCGTCGTCGTCCTCCAGAAAGCGCAGCTCCGCCTGATTCGGGTCCCCGTCCGGATAGCCGACGCGGAGCGACGAGCCGCGCGGATCCACGAAGTAGTAGTTCAGCTTCGCCGGTCGATCGAGGCCGTGCGCCTCCGAGGAGAAGACCACGACGCCGGCGACGAAGCGCGCGCCGGGGCGCTCGAGCTCGGCCGCGGCGCGCGCCCGCGCGAGCCCATCCTCGTAGCTGAGTCCATTCGCGGACGCCACCTGCGCGAACGCGAAGCCGCTCATTCCGAGAACGATCACGACGGCGATCCCGCGTGCGGCCCACCCCAGAGCGCGCGGCGACAGCGCGTGCGGTCCGTGCGGATCGAGCGCCGAGCGCACACCTTCGCCCACCAGGTTCAGGACGAAGACCGCGGCGACGACCACGAGCGCCGGCACGTACGCCACCCATTGACGGTTCGTGGCGTACTCGAGCGCACCGGCGAGCATCGAGCCCCATTCCGGCGCGCGGTCGCGAAGAGGCAGGACCGGCAGGCCGAAGTCGCTCGAGAAGCTGACCGTCCCGGCGACGAAGAGGCCGATGAACCCGAGCTCCGCGAGAAGGAGGATCACGGCGGCGGTCTCGAGCGCCGTGACCCCGACGATCTGCGGCAGCGCGTTGCGGCCGACGTGCCCGAGCCGCACTCGCCACGCCGACGCGCCCATGGCGCGCGCCGCCTCGACATACGGTTCGCCGGCGAGGCGGCGGAGCTCGACGCCGACGAATCGGCCGAGCTCGGGCCATCCGACGATCCCGAGCGCGACGACGAATCCGGGCACCCCGAAATCGCGGAGCGCCACGCCCACGAGGAGCGCGAGCATCAGCTGGGGATAGCCCGCAACCACGTTCGTGAGCGCCACGACGGCGGCGTTCGCGAGGCCACCCGTCGCCGCAACGATGGCGCCGACGACCAGCCCGAGGAAGAGGCGGAGGAGGACCGCGAGGCCCGCGACGGTCACCGAGAGGCGCGCGCCCCACAGCAGACGCGACAGCTGGTCGCGGCCGAGCGGATCGGTTCCGAGCAGATGGTGCGAGTCAGGCGGTGACGGCGGAACGATGATGCGGCCGTCGTAGAACTCGACGATGCGCCAGGCCTGCGGATCGTACGGCGAGATCCGGTCGCCGAAGAGGACGACGAACGCGATCGCGAGGGCTCCGGCGATCCCGAGCACGAGCGGGACGTTCCCAACGCTCGCACGCACATCCGCTTTCACGCCGCCACCGCCGCGGTCTCGCTCGACGCGGTGCGCGAAAGGACGGCGAGCGCGAGGTTCATGAGCGCGAACAGGGTCGCGAGGCTTACCGCGACGGCCACGGCCACGTCGATCTGCCGATTGGCGACCGCGTAGATGAACGCGAAGCCGGCGCCGTTCCACGTGAACAGGTACTCGACGATCGCGAGCGAGCTGAGGACGCTTCGCGAGGCGTAGCCCACGCCAGCCAGGAAGGTCGGTCGCGCGTTGGGGAACATGTGCCGCGCGAGGACGAGCCGCTCGACGAGCCCCTTCGCACGAGCCGTCCGCACGTAATCCCGCGCCGCGATCTCCTCGAGCGCCGTGGCGACCGTCCGGAACACGTAGGCGGTCGGCCGGAGCGCCAGCGCGATGATCGGAAGGACCATGTGCTCGTCGAGCCCGTATCCCGTCGTCGGCAAGAGACCGCGGCCGGTCCGCAGGTACCAGGTGATGACGAAGAGCTGCAGCAGCATCGCCCAGAAGAAGGACGGCAGCGACACACCGACCGTCCCGAGCGTCCATCCGATCGCGCGCACGACCCGGAAGCGCGCCGCGAAGTAGAGCACCGCGAAGAAGAGACCGAGTGCCGTCGCGATCGCGGTCGCCCCGGCGATCAGGACGAGGCTCCGTGCGACGGCCACGGCGACCGCGTTCGCGAGAGGCATGCCGATGAACGGGTCGCGATTGCGCAGAAGGAGATTCAGGATCAGCCCGTCCAGGGACACACGCTCCAGGACCAGGCGAGTCACGAGCGCCACGCCGACCGCTGTTAATAGGAGTGTCAGGAGCCCCGGCCCGACGGTCCTCAGGAGCGTGGTTCGCATCACCGGAAAGTAGGCCGCGCCCGTCCGGTCGGTTCCGTATCAGGCGCCCGCCGCGACGCTCGCCCGCGAGAACCCGTCCGCGGCTCGCGTGGCTCACCCCGACCGACACCAACTCCGATGCCGACGACGCGCTCGCGCGCCTTTTCGCGCGTTACAGTTCGGCGCGAGGAAGTTCGCGCTCGGGAGGGGCCATCACACGTGCTCGACTCGGTCTTCGGCTTGGTGTCGCGCGACGTTGGAATAGATCTCGGCACGGCCAACACTCTCGTCCACGTCCGCGGCCGAGGCATCGTGATCAGCGAGCCGTCCGTGGTCGCCAAGGACACGCGCACGGGCGCGGTGCTGGCGATCGGCGCCGAGGCGAAGCGCATGGTCGGACGGACACCGGCATCGATCATCGCGGTGCGTCCGCTGCGCGATGGGGTCATCAGCGACTTCGACATCACCGAGCAGATGCTTCGCTACTTCATCCATAAGGTGCACAACGGCATCGCGCTGTTGCCGCGGCCGCGCGTCATCATCGGGATCCCGTCCGGTGTGACCGAAGTGGAAAAGCGCGCGGT
>DATBKH010000014.1:0-3792 GCA_036555955.1 Candidatus Limnocylindria bacterium | reverse complement strand
CGACGACGCGGGCGCGCCGACGGGGATCCTTCGGGAGCGCGCGAACGAGCTCGCCGACCGTGCCGTCCCCGCGGCGACCGAGGCGGATTGCGATGCGGCGATCGCGCGGGCGCAGACCGAAGCGCACCGCCGCGGGCTCGTGGGCGTCGAGACCCTGGAGCAGGCCAGCTCGTATGCGGCGCTCCGGCGCGCGCGCGAGCGGGAGACGCTGACGGTGCGTTCGATCATGGGCATCCCGCACCGCTCGCTGGCCCTCTCGATCCCCACGACGGGGACTCCGCCTCAGATCAGGGATCGCGGCCGCTTCGATTTCGAGGCGGCGCTCGAATCCGGCCTGCGGAGCGGCGACGGCGACGAGTGGCTCCGCATCGGTCACGTGAAGTTCTTCAGCGACGGGGCTCTCGGCTCGCAGACGGCGGCGCTCGAAGAACCCTACGAGGGCACGAGCGACCGAGGGATCCTCACCGTCGACCCGCTGGAGCTTCGCACCGACGTCGCACGCGCGGCCGCGGCGGGTCTCGCCGTCGCGATCCACGCGATCGGCGATCGCGCGGTGCACGTGGCGCTCGACGCGATCGCACCCAGCCGCATGACCGCGCCCGCGCTGCGCCAGCGCCTCGAGCACATCCAGCTCGTGCGCGAAGAAGACCTCGGGCGCTTCGGGGCGCTGGGGATCGTCGCGTCGATGCAGCCGATCCATTGCACGAGCGACCGCGACCTCGCCGACCGGTACTGGGGACCGCAGCGAACGCCGCGAGCGTATCCGTGGCGGACGCTGCTCTCGCGCGGCGCGGTCCTCGCGTTCGGCTCGGACGCGCCGGTCGAGCCCATCGACCCGCTCCTCGGGATCCACGCGGCGGTGACACGGCGGCGCCCGCGCGACGAGTCGGCCTGGTTCCCGGCCCAGCGGCTGCATCTGGACGAGGCGCTCAACGCGTACAGCGCGGGCGTCGCCTACTCGGTCGGCGCGGAGAAGGAGTGGGGGACCCTCGAGCCGGGGATGCGCTTCGACGCGACGGTCGTCGATCGTGATCTCGCCCGTCTGCGCGAGGACGAGATCCTGGGAGCGGAGGTCCGCGCGACCATCACCGCCGGTGTGATCCGGTACGCGAACGGGCTCGGCTAGCTAGTTCAGACCGGCACGCTCGCCGCGGACCCGGAGCCGCACGAGCAGGTCGCGCAGGAGGCTCGTCTCGCGGTCGAGGATCCGCGTCTCCTCGCGGAGGCGGTCGGACGCGCTCGTGAGCTCGAGCAGCGCTTGCTGCTGTGGCGCGTCGACGGCGAGCGTGCCGGCGATGCGGTAGGCGATCTCCTCGGGCGGGACGTCGCGCAGCTCGTCGACCAGCGCTCGCTCGCCCCGTTCGTCCTGCGTCACGGCGAGGACGGCGAGGAGGTACCCGCTCAATGCGTCCAGGGCCTTGCCGGCGATCTCCACCGCGCCGTCCCCTATCGGCTCATCCAGATACCGGACGCGACCGACGAGGTACGGCTCGGCCTCGCGGTCGAGACCTTCGATCGCGAAGCGGCGCCCGCCTCGCGTGACGATGTACGAGCGCCCGTCGGCAAGCGGTGTCTCCGCGACGATCTTCGCCTCCGTGCCGACGGCATGCGGCTCGGCCGCGCCGCTCCCGACTTCGAAGCCGCTCTTGATCAACACGATCCCGAAGGGACGTCCACCGTCCACGCTCCGCCGCACCAGGAGGCGATACCGCGGCTCGAAGATGTGCAGCGGCATGAGGGCGCCGGGAAAGAGCACATTGCCGAGAGGAAAGAGCGGAAGGATTTCGCTCACGCGTCAACGGTACTCTCACGTTCGTGATCGGCGGACGCGGCGGCGCACTCGAAGGCATACGCGTCGTCGACCTCACTCGAGCGCTCGCGGGACCGTACTGCACTCTCATGCTCGGCGACCACGGCGCCGACGTGATCAAAGTCGAGATCCCCTCGGGTGGCGACGAGACACGCCAATGGACACCGCCCGACATCAACGGCGTCTCCGCCTACTACCTCTCCATCAACCGGAACAAGCGAAGCATCACCTGCGACCTGAAGCATCCGGAGGGCAAGCGCGTCCTCGGACGACTCATCGAGCGGGCCGACGTCGTCGTCGAGAACTTCAGCCCGGGCGTGCTCGGACGGCTCGGCTTCCCGGATGACCGCATCCGCGCGCTGAACCGTCGCGCCGTCGTCTGTCACGTATCCGGCTTCGGACAGGACGGTCCGGGACGAGCGTGGGCCGCATACGACCTCGTCGTTCAAGGGATGGGCGGCGTGATGAGCCTCACCGGAGTCCCCGGCGGGGATCCGGTCATGGTCGGCGTCCCCCAAGCCGACATGGTCGCGGGGATGTTCGCCGCGTTCGCGATCGTCGCGGCTCTCGAGGCGCGGCATCGGACGGACGAAGGCCAGGTGATCGACGCGACGATGATCGGTGGCCAGGTCGCGCTGCTGTCACGGCAGGCAGCGCGCTACTTCGCCGATGGGACCGTGCCTCGGCCGGAGGGCAACGTGCATGCGTCGATCGTTCCGTACCAGACGTTCCGCGCGGCCGACGGCTTCGTGAACATCTGCTGTGCGAACAACGCGCTTTTCGACCGTCTCTGTCGCGCGATCGATCTCGAGGAGCTGCTCGAAGATCAGCGTTTCGCCGACAACACGCTGCGGGTGAAGCATCGGGAAGCCCTCGTCCCGATCATCGCCGCGCGCGTTCACGCCATGCGAAAGCAGGACGTCGTCCGCAAGCTGCGCGAGGCCAACGTCCCGGTCGGCCCGATCAACGATCTCGGCGAGGTCTTCGCCGATCCGGTGGTGCGACACCTCGGCCTCATCGCGGAGGTCGATCATCCCGCCGCCGGGCGCGTGCGCGCGCCGGGGATCCCCGTGCGCCTCTCCGGCACCCCGCCGTCGGTGCGGCGCGCGCCGCCGGAGCTCGGCGAGCACACCGAAGAGGTGCTCGACGAGTTCGGCTACTCGCGCGAGGAGATCGCGAAGCTCCGCGCCGAGGGCGCGATCTGATCGCCGAACGCGAGATCCCGCCGCGCCGCCGGCCCCTCTGGCTCGTCGCGGCTCTGACCGTGCTCTCCCTCGGCATCTACCTCCCGCTGTGGCTCGGATTCACGTGGGCCGAGCTGCGCCGGGAGACCGGCGACGAGCGCATGCAGCCCATCGGCCACGCGCTGTCGCTGTTCGTACCGGGGTATGGCTACTGGCAGGTCTACCAGCACTTCGCGCTCATCGCCGGACTGCTCGCGCGGGCAGGAGCGAAGATCCGCGTCGATCCGCTGTCGGCGACGATCGGCGTCGTCCTCTGGACGCTCACGTTCCTTCATTACTCGACCGAGCCGCTGTTCGCGCTGCTCGACGCGATCGAGCTCGTCGCGGCGACCGCCGTCGTCGTCTACGGGCAACGCGCGCTGAACGCCTACTGGCGCGCGCGCCAAGGGGATGCGATCGAGGAGCGCGTGCTCGCGACGGACTGGCTCGCCATCGCCGCTGCCGCGACCTATTTCGTCAGCTCGCTCCTCACGTACATCACGACGCCCACGAACTAACATCCGGCTCTCGTGCCGCACATCCTCGTCGTCGGCTCGCCCGCCTACGACGATGTGCAGACGCCGGTCGAGTCGCGCCGCGATCTGCTCGGCGGCGCCGCGACCTATTTCGCGCTCGCTGCTCGCCTCTACGGCTCGGTGAGCATCGTCGGCGTCGTCGGGGACGACTTCCGCGACGACGATCTCGCCCTGCTGCGCGACAAGGCCATCGACGTCTCCGGCGTTGGGCGCGCGCGCGGCC
>DATBKH010000013.1:0-4297 GCA_036555955.1 Candidatus Limnocylindria bacterium | reverse complement strand
TCTTCCCAGCGCTCTCCGGCGTAGCAGAGATGCGTGTGCGGATCGACGAAGCCGGGCATGACGACGCGACCGTGCGCGTCCACGTCGATCGCTCCCTCGACGCGCTCCACCGCGGCGTGCGCGGTCCCGTGCCCCGTCGCGACGATCGCTCCGTCGCGGACCGCCACGAATCCGTCCGCGATCGCGCCGACGTCGCCGGCCGCCGGACCAACGCGCGGCCGCTCCTCCCGCAACGGCGCGAGCGTCAGGAGGCGCGCGCCGTGCAGGACGAGGTCGGCCGCTGTCACTCGAGGAAGTGGCTCTCGATGACGCGGTCGCGCGTGAAGCCGTCGAGCTTCAGCGCCGCCGCGCCCACCTGGAGCAGGGCGTCCAGCGGGACGAGGCCGATCAGCTCTCCCCGCAGCACCTTCACCCCAGCCGCGTTGGCGCGCGTCTCGACCTCGTTCCACACCGTGGCGAGCGACGTCACGGTGTGGTCGAGCAGATTCATCGACACCTGCGCGCGCGGCGGATCGGTGAGCATGAACCCCTTCGCCTGCACCGCGGGCAGGCCACCCGACGATTCGCGGATCTCCTTCGCGATCCGCTGCGCGAGCTTCAGGTCCGCCGATTCGAGCTCGATGTTGAAGGCGATGAGGAACGGCCTGGCGCCGACGACGATGGCTCCGGCCGTCGGGTGCATCTTCCGCGGACCGGCGTCTGGGACGTGCGTCGTCTCGAGGAGCGCCGCGAGCCCTTCGTACTCCGGCTTGCGGATGTCGGGCAACCGCACGCGCTCAGGGCGCGAGGCCGCCTTCGCGTAGAAGTAGACGGGTACGTCGTGGCGTGCCGCGACCTCGCGCCCGAAGCGGTGCGCGAGCTCGACGCACTCGTCCATCGTGACGCCGGCGAGCGGCACGAACGGGACGACGTCGACCGCCCCGAGGCGGGGGTGCTCGCCCTGGTGCGCGTTCATGTCGACCTCGCGGTACGCGAGGTCGACGAGCGCGTGCGTCGCCATCAGGACGGCGTCGGGGGCGCCTGCGTACGTGAAGACGGACCGGTTGTGATCGACGTCGCTGGTGCGATCGAGGAGCCGCACGCCCGCGGTGCCGCGGATCGCGTCGGCGAGACGATCGATCACGTCGCCGCGCCGTCCTTCGCTCACGTTGGGAACGCATTCGACGAGGTTCGGCACCGCGCGAGAGGCTACCGCGACGGAGCGCCGGCGCGCGCTAGTGCCTCGCGGCCTCCGGCAGCATGTGCTCCGCGTTGCGGATGCGGCGCGTCAGCATCGGCAGGAGCGCGAGAGCGATCTGCGGATGGCTCTCGAGGATCCCCTTGAAATGCCAGCGCTGGATGCCGAGCGCCGTCGTCGGCTCGACGGCGCGGACCGTCGCCGATCGCGGGAACTCGTCGAGCAGCGCCATCTCGCCGAACACGTCGCCCGGTCCGAGCGTGGCGAGCTTCGTCTCCTTGCCGTTGCGATCCTGAACGACGTCGACCTTGCCCGAGCGGATGATGAAGGCGCCGACGCCGGTGTCGCCCTGGCGGACGACCTCCTGCCCGGTCTCGTACCGTTGCTCGACTGCGGCGTTCGCGATCGCCTCGAGCGATCGCTGGTCGAGGTCTTCGAACATGGAGACGCGCTTCAGGAAATCGATGCTCGCGGGCACGGCCGCGATGCTAGCCGATACTCCGTATCCATGCCCGAATTCCGCATCGAGGTCGCTCGCGACATCGCCGCGTGCGCGGCGACGGTGCCGCTGCAGGAGGAGGTCTGGAGCGGCGACGTGGTCGTGCCGCCGCAGCTCATGCTCGCCGTCGTCCACAACGGCGGCTTCGTCGCCAACGGCTACGCACCAGAGGACGCCGTCCCGGCGGGCTTCGTCTTCGGGTTCCTCGGGATCCACGATTACCACTTCAGGCACCATTCCCACATGCTCGCCGTGCGTGAGCCGTACCGCGGCACGAGTCTCGCGCGCGAGCTCAAGGAAGCTCAGCGCGATCACTGTCTCGACCAGGGCATCGAGATCGTCGGGTGGACGATGGACCCGCTCGAGGCGCGAAACGCGCGGTTCAACTTTGGAAAGCTCGGCGCCTACACGCGCACGTACCACCGCGACTTCTACGGCGCCATGCCCGACAAGCTGAATCAGGGCCTGCCGTCCGACCGCATCTACGTGGAATGGCCGATCGGGCACGACCGCACCTACAAGCGTTTGCGGGGCGAGGACACCGCGCCGTCGCTCGAGGAAGCCGAGCGCGAAGGCGTCGCGTACCTCCTCCGTGCCGACGGTGACCGGCCGGGCGAGGTCGCCGCGACCGAGGGCGCGTCGCATCTTCTGCTCGAGATCCCGCGCGGATTCCAGGAGCTCAAGGCGCGCGACGCGGCGCTCGCGCTCCGCTGGCGGCTCGTCGCGCGCGACGCGTTCGAGCACGCGTTCGCCGAGGGCTACGCCGCCGTGGAGTTCCTGCGCGGAAGCGACGGCCGCGGCGCGTATCTCCTCGTCCCACAGACTCGTCCCGGGGTGGCAGCGGCAGGGGCAGGGGTAGGGGCCCCTGGGCACGAAATGACGCCCCTGCCACACGAGGATCCGCTTCACGAAGGGCGAAGCCCGCAGTGAAGCTGGAGCGGGTCGAGCTTTTCGTCGTCCGGCTTCCGCTGAAGAACGCCTACGAGACGAGCGGCGCGCGCGAGACGCACATGACGCGAGTGCTGTGCCGCGTCGAGTCCGAGGGCGCGGTGGGTTGGGGCGAAAGCGTCGCCGGCGAGCTCCCGTGGTACTCGGGCGAGACCTGGGGCACGGTGCTCTACGCGCTCGAGACGTTCATCCTTCCCGAGCTGTTCAAGCTCGATCTCGCGGCGCCTGAGGACGTCGACCGCAACCTCGCGTGGATCCGCGAGCACCGCATGGCCAAAGCGACCGTCGAGATGGCGACATGGGATCTCTTCGCGCGCCGCGCGAACAAGCCGCTCGCCGCGCTGCTCGGCGGAACGCGCGACCGCATCCTCTGCGGTGTCGCGATCGGTATCCAGCCGTCGATCGACGCGCTCATGGAGACGATCCGGCGCGAGCTCGAAGGCGGCTATCAGCGCGTGAAGCTGAAGATCAAACCGGGCCTCGAAGTCGAGATCGCCGAAGCGACGCGCAAGAGCTTCCCGCGGCTTCCCTTCATGCTCGACGCGAACTCCGCGTACACGCTCAAAGACGTCGCGCTCTTCAAGCGGATCGATCCGACGAAGCCCACGATGATCGAACAGCCGCTCGCCCACGACGACATCGTTGACCACGCCGAGCTCCAGCGGCAGATCGCGACACCGGTGTGTCTCGACGAGTCGATCCACACCGCGGAAGACGCGCGCAAGGCGATCGCGATCGGCGCGACGAAGGTCATCAACATCAAGGCCGGCCGGGTGGGCGGGCTCGCCTCGGCGAAGCGGGTGCACGACGTCGCCGCGGCGAACAACGTCCCGGTCTGGTGCGGCGGCATGCTCGAGATGGGGATCGGCCGCGCGCACAACGTGCATCTCGCGTCGCTGCCGAACTTCCGCGTGCCCGGCGACGTCTCCGCGTCGGCGCGCTACTTCGAAACGGAGATCATCGGCGAGCCCTTCACCGTCGAGAAAGACGGCACCATGAAAGTCCCGACGAAGCCCGGCATCGGCGTGACGGTCCTCGAGGAGGTCATCCGGAAGATCGCGACGGAGCACAAGGAGCTCCGCCCGACCTAGCGGCGCTGGCTAGACTTCGCCGCCGAGAGTCGCACGCGCGAGGATGGCGAGGGGGAAGAGACGATGCCGATCTATCTATCGAAGTTCAGCTACACGCCGGAGACCTGGGCCCGGCTGATCCAGAACCCGGAGGACCGCCGGAAGGCCGCGGAGACGTACATCGAGTCGGTCGGTGGGAAGCTCCATGGGTTCTGGTACGCCTTCGGGACACATGACGGCTACAACCTCTGGGAAGCGCCCGACAATGTTTCGATGGCCGCCGTCGCGTTAGCCATCAGTGGAGGGGGCGCACTGAGCTCCTTGGAGACGACGGTCCTGCTGACCGTCGAGGAAACGATGGATGCGATGCGCAAAGCCAAGCAGGTCCGGTACCGAGCGCCCGGCACTTGACGTTCTCCGCGCTCAGCGAGCGGCTCTCGCCTCCGCGGGTTTCGCTTCGGCCGGCTTCTCTTCCGGCCACACGACGACTTCGTCGATCACCGTTCCGAAGGCGTCCACGAGCCGGACGTAATCGCCGCGCTTCCACAGGAGCTTCGCGGCGCCGATCGGACCGGCGGCGTACACGTGCTTGCGGCCGGGCGC
>DATBKH010000012.1:0-3664 GCA_036555955.1 Candidatus Limnocylindria bacterium | reverse complement strand
ATCAGGCGAGTGCGTAGCGGCGCCAGAGCTGATCGACGGCGGCCGCGAGCCCGGCGTGCTCGGGACGGTCCAGATTCGGATCGCGCGCGAGGACGCGGTCGGCCTCGTCGGCGGTCTCGCTGATCAGCTCCGGATCGACGTCCGCGAGATCGACGATCCGAAGCTCGGGCGCGCCGGACTGCCGCACGCCGAGGAACTCGCCGGCGCCGCGGATCTCGAGGTCGCGCTTCGCGAGGTCGAACCCGTCGAGCGGCACCTCGCGACCCGCGGCGTCGCGCTTCTTCGCGGTCATCGCCGCGAGGCGCTCCGAATCGGAGGCGTCCGAGACCAGGACGCAGTACGCGCGCTCTGAGCCGCGACCTACCCGTCCGCGCAGCTGATGGAGCTGCGCGAGCCCGAACCGCTCCGCGCCGAGGATCACCATGACGGTGGCGTTCGGGACGTCTATGCCGACCTCGACGACCGTCGTCGCGACGAGGACGTCGATCTCACGCCCGGCGAAGCGGCGCACGATGGCGTCGCGTTCCTTCGCCGGCATGCGGCCGTGCATCATCCCGAGGCGGAGCCCACGAAGCTCCTCCTTCGAGAGCTCCTTCTCCATCGCGATGGCGCTCGGAACGTCGTCGCCCTCCTCGCCCGGATCGATGCGCGGCGTGACGACGAATGCCTGCTGCCCGCGCTCCACCGCGAGCCGGACGCCTTCCCACACGCGCGGGAGCTGCTCGGGAGTGCGAACGTGCGTCGTGATCTCCTTCCGGCCCGCGGGCAGCTCGTCGATGACCGAGATGTCGAGGTCGCGGTAGATCGTCTGGTTCAGCGTCTGGGGGATCGGCGTTGCAGTCGTGAGGAGCAGGTGCGGATCGAGGCCCGTCCCCTTCTCGCGGAAGCTCGCGCGCTGCCTCACACCGAAACGGTGCTGCTCGTCGACGATGGCCAGGCCGAGCTTCTTGAACACGACGTTCTCCTCGACGAGCGCGTGGGTTCCGACCGCGACCTCGATCGAACCGTCCGCGAGACCCGTGAGGATCTCGCGCCGTCGCTCGCCGGTCACGCTCGAGGTGAGGAGCGCATGCTCGGGCCCGCCGTTCGCGAACAGCGCAGCGAGCGACCGCGCATGCTGCTCGGCGAGAAGCTCGGTCGGTGCCATCAGCGCGGTCTGCGCTCCCGACGCCGCCGCGATGCGTCCCGCGAGCGCCGCGACGACGGTCTTGCCGGACCCGACATCGCCCTCGAGCAGCCGCGACATCGGGACGGCGCGCGCGAGATCGGCTCGGATCTGGTCGAGCGAGCGGCGCTGCGCCGTCGTCAGCGCGAACGGAAGGGCGTCGATCCAGCGCCGCAGCTCATCGTCGCCGACGCGCAACGCGGTAGCGGTGGCCTGCGCGGTCCAACGCGCCCGGCGCTGTGCGAGCGCGAGCTGGAGCACGAGCAGCTCGTCGAACGCGAGCCGGCGCCGTGCGGCGAAGAGCCGCTCGGCGTCGTCCGGGAAGTGCACCTGGCGGAGCGCGGACGCTATGTCCGGCAGCCGGTGCCGCTCACGGAGCTCCGCTGGCAGCGGCTCCGCGACCTCGCTCACGACCGATGTGCGCCGCGTGCCGCCTTCGATCGCGGTGTGCAGCCAGCGCCGCATCTGGCCAGGCTTGATCCCTTCGGTGAGCGGATAGATCGGAACGAGCCGTCCGGTGTGGACGGCTTCGGCGTCGGCACGCTCGAGGCTCGGCTGGCTGAATTGGAGCGTGCGCCCGAAGAAGCGCACCTTCCCCGAGATCCGCACGCGCTCGCCCTCGCGGTGCGTTTCCTTGACGAAGGCGCGTCCGAACCAGGTCGCGCGCACGTCAGTCGGAGTGCCGTCCTCTTCGGAGAGCGCCGCCTCGGTCATGAGCTTCCCGGTGGCGGTCCTCCGCTGCGAGATCCGCCCGAGCTTCGCGATCGCGGTCTGCGTCGCGTTCGGCACGAGCCGGCGCAGTGGGACGAACTTCGAGAAATCGTCGAAGCGCGTCGGCAGATGCCACAGCAGGTCGCCGATCGTGTGTATTCCCATCCGCTCGAGGAGCTTCGCCGATTCCGACCCGATGCCTGGGATGCGCGTGACGGGAAGGTCGAGCGAGGTCTGTGGCGGTCCCTGCGGTCGGTGGTCAGATGCGGTGGTCACGTCAACCATGGTCGCTCGATATATGGATCAGCGAAGCAGCATCACGATCGCGTTGCCTGTGAGCCATATGCCGACCGCGAGAGTGATCCCGATAGCGGCGTAGGAGACGGGCGACACGCCGCCGAAACGCGCCGCGAGCGCGATCCCGACGCTTGCCGCGAGGAGCATCGGCGCGACGTCACCGAGCGGCAGGTATCCGGTGGTCAGCCACGACACGAGGCTCCCGAGCGCGACGGCAACCAAGGCCACAGCGCCGAACACGCTGAAAACGAAGCCCACCACGAGGAGCCCGCTCGGGCCCCGCGCCAAGCGCGCGAGGACGGCGTCGGTCACCGGTGCGAGGGCGATCCCCACGACGAGGAACAGCGCGCAGAACATCGCGACGTTCAACGCCGCGGGTCCGAATCGCTGGAAGTCGAAGTTGAACGGGTCGAGACCGGCCAGTCCTCCGACCGCCAGCAGGTAGCCGCCGAGCGCTGCGCCGCGCCATCGCTCGAGCGGAAGGAGCCAGGGTCTGACCGCCACATAAAGAAGGGCGCCGCCGACGGTCGGCCCGACTCCGGCGAACAAAACGATCGCGATCGTCCCCTCGGCCGTCAGCGCGCCGACAACGTTCCCGTTCTCGGTGTGTACGCCGCTTTGCGCGGGGCCGGCGGCGATCGCGCTGATCTTCATGATCGAGCGGGCCAGCAGACCGGCGGGCACGCCGACCAGAACGCCCGCGATGCCCGCGGCGGCCAGCGACCGGCTGAGCCCTTCGACCGCGTCGCGTACCAGCGTGAGACGGCTCGATCCGGCCAGCATCGGGTTATTCCGCCGCCACGATGAACGGGTAGTGCGGCTGGCCACCGTGGGCCACCTCGACGGACACGCGCGGACACGCCGCGCGCAGGCGCTGCACGGCATGCTGCACACGGGCGTCGTCGACGTCCTCGCCGCTGTAGAGAGTGAAGATCTCCGACTCGGTAAGGCCCTTTGCCGCGTCGACCAGCACCGCGACCTCGTCATCGCCGTGGGCGACGACGCGCCCGTCGACCAGCGCCATGGCCTCGCCCTGACGGACGCGCTGGCCGTCGATGGTCGCGTCGCGGATCGCGCGGGTCACTTCGATCCCATGTGCGCGATCGGCGACCTCGCCCATGCTGCGCGCGTTGCTGTCGGGGTCCTTCGCCGGGTCGAACGCCACCAGGGCCGCCATTCCCTGCGCGACGCTGCGCGTCGGCACGATGCGCACGTTCGTGGTCGACACCTTCGCCGCTTGCTCCGCCGCGAGGATCACGTTCTTGTCGTTCGGCAGCACGATCACGGTCTTCGCGTTCGTCGCGGTGATGGCGGCGAGGAGCTCCTGCGTCGACGGATTCATCGTGGCTCCGCCGCGGAGCGCCGACGCCCCGAGCGAGCGCGCCACGGCCGCGAAGCCTTCGCCCGGTACGACCGCGAGGACAACGACGTTCGCGGCGGGTGGCCGGGGTGGCGGCGCGACGACGATGCCGGTCGCGCGCTCGTGCTCGG
>DATBKH010000011.1:0-3032 GCA_036555955.1 Candidatus Limnocylindria bacterium | reverse complement strand
CCGGCGAAGTGTTTGCGCTCGGGCCGCGTCTCGGCGAAGCCGTGCTCGGAAAAGAATCGTGCTTCGCCGGCGGTGTCGGTGAGCTCGAAGAAGTAGCGCAGGCGTGAGGTCGGCATGGGGAGCACGGCCGACCAGTAGTCGCTGATCCCGTCGGTGTCCGTACGCGCGAGCGGCAGGTCTCCCACGAGTTCCGCGGCGTATTTGTCGGCGAAGTGGCAGCGCACCCCCGCGAGATCGCCCGCCTCCGCCATGAGCCGCACGAAGAACCGATTTCCGGGAAGCGGCTGCACGAACGGCGACCGCGCGCGGTGCCGGATCGCGGCGAGTCTCAGAGCCGGTCCTTCACGTCGCTCGACAGCATGAGGCCAACGGAGCCGCTGGCGCGCGCGCTATGCCGGCCGGAGCCCCGGCTGGTCCAAGAGCCAGCCCGTAGCGGATCGCACGAGGTACCACGTGCCGACCCAGTGCCGCACGCTGCCGTCGCCCATCGTCTCGACGATGTCGACGGCGACCGCCGCCGTGCTCGACGTCGCGCTCGTGATCGCCGCCGACCGGGTCACGATCGACTGCGTTCGGTCGAACCGCCCCCAGATGTTCGTCTGGGGCGGATAGCTCGCGCGCATGCGATCGCTCCACAGACCAGCCGCGCTCGTGTAGTCGTGACCCGAGATGAGCTGGTAGAAGGCCACGATCGTCCGGGCCGGATCCCGCGCGCCGATCACGGGAGGTGCGGGCGCGACGGTGGGCTCCGCGGTGGGCTCCGCCGTCGGCTCCGGGGTCGGCTCGGAAGTTGCCGCGGGGGTCGGAACGGGGGTCGGCGCCGGCGTACTCGTGCTCGCCAGCACGGCGGCGGTCGGAGCCACGCTGGCGGCGGGGGGCAGCTCCACTCTCGCGAGCTGCTGCGCGAAGGCGAGAGACCCGCCAACGAAGGCAAGGAGCGCGAGGGTCACGAGGATCGGTGCGGCATCACGCCGCCGGGGAGCGGCGAGCGGTGCGATCGGGCCGCGGATCGGCCTTGGACGCGGAAGCGCCGGGAAAGCCGGCCGACGCAGGCGGGATCGCAGTCCCGCGATCGTGACTGCGGCGCGATCCGAGACCAGAGTCATCTGCGCATCGCACCACGCGATCCATCGTTGGAGGGCGAGCGCGATGCGGTTCAGCGCTGCCGCGAGCGGCGCGAACGACACCGCAGGAAGACGCGGGAAGACGGGTCTCCTGAACCTGGGAGCGCGCGCAAGCGTGGCCCCTGCGTCGGCCGATGACCGGCCCGCGCCGGCGCGCGCGCTGGCCACGAGCGCCGCGAAGGCTGCGGCCAGGGACGCGCCGAGCGGCGGCGCGAGCGTCTCGGGAGGGGGCGCCGGCGACGAGACGATCGTCCGGAGCGAATCGCGCAGCGCCGCCGCGCGAGCGAAGCGGCGCTCGGGGTCGCGCGCCAGGGCGCGCAGGACGATCGCGTTCATCTCGGGACGCATCGCCGCGAGCTTCGCGGGCGGCCGCGGATCGGCGCGCAGGCGCCGCGAGATGATCTCCGACGGCGTCGTGCCGCCCGTCGGCTGCGTCCCGGTGAGCATCTCGTAGAGGATCACGCCGAGGCCGTAGACGTCCGCGCGCTCGTCGACGACCTCACCCGTCATCTGCTCCGGCGCGAGGTACTGCGGCGTTCCCAGCACCTCGCCGGTGCGGGTGATCGCGGTCGCCGCGGCGATGCGCGCGATGCCGAAGTCGGCGATCTTCGGCGTGCCCTCCGCATCGAGGAGCACGTTGTCCGGCTTCAGGTCGCGGTGGAGGACACCGCGGAGATGCGCGGCTTCGAGCCCGTCGGCGATCCCGGCGCCGATCCGCGCCGCGTCGTACTGATCGAGGCGGCCCCGCTCGCGCATCAGCTGGCGGAGCGTCCCGCCACCGACGAGCTCCATGACCATGAACGGCCCGTCGGCACTCGACCCGAAGTCGAATACCCGGACGATGTTCGGATGCTCGATCGATGCGAGCGCATCGGCCTCGCGACGGAAGCGTTCGAGGAACTCCGCGTCGTTCGCGAAAGCCGGACGCATGAGCTTCAGGGCCACGTCGCGGTCGAGCGTGCGGTCGTGAGCGCGGAAGACATCCGCCATCCCGCCTCCGCCGATCCGCTCGTGCAGCTCGTAGCGATCGGCGATGACGGTCACGCCGCCAACGCGTGCAAGGGCAGGGCCGCTTTTGCCCGCGCGGATACTTTCGCCGTGAGCGCGGCGGTCGAAGCACAGGCGCAGGCGACGGGACGGCCGATCGGCGCGCTGCCGTTCTTCCAGATCTTCCAGCTGTCCATCTACTGGTTCGGGATCAACGCGATCTGGGGCGGGCTCAACAACGTGATCCTCCAGCGCCGGATGGACGATCTCGTCGGCAAGGCGAACGCCGGCTCGGGCCTGGCCTTGCTGACGCTCCTTGGCGCGCTCGTCGCCATCGTGATCCAACCGACGGTCGGGACGATCTCCGACTACACCGTCACTCGCTGGGGCCGGCGCAAGCCGTACATCCTCATCGGCGCGATCCTCGACGTCGTCTTCCTGGCGGGCATCGCGACGTCGAACACCTACGTCTCGGTCGTCGCGTTCGTCGTGCTGTTACAGGTCTCGTCGAACTTCGCGCAGGGCCCCTTCCAGGGCTACGTCCCGGACCTCGTCCCCGCCGCGCAGGTCGGGCTGGCCAGCGGTCTCATGGGCGTCATGATCGTGCTCGGCCGGATCGGCGGCGTCGCGATCGGATCGGTCGGCCTGTTCACGGGAAGCTTCGTCGCGGCGACGATCGGACTCGGCCTGCTCGAGCTCACGACCGCGCTCGTCACCATCGTCACCGTCGACGAAGGCCGGGCCGCGCCATCCCGCGAGGGGCGCTCGTGGCTCCAGGTCGCGACCGGCGCGTGGGGACTCGACATCCTCAAGGAGCGCAGCTTCGTGTGGCTTCTCGGCTCGCGTCTCTTCGTGCTCATGGCGACGGTGACCCTGACCGACCTGATCTTCTTCTACATGAGCCGCTCGCTCGGGCTCGCC
>DATBKH010000010.1:0-3882 GCA_036555955.1 Candidatus Limnocylindria bacterium | reverse complement strand
CCGCCGAACACGTCGTCGACGCGCATGCCCGGCACGAGCTCCGAGATCTCGATGCGGTCGAGCATCCGCACCGGCACGCCCATGCGCTCGTACAAAGGAAGCGGCCGCCGGAGCTCCGCGATGCCGATCGCGGTGTTCGCGAGGAAGAGGTAGCCGCGCTCGTGAAAATCGTGACGCGACCCGGTGCGGTCCTCGAAGTTCCGCCAGAACGCGGTCGCGAGCTGCGACATGCGGACGTCGAGCTGGTCCTCGAACTGGTGTCGTATGCCGCCGAGCCCGCCCTTCGACGTCCCGGCACCGAGCGTGTCGCGCTCCAGCACGAGGACATCTGACTCGCCGCGATCGGTCAGGAAGAACGCCGCCGCGGCGCCGACGACGCCGCCGCCGACCACGATCGTCGACGCCGTGCGCGGGAGCGCGATCATCCCTCGATCTCTTCGAAGCGGTACTTGCCTTCGGTCTCGCTGACGCGGCCGAAGCGCGGAAGGTCGTGCGTGAAGCCGACGATCCACCGCTCGTCGATCGCGCGCCGCAGGATGAGCTTCTTCGCCGCGAGCGAATCGAGCGGGAAGAGATCGAACGCCGGGATCCACGGCAGCGGCAGGTGATGGCGGTCGGGCATGAAGTCGCTCGAGAAGAAGAGCGTTTCACCTCCGCCGGTGACGCGGATCGTCTGCGTCCCGCGGGTGTGCCCCTGCACGCGATCGAGGCGGATGTCGGGAAGGATCTCGACGGATTCGTCGATGAGCTCGAGCTTGCCGGTCGCCTCGAGCGGCGCGTAGTCGTCGGGCAGGTAGCTGCCGCGGGTCCGCTCGTTCGGCGCGATCGCGTCCTCCCACTCGCGGCGCTGGAAGACGTAGGTCGCGCGCGGGAACGTCGGCACGAGGCGATCCCCGTCGCGGTAGGTGTTACCGCCGGAGTGATCGAAGTGGAGGTGCGTGTTGATGACGAGCGTGACCTCCTCGGGACGAACGCCGAGCGCCTTCAGCTCGTCGAGGAGCCGCGGCGGATGCTCGATGCCGTAGATCTGCTTTTGCCGGTCCGTGAGCTTCGGACCGGCGCCGGTCTCGACGAGCACGACGTGATCCGCGTCGCGGATGAGCAGGCAGTTCATGTCCATCGCGACGCGGTTGTGATCGTCGGCGGGCTTCTGCTTCTCCCAGAGAACCTTCGGAACGACGCCGAACATGGCGCCGCCGTCTATGCGGAATACGCCGTCGCTGAAGATCCGTACGTCGAAGCGGCCTATGCGCATCAGTTCAACTGGTTCAGATAGAACGTGTAGAGGCCGACGAGCAGAGCGAGGAGCGCGAGAAAGGCCACCGCGATGGCACCAAGCCGGCCGCTGACCGTGGTGAGGACCAGCGCGAGCCAGCCTGCCGCGACGGCGACGTACGCGAGGGTGAACTCGAGAGGCCAGTTGGCGTCGCGATAGTGATCGGCGGCCGCGAGGCCGGTGATGCCGCAGACAGGCAACGCCACGAGTGCGGAGAGGACTGTCAGAAGGACACCGAATCCCCGCGACGCGCCCACCGATCGTGTGCTGCGCACTGCCGCAGTATGGGCGGCACGCGCGAAGGGGAGTCCGAAGCGATGAGCGAGATCGAACCTGTCCAGAAGCAGTTCGGGCGTACCGCCGCCGCGTACGTCGAAAGCGCGACCCACGCGCGCGGAGAGGATCTTGATCGCATCGTCGCGCTCGCGAGCGAGCACGGCGGCGAGCGCGTCGTCGACGTCGGCACCGGCGTCGGACACACGCTGCGCCGGGTCGCGCCGGCGTTCCGCTCCGCCGTCGGCGTCGACGCAACGCGAGAGATGCTGGAAGCGGGACTGGGCGTGCTGACCGGCGTTCACAACGCGCTCCTCGTCCAGGCCGACGCCACCGCGCTGCCCATCGGTTCGCGCGTCGCGGACGTCGTCACATCGCGGCTCGCGGCGCACCACTTCGTGAGCGCGGCCGCTCCTTCGCGGAGATCGCGCGGATCCTGCGGCCGGGCGGGCTCTTCGTCCTCGTCGACAACTACGCGCCGGACCATCCCGAGCTCGACCGCTTCATCAACGAGCTCGAGACGCTTCGCGATCCTTCCCACGTGCGCAACCACACCGTGGCGGGCTGGCTACGGCTGGTCGAGGACGCAGGCATGCGCGCTTCGATCGACTCGGATACGTCGGTCACCAAGCTCACCACCGGCAACTGGCTCGAGCGGTCGCGGACCCCGCCGGATCGCGCTGCGGAGGTGCGGCAGCGGCTTCGCGACGCGCCCGCCGCGGCCGTGGACGCGTTCCAGATCACCGCGACGACCTTCGTAGTGCGGAAGCTCATCCTCGTCGGACGGACGTGAGGCTCGAGGACCTGCCGCTTGGGCCAGACGTCCCGAGCGTGACCGCGGCGCAGATGGCCGAGGTCGACCGCATCACGATCGAGGAGCTGCACATCGGCGTCGACATCCTCATGGAGAGCGCATCGCGGCAGATCGCAACCGCCGCCCGCGCGTTCCTCGGTGGCTCGGTCAAGGGAAAGTGCGTCGTCGGCCTCATCGGGAGCGGCAACAACGGTGGCGACGCGCTCGGTGCGCTCCGGCATCTCGTGACCTGGGGCGCGACCGTCCTCGCCGAGCTCGGGGCGCCGCAGGACCGTCTTCGCGGGACGACGAATCAGCAGCAGATGCGCCTCCTACTCGCAACGAACGACCGGCGGCTCGCGATCGTGCACGACGCGACCCGGAATGGGTCCGCGATCTCGCGGCTGACCTCGTCGTCGATGGTCTCCTCGGATATAGCGCGCGCGGTCCGGCCCGGGACACGGTGGCAAAGCTCGTCGACGCCGCGAACAAGTCCGGCGTTCCGATCCTCGCGGTCGACATTCCGTCGGGCCTCGACCCGGACACCGGCGCATCGCCGGGCGTCGTGATCCGTGCCGCCGCGACGGCCACGCTGGCGTTGCCGAAGACGGGACTTGTCGCGCGCGCCGCGCGGGACGCCGTCGGCGAGCTGCTCGTAGCCGACATCGGCATTCCGCACCTCGCGTTCGCGCGCGTCGGCGTGGACACGCGGCGGCTCTTCGACGGGGGCGACCTGCTCCGCGTCGCGCGCTGAACTGCCTCACGCCCGGACCGTCCGCATACTCTCCCCCATGACGCTCACCGGAAAGCGGCTCGCTTTCATCGGCGGCGGCACGATGGCCGAGGCGATGGTCCGCGGCCTTCTCGATCGCCACCTCATTCCGCCGTCCCACGTCTTCGTCACTGGGCCGCGGCGCGAGCGGCGGGCGGAGCTCGCGAAGGCCTACGGCGTGAAAGCGCTCGCGTCGAACGCCGAGGCCGCGTCGGATGCGCACGTTGTCGTGCTCTCGGTGAAGCCGCAGGTTCTACCGGCGGTCATGCGCGAGCTCCGCGGCAAGCTCGACGAGGACAAGCTCGTCATCTCGATCGTCGCCGGTGCGACGCTGCGATCGCTCCGCGACGGGCTGGACCACGCCGCGATCGTGCGTGCGATGCCCAACACCCCGGCGCAGGTCGGCATGGGCGTGACGGCGTGGACGCCGACGACGGCGGTCGATGCCGAGCAGCGCGAACGGGCGAAGGCGATCCTCGGCGCGCTCGGCGAGGAGCTCATGGTCGACGACGAGAACCTCGTCGACATGGCGACAGCGCTATCCGGCACCGGACCGACGTACGTGTTCCTGCTCATGGAAGCGCTCGTCGACGCGGGCGTGCATCTCGGCTTCTCGCGGCGGGTCGCGGAGGAGCTCGTGCTGCGCACCGTCGAAGGCTCCGCGCTGTTCGCGCGCAAGAGCGGGCGCCATCTGGCGGAGCTCCGCAACATGGTCACCTCGCCCGGCGGCACGAGCGCGGCCGCGATCTACCAGCTCGAGAAGGGCGC
>DATBKH010000009.1:0-13998 GCA_036555955.1 Candidatus Limnocylindria bacterium | reverse complement strand
CGGAGCGCAAACACTTCGCCGGTCACTTCTTCTACCCGTACGACCTGCCCGTCGATCGCTTCGCGCTGCCCGGGTGGGTAGCGGGCACGACGTTCTATCTCATCTTCCCGGACCGGTTCGCGAACGGCGACCAGATGAACGATCCCGCCTGGAAGCGGCCGTGGGGCGAGGCGCCGACGAATCGGTCCTTCTTCGGAGGCGATCTCGCGGGGATCCGGCAGAACCTCGACTGGCTGAGCGATCTCGGCGTCCGCGGGATCTATCTGACGCCGGTGTTCTCCGCTCCGTCGAATCACAAGTACGACCCATCCGATTACGAGACCGTCGATCCCGGCCTTGGCACGAATGCCGGCCTGGCCGAGCTCGTCGCCGACGCTCACGCGCGCGGAATGAGGCTGCTTCTCGACGGCGTGTTCAACCATTCCGGCGATCGCTGGTTCGCGTTCCGCGACGTGCGTGAGAAAGGCGAGGCGAGCCCGTATCGCGACTGGTTCTTCCGGATCGAGAGCTTCCCGCTCGACATCGACGCGGTGAACTACGAGACCTTCGCCAATCGCGCGCGAAGCCACCCGAAGCTGAACACGGCCGACCCTGGGCTGCGCGAGTACCTCGTCGGAATAGGGGAGAAGTGGATCCGCGAGGCGGACATCGACGGCTGGCGTCTCGACGTTGCCAACGAGGTCGACCACCGCTTCTGGCGCGCGTTCCGCGACCGCGTGAAGGCCGCGAAGCCCGACGCCTTCATCGTCGGCGAGGCGTGGCACGACGCGATCCGCTGGCTGGACGGCGCGCAGTTCGACTCCGTGATGCACTACCCGTGGCGTGACGCGGTGCTGGACTACGTGCGCGGCCAGATCGGGCCGAGCCGATTCGCGCGATGGACGGCGGGCATACGGAACATGTACGACCCCGCGGCCACCGCCGGTCTCATGCATCTGCTCGGCAGCCACGACACGGCGCGCATCCGGACCGAGCTCGGCGGGAGTGCCGATCGCGCGCGGTTGGCGGCGGTGCTTCTCCTCACGGCGACGGGCGTGCCGCTCGTCTACTACGGCGACGAGGTCGGGATGGAAGGCGGCGACGATCCCGACAGCCGGCGCTGCATGGAGTGGGACCCGGCGCGGCAGGACCGCCGGCTCCTCGAGACGTACCGAACGCTGATCCGCGCCCGCGCGGCGCGACCGTGGCTCGCGTGGGGCGCGTTCGAGGACGTCACGATCGACGACGACCGGTGGGTCTATATGTACCGCCGTTCGGCGGCCGGTCCGCTCGCGCCGGACGGGACGGCGCCGGACGAGCTCTACGTCGCGGTCAACACGGGAGAGTTTCCGAGCGAGGTGTGCCTGCCCGATGGCGACCGCGTGGATCTCCTGTCGGGAGCGCGCGTGAGCGGTGGGCTGACCGTCGGCGCGCGCGATGCCGCCGTGCTCGTTCCCGCCTGACCGCGCCTACGACGGCGTGACGACGATGCCTTCGTCGGGCAAGAGCCTGACCCTCGTGAGATCGACGTCCTCGGAGTCGCGCGAACGATCGGTCGAGATGAGGATGCGGCCGCGTCCCTCGCCGAGCGAGGCGGACGCCGGCGCGCTCGTGAAGTTCAGCGCGACGAGCGCACGCTCGCCGTCGGCCTCGCGCGCGTAGGCGAAGACGCCTCGCGGCGCGGGCATGGTCCGGTACGAGCCACGGCGGAGCGGGGCCGACGACTTTCGCAGCCAGATGAGGCGGCGGTAGAACGAGAAGAGCGACGTCGGATCGTCGCGCTGCGCGGCGACGTTCCGCCGCGAGTGGTCGGCGGCGATCGGCAGCCACGGCTCGCCGCTCGTGAAGCCCGCGTTTGCCGACGCGTCCCACTGCATCGGTGTGCGCTCGGGGTCGCGGCCGTCGATGTCGACCACGCGCATCGGCGGGATCGGCACGTCGGTCATGCCGATCTCCTCGCCGTAGTAGATGAACGGCGTACCGCGGAGCGTGAGCAGCATCATCGCGGCGACGCCGGCGCGGTCGGAGCCATAACGCGATACCGCTCGGTGGCGGTCGTGGTTCGAGAGCGTGTAGTCGGGCCAGGCGTGCTCCGGGAGCAGACGCTCCCACTCCTCCACGACGCCGCGGAAGCGCTCGGCGATCCACGGCTGCTCGAGGAAGTGGAAGTTGAAGGAGAGCTGGAGCTCGTCGTCGTTCCCGTAGTAGCGGACGTGGCGGCGGAGATCGCGGACGCCGATCTCGCCGACGGCCATGCGCTCGCCCGGATACGAGTCGAGCACCTTTCGCCAGCGACGGTGGATATCGTGCACCTCGTCCAGGTCCCAGTTGCGGCGCCGCGGCCATCCGCGGAACGAGAACCGCGGATTGTCGCGCAGCCGCTCGTCGCGGATGAGACCTGCGGCGACGTCCACACGGAACCCGTCGACGCCGCGGTCGAGCCAGAAGCGCATGACGTCGTCGATCTCGGCGCGGACCTTCTCGTTGCGCCAGTTCAGGTCCGGCTGCTCCGGCAGGAAGTGGTGCAGGTAGTACTGGCCGGTCCCTGGGTCCAGGGTCCAGGCGCTGCCGACCCGTTTGAAGACGGCGCGCCAGTTGTTCGGCGGCCTCCCGCCCGGCCGGGGATCGGCCCAGATGAAGTAGTCCCGCGTCGGGCTCTCGCGCGAAGCGCGCGCCGACACGAACCACGGGTGCTCGCTCGAGGTGTGCCCCGGAACGATGTCGACGATCACGCGGATCCCAAGCCGGTGCGCCTCCGCCAGGAGGCGATCGAAGTCGGCGAGCGAGCCGAACGTCGGGTCGACGTCGCGATAGTCGGAGACGTCGTAGCCGAAGTCGGCCATGGGCGAGCGATAGAAGGGTGAGAGCCAGATCGCGTCGATGCCGAGCGAGGCGGGCGTGCCGTCGTTCAGATGGTCGAGGCGCTCGATGATCCCGTTCAGGTCGCCGACGCCGTCTCCGTTCGAGTCCTGGAAAGAGCGCGGGTAGATCTGGTAGAAGACGCCCTCGCGCCACCAGCTGCCGGTCGGCACCTTCGCTGATTGTGCGGCTACGACCCGCCGACCTGCATGTCGGTCGGCACGATGTGGATCCACGTGAGCCCCGGACGAAGCGCGATCGCGGCGCCGGTCGAGTCCGCGAAGCGGAACATCTCTTCGGCGGAGCGCTTCCACGTCCCGTCGAAACGCAGTCCGTCGCGGAGCACGGTGACCGATCCGCTGCCGCTGGACCGGAAGTCGAGCGACGGAGCTCCGGTCACGTCGGCGGTGCCGGGGATCTCGGTGATATCCGTCTTGATGATCACGACGTTCGCGGGCGACACCTCGGCGCCGCTCGTCGCGTCCTTCGTCGGCTGGCCGCTCTGCGCGCGTTTCCACTCCGAGCCCGACCACGTGTACGTCACCCGCTGGGTCGCCGCGGCGTACGGCAGCGAGACCGTCGTGGCCGCGACGCCGCCCTTCGGTGCGTCTGCGGAGTACTCGAACGACGGAACGGGCTTGTCCGCTTTCGGGTTCGCACGGGCCGCGTCGCGCGCCTTCCCCGTCGACGTGTACGCGTTGTACGGCGGCTGCTTCGCCGTGATGCGTTCGAACGCGCCCGCGTTCGTGAATTCGTCCACGTCGACGAACTCGCCGCGGCCCGCGGCTGCGCGGATCTTGTCGAGGACCGCCTCCGATCCGCCGACGTGCACGAGGATCGCCCGCAGCGGCGGGACGTACTGCAGGTCGGAGAGCCGCGCGCTCCGGACCGGCCCCACGTCGGAGGCTTCCTGCGAGTGGAAGACGACGGCGTATCGCGTGATGCCGCCCTCGACCGGGATCTCCCAGATCAAATCGGCGTTCGCGAGACCCGACTGCGGGCGCGCCGCCGGGTCGTTCGGCACCTTCACGACGACCGGACGCCGCAGCGCCTCGCCGTTCGCGTCGACGGTACCGCGGAGCGGCCAAATCGACGGCTCGGCACCGCGCGGTGGCAAACCGGCGGGCGGTGCGGAGCACGCGACCGCGAGCAGGACGATCACCAAAGCGACCGAGCGCACGCCGCCCTCCGTTGCAACCAAGATGCCGCGCACGATTACGCTCGCGCGGTGGCGGAAGCGCTCCAGGATCGGTACGCGCCCGAGGGCACCTGCTTCGGATGCGGCCCGAAGAACGACAGAGGGCTTCGCATCAAGAGCGAGGTCAACGGCGACGAGGTCGTCGCGACCTGGCGAGCCGAGAAGCACCATGAGGCCTTCGCCGGTGCGCTCTCGGGCGGCATCGCGGGGACGCTGCTCGACTGCCACGCGAACTGGACCGCGGCCTACCACCTCATGCGCCGCGCGAACGCGGCCACGCCGCCGTGCACCGTCACGGCCGAGTACGCGGTAAAGCTCCTGCGCCCGACGCCGACGGACGGCGCGATCACGCTCTCAGCGCGACCGGTCGAGATCGGCGACGACCGCGCGGTCGTCGACGCGACGCGCACCGCGGGCGGCAAGGTCTGCGCGACCGCGCGCGGAACGTTCGTGGCGGTGAAGCCGGGTCACCCGGCGTATCACCGCTGGTGATCACGCCATCCGCATCCGACGGCGAAGCGTGAGGGTCGCGCGGGACCACGTGAGGGCGGCGAGCAGGCCGCTCAGGATCGTCCAGTCCACGTACGCGAACAGGGCGAGCACCGCCGCGACGAAGATGACGAGCGTCGCACGCGGATCGTGGACTCGCACCACGGCGGTCGCGGCGAGGAGCAAGGCGACCCACAGAACATCCGCGTGCCCGGCGAGTCCGGCGAACGTGGCGAGATCGGCGATGAGGGTCGGTCCTTCGCGTCGGCCTCCGATGAGGAACGCCAAGAAGAGCGCCGCGACGGGCCAGAGGCCGAACCAGAGGGATGCGCCGGCGGCCACGCCGAGCGCGGGGGTCAGGTACGCCGTGCGGCCCATCTCCGGCGCGCTCGCAGATGCCGGTACACGAAGAAGCCGACGACGATCAGCGGCAGCGCGATGACGATGTACTTGATGTAGGGCTCGGCGACCCGCCGGAACGCAGGGCCGAGCGTCGCGCCCACGCCGACCCAGAAGGTCCAGTAGATGACCGCGGCGACGAACACGCCCGGCGAGAACTGACGGAGCGGAACGTTCGCGGTGCCGGCGATGAGCGACATGACGACCCGCGCTCCCGGCACGAGACGGCCGAGCACGACCGCGGTGAACCCGTGCCGGTGGATGCGGCCGGTCCAGACGTCGACCTGCGCCGGGTCGACGTCGATCCACGCCGCGAGGCGATGCGCGACCGGCGGTCCGAAGCGGCGCGCGAGGTAGTACGGCACGAGCGTGCCGATCGTGGACGCAAGAGCGCACACGAGGACGACCTGGGCGAGCTCGGGCAGGTCCCCGCGCGCGCGATATCCGTAGAACGCGATCACGACGTCCGTGGGAGCGGGCAACGGAATGCCGGCCTCTTCGATCGCGACGACCGCGAAGAGGACCACGTACTGATGCTCGAGGACCGCGAGGAAGAGCAGGCGGATCGCGTCACGGACGAGCGCCGGCACCTGCATGCGGGGCAGAGCCTAGCGAGAAGGACTATTTTCCATTGACAGACGCTCGCTTCGGGGAGGCTCGTTCAATGCCAGCACGACGTCGATCGACCACGCGCGCGCGCCGCGCGGACGGCGCATCGCGAGAGACCCCTAACTTCTTTGACCGGTTGGAATGGCGCTGCGCCGGCCCTTATCGCGGAGGGCGCGTCGGCGCGGTCGCAGGGGACACTCGCGAGCCAAACACCTTCTACATGGGTTCGACCGGCGGTGGGGTCTGGAAGACGATGGACGGCGGCGTCTACTGGGAGAACACGTCCGACAGGTTCTTCAAGCGCGCGTCGGTCGGCGCGATCGCGGTCGCGCAGGCGGATCCGAACGTCATCTACGTCGGCATGGGTGAGAGCTGCATCCGCGGGAACGTCTCGCACGGCGACGGCGTGTATCGCTCGACCGACGCCGGGCAGACGTGGGCGCACCTCGGCCTCGCGGACACGCGGCACATCGCGAAGGTGCGGGTCCATCCCGAGGATCCGGACACCGCGTACGTCGCGGCGCTCGGGCACGCGCACGGACCGAACACCGAGCGGGGCGTGTTTCGCACCCGCGACGGCGGCAAGACCTGGAAGAAGGTCCTGTACCGGAGCGAGAAGGCGGGCGCATCGGACCTCTCCATCGACCCGAACAACCCGCGGATCATGTACGCGTCCTTCTGGGAGACGATCCGCAGGCCCTGGGAGCTCGTCTCGGGCGGTCCCGGCTCGGGCCTATTCCGCTCGAACGACGGCGGGGATACGTGGACCGAGATCAGCCGCAACAAGGGTCTTCCGAAGGGCCTCCTCGGAAAGATCGGCGTCTCCGCATCCGCGGCGAAGTCGGGCCGCGTCTACGCGATCGTCGAGGCCGAGGACGGCGGGGTCTTCCGCTCCGATAACTTCGGCGAGACGTGGGATCGCGCGAGCGAGGACCGCAACCTGCGGCAGCGCGCGTGGTACTACCACCACATCTACGCCCACCCGACCGATCCCGAGACGGTGTGGGTGCTGAACGTCTCGGCGTGGCTGTCGAACGACGGCGGCAAGACGTTCCAGGAGCTCTCGATCCCGCACGGCGACCATCACGACCTGTGGATCGATCCGAAGGACCCCGACCGCATCATCAACGGGAACGACGGCGGCGCGGTCGTGACGTTCAACGGTGGCGAGAGCTGGTCATCCGTCTACAACCAGCCGACGGCCGAGTTCTACCACGTGATCACCGACACGCAGACGCCGTATCGCATCTACGGCGCGCAACAGGACAACACCACGATGACCGTCCCCAGCCGGTCGGCGATCGCGGGCATCACCGGCGCCGACAGCTTCGCCGTGGGCGGCGGCGAGTCCGGCTACATCGCCGTGCGCGCCGACGATCCCAACGTCGTGTTCGCGGGCAACTATCAGGGAACCCTCACGCGGTACGACCGCCGTACCGGACAGGCCCGCAACATCATGGTCTGGCCCGAGACGAGCGCGGGCGAAGGCGCGGTCGACGTGAAGTACCGCATGCAGTGGACGGCGCCGACCGTCCATTCCCCTCACGATCCCAACATCCTCTATCACACCGGGAACCACGTCTTCCGCACCACGGACGAAGGCACGACGTGGGAGCGCCTCAGTCCCGATCTCACGCGCAACGACAAGACGAAGCTGCAGCCGTCGGGCGGGCCGATCACGAAGGACAACACCGGGGCCGAGTACTACTGCACGATCTTCGCGTTCGCCGAGTCGCCGGTCGAGCGCGGGGTGCTGTGGGCGGGCAGTGACGACGGTCTGCTCCACGTTTCGCGGGACGACGGCAAGACGTGGAAGAACGTCACTCCGGCCGCGATCCGGCCGTTCTCGCTCGTCTCGATCATCGAGCCGTCGCCGCACGACGCGGGTACCGCGTACGTGGCGACGACGCGCTACAAGCACGACGACTTCCGGCCGTATCTCTGGAAGACGACGAACTTCGGCCGCACCTGGACGAAGATCACGAACGGGATCCCCGCGGACGACTTCACTCGCGTGATCCGCGAGGATCCGACACGGAAGGGCCTGCTCTACGCGGGCACGGAGACGGGTGTGTACGTCTCGTTCGACGACGGCGCGAGGTGGAATCGCCTCGGCGGCAACCTTCCGGCGGTGCCGATCCACGACCTGGTCGTGAAGGACAGCGACCTCGTCCTCGGCACGCACGGCCGGTCGTTCTGGGTGCTCGACGATCTGGGCCCGATCCGCCAGCTCGCGGCCGAGGGGCTCAAGGGCAGGGCGCGGCTCTTCGCGCCGCGACCGACGGTGCGGTTCCGGACGGACATGGGCTTCCCGCAGCCGCCGAAGCTCGGGAAGAACTACCGCATGACCGGAGCGACCATCGTCACCTATCGCCAGGTCGAGAAGCCGACCGGGGAAAAGGCGCAGGTGAACATCGACGCCGGGCAGAACCCGCCGGACGGCGTCCTCGTCAGCTACTGGCTACGCGGGAAACCGGACGGCGACGTCGTCCTGACGTTCCTCGACGGAAAGGGGAAGCAGATCCGCCAGTTCAAGAGCGCTCCCCCCGAGCCGAAGGACAAGCCCGAGGCGAAGGCGCTCACGCCCGAGCAGCGGCGGAGCGAGGAGCTGAAGAAGGCACGCGAGCCGAAGGTGCCGAAAGAGGACGGTCTCAACCGCTTCGCGTGGAACATGCGGTATCCGGACGCCGCGCGCATCGAGGACGACTCCACCTGGGAGTCCGCGGAGGCGACGCTCGCCGGTCCGGTCGCGGCTCCCGGTCAGTACCGCGTGCGCCTGGAGGTCGAGGGCGAGCGCCACGAGACGCCCTTCGAGATCCGCAAGGACCCTCGCGTATCCGCGACGCAGGCCGACCTCGACGCGCAGTTCGCGCTGCGGCTGCGTATCCGCGACAAGCTCACCGAGGTGCACGAGGCGATCAACGCGATCCGTTCGGTCCGCCAGCAGATCGAAGGATGGGAGAAGCGCGCCGAGGGCAGCGGCGGCGCCGCTCGTCTTCGCCGCGGCGCCTCCTCGCTGAAGACGAAGATGGCGGCGGTCGAGGGCGAGCTCATCCAGGTGAAGGCGAAGAGCCGCCAGGACACGCTGAACTATCCGGCGAAGCTGAACCTCAAGATCGGCGGGCTCGCCATGGCCGTCGGCGGCTCGGACTTCGCGCCGACGAGCGCCATGTACGACGTCTTCGAAGATCTCTCGCGCCGCGCCGACGCCCAGCTCGCGAAGTGGCGCCAGATCGCGAAGGCCGACGTTCCGGCGTTCGATAAGCTCGTCCGGGGCTCCGGGGTGCCGGCGGTGAGCGCGGTCCGCGAACGGAAGCGTCCAGGACGGACGGAGCTGCGCCGCGCGGCGGCGACGACCGGCTAGCCCAGCGAACGTACGACGGTGCTGACCTGGCCGCAGGTCCTCGCCTGGCGGATGCGCCGCCAGCTGCTCGACCCGGTCGGCGACGTCTCAACCCACGACGTGGTGCGGCGTCTCTGCGGCGTGCAGACGCAGGTCCCGTCGTTCGCGGAGCTCGCGGTGCGCGTGCGCCGCGAGAGGTCGCGAGCCGGTGACGTCGCACGCGCGCTCGCCGACGGCCGCCTCATCAAGACCTGGGCGATGCGCGGAACGCTGCACCTTCTCACTCCCGAGCAGGGTGGCGCGTTCCTTTCGCTGATCGCGGCGGGTCGCTCCTGGGAGACGCCGGCGTGGGAGCGCTGGTGCGGTCTCAACGCCAAAGGGTTCGATGCGCTGCGCGACGCCGCGCGCGAAGCGCTCGACGGCAAGGAGCTCTCCCGCGAGGAGCTCGCCGGCGCGATCACGAAGCGCCGCGGTCTCAAGCACGTCGGCGAGCTCCTCCTCGGGAGCTGGGGCTCGCTGCTGAAGCCGATCGCCTGGCAGGGGGATCTCTGCTTCGGCCCGAATCGCGCCGGTCGCGCCACGTTCCAGCATCCCGCGCACGCGAGCGCGCGCTGGAAAGGGCTCCCCGAGCCCGAGGTCGCCGCGTCGGCGGTCATCGCCGCCTATTTCAGCGCGTACGGCCCCGGCACGATCGAGAACTTCCGGAGCTGGATCTCGCGCGGACGGATCAGCGCGCGTCAGATCCGCGGCTGGTTCGACGCCATGGGCCACCGGCTCGTCGAGGTGCGCGTGGACGGAGAGCGGCTGCTCATCCTCGCCGAAGACGTGGACGAGCTCATGGCGACGAAGCCGACGAAGGCGGTGCGTCTTCTGCCGGGGTTCGATCAGTACGTTCTCGGCGTGGGCACCGAGGACCGCCACGTCGTCGCCGCGCCACGGCGGCGCGCGGTGAGCCTTCAAAGCGGCTGGATCGCTCCGCTGGTCGTCGCCGGCGGGGCCGTGCGGGGCACGTGGCAGATCGACCGCGACCGCGTCCGGGTCGGGTGGTTCAAGGAGGCCGGCAGGGCGCCCACCGACCGGATCCGCGCGGAGGTCCGGCGGCTGTCGCGGATCGCCGATCGCGATCTCAGCGCGGAGGTCTACCTGGCCTGAGCGTCGCGGGCGCCGATCGCGCGGGAGACATGCCCGGGGAGCTCGCGCCCCAGCTGCTCGCCGAGCCATCGCGACGTGGCAACGAGCCGGTCGAGGTCGACGCCGGTCTCGATGCCCATCCCGCGGCACATCCAGACCAGATCCTCCGTCGCGAGATTTCCGCCGGCCATCTTCGCGAACGGCGAGCCCCCGATCCCGCCGACGCTCGCGTCGAACGTCGAGATCCCCGCGTCCATCGCGGCGAGAACGTTCGCGAGCGCCTGTCCGTAAGTGTCGTGAAAGTGGAACGCGATCCGCGCGCTCGGGAGCTCGGCCGCCTTCAACGCCGCGGCGAGCCTGCCGACCGCACCGGGTGTGCCGACACCGATGGTGTCGCCAAGCGAGAGCTCGTCGCAGCCCAGCGCGAGGAGGCGCTTCGCGGAGTCGACCACCGCCCGCGCCGGCGTCGGCCCGTCCCACGGATCGGCGAAGACCATCGAGAGGTATCCGCGAGCGCGGACGCCGGCGCCCTTCGCCCGGCGCACGACCGGTCCGTACGCCGCGATGGCCTCGTCGCGCGAGCGGTTCAGGTTCTTCCGCGAGTAGCTCTCGCTGGCGGATGCGAACACCGCGATCTCGCGAACGCCGCACGCGAGCGCGCGCTCGAGGCCGATCTCGTTCGGCACGAGGACCGGGTAGCGGACGCCGTCCCTCATGACGAGCCGTTTCATCAGCTCGTCCGCGTCGGCGAGCTGTGGCACGGCCTTCGGGCTCACGAAGCTCGTCGCTTCGATGACGGTGTGTCCGGCGTCGGCGAGCCGTTCGATGAGCTCGAGCTTTCGCTCGGTCGAAAGGGTGCGGTCCTCGGCCTGCAGTCCGTCGCGCGGCGCGACCTCGACGATCGTGATCCGGCGCGGCGCTTCGATCGGCACGGCGCGGGTATCGTCGCACGGATGGACCGTCCGACAGGGAATGGCGCGCTCGGGAACGTCGTCGCGCGAGCCCGCGAGCATCGGCGGTCCTGATGGAGTTCCAGGACGTCGTCCGAAAACGGAAGATGGTGCGGAGCTTCGAGGACCGGACCATCCCACCCGAGATCGTCGACCGCATCGTCGCGAACATGCAGCGCGCGCCCTCCGCCGGCTTCAGTCAGGGCTGGGGCTTTCTCGTCCTCGATACGCCGGCGGACCGCGCGCGCTACTGGGACGCGCTGTGGCCGGTCGAGCGCCGCGCTGACTGGGGCTGGCCCGATCTCTTCAAGGCGCCCTTGCTCATCGTCTGTCTCAGCAACAAGGACGCGTACCTCCGCCGCTACGCCGAGCCCGACAAGGGCTGGACGGACATGGACGAGAAGCGCTGGCCGGTGCCGTACTGGGACGTGGACGCCGGCATGGCCGCGCTCCTCGCGCTGCTCACCGCCGTCGACGCCGGCCTCGGCGCGGTGTTCTTCGGCGTCCCGGACCAGACGACGCTGCGGGCGACGTTCGGGATCCCGAACGAGTACCGCGCCGTCGGTGTCGTCGCCGCCGGGTACGCGAAGCCAAAGGACCGCCCGTCGCCTTCACTGAAACGCGGGCATCGCCCGACCGCCGACGTCGTCCGCCGCGGACGGTGGTCGTAGCTACAGAAGACGAAGGAGCGCGACGGCGACGACGCCGGCGATCACGCCGGCCAGGAGGCTTCGCCGCCAGGCGACCGTCGCGACGACGAGCGCGGATGCGATCGGCTCGGCGCCTCCGGTGAGCGCGCCACCCGGCGCCAGGACCGCCGGCCCGACGAGCGCCGCGATGATGGCGACCGGAAGAGCCTCGAGGTAGCGTGACAGCGCGTCGGGCGGCCTTCGGCGAAGCGTGACCGCGAAGGGAATGGCGCGCGTGAGGTAGGTCGCGACCGCCGAGCCGAGGATGATCGCCCAGATCATCGCCGTGCGATCACCGCGATGAGCGGCGCGAGAGCCCCCGCGGTGATCACCGCGACCGTCGGTGCGCCGGCGAGAGCCAGGGCGCCCGAGATAGACGCCGCGACGAGGGCGATGAGCACGTCCGCCCGCCGGCGGACCGCGAGGACGACGATGCCGACGAACGTCGCCGTGATCGCGAAGTCGACGCCGAAACGACGCGGGTCGCCGATCGCGCCGCCGATGGCGAGCCCGGCCAGCGTCGAGAGGTTCCAGAGCAGGTAGAGCGCGACGGCGAAGGTGAAGTAGTACGCGGCGCTGTGTCCTCCGCGGCGGAAGTGTCCGGTCGCCATCGCGAAGCTCTCATCCGTGAGCACGAAGGCGGCGAGGAGGCGTTGCGCGAGCGACAGCCGCGCCAGCGGCCGTCGCAACGATGTCGCCATGAGCAGGTGGCGCAGGTTGATGAAGAGGACGCTCGCGACGATCACCGCGGCCGGCGCCGCGGCGCTCAGCAGCTGGACCATCGCGAACTGCGACGCCCCGGCGAACACGAGAAGGCTCATCGCCGCGATCTCGACCGGCTCGAGACCCGCCTGCCGCGCGACGATGCCGAACGTGGCGCCGACGACGATCGTGGTGCCGAGCACCGGCCAGCCCTCGCCGACCGCGAGCCGGGCCGCGTCACGGTCCTCGCGCGAGAGATCGATCAGGCCGGATCGGCCTCGAAATCGGCGAGACGCTGCCCGCGCTCGACCTGCTGCCCGACGCTCGCGAGCACGCGCGTCACTCTTCCGTCGGCCGGCGCCTCGACGCGGATCTCCATCTTCATCGCCTCGACGACGAAGAGCAGATCCCCGCGCCGGACGGCGCGATCGGCCGCGGCTTGCGTCGCGATCACGACGCCGGGCATGGGCGACGCGACTTCGGCGCCGGCGGCCTGCTCGAGCTCGCGCTCGGCCGGGCCGATGCCGAGGTCCCAGATGCCCCCGCCGATCCGCGCCCACACGACGCCGTCGCTCGCGGCCGCCGCGGCCGGCGCGCCGTCGAAGATCCACCGATGTCTCTCGTCGGCCAGACCGATGTGATGCGCGCCGTATGTGTACGGGCCGGTCCCCACCAGGCGCACGGCGCGTTCGGTCGTTCCATCGCGAAGCACGATCGTCGTGCCGCTGCTCCCGCCGATCCGCCACGGACCGCCTTCGCTCCACGGGTCTCGCGGAACCCGCGCATCGGTGATCGCGGCCGCGGCGGCGACCGCGTACGCCTCGTCCGGGGCCGGCTCGCGCTCGGGCACGAGCTTGCTGAGCTCGCGCTCCACGACCTCGGTATCGAGACGCCGATCCTTCTTGGTGAACCGCGCGACGAGCGCGCGTACGAAGGCGATGTTGGTGCGCACACCGAGGATCTCGGTCCGGTCGAGCGCGTTCGCGAGCGCGCCGAACGCGATCCGCGAGTCTCCGCCGTGCGCGACGACCTTCCCGATGAGCGGGTCGTAGTGCCTCGTGATGAGGTCGCCCTCTTCATACCCCGCGTCCACCCGGATCTCGGGCCCGCTCGGCCAGCGAAGGTGCGCCAGGCGGCCGGTGGAGGGAAGGAATCCCGTCGCCGGATCCTCCGCGTAGATGCGCGCCTCGATCGCGAATCGCCTTGCTTGTCGCTTCGGCTGGATCGCGAGCGCCTCGCCGAGCGCGATGCGCAGCTGCTGCTCGACGAGATCGATCCGGTAGACCATCTCGGTGACCGGATGTTCCACCTGAAGACGAGCGTTGACTTCCAGGAAGTAGAAGTCCTTCCCGTCGACGACGAACTCGACCGTGCCGGCGTTGCGATATCCGGCTTCTTTGGCGATCGCGATCGCGGCCGCCTCCATGCGTCGGCGCACGTCTTCGGTGAGCGCCCATGAGGGACAGATCTCGACGATCTTTTGATGCCGTCGCTGGAGCGAGCAATCGCGATCGCCGATCGCCATGACGGTGCCGTGCTCGTCTGCGAGGATCTGGACCTCGATGTGCCGCGGCCGCTCCACCAGACGCTCGAGGAGAAGACGCTCATCGCCGAACGAAGACGTGGCGAGCCGGTGCGCGCGCGCGAGCG
>DATBKH010000008.1:0-2340 GCA_036555955.1 Candidatus Limnocylindria bacterium | reverse complement strand
CCAGCCGCCGAAGACGGCTATCAAGAGGATGGCCAGCACGAACAGATTCAGGCGCTCCACTCCGAGGATCGCGATGAGCGGCCCCAGCGCGAGCCAGCCCTGCGTGATGCTCCGATAGAACTGCGTCGAGGCGATCGCGTGCTCCGCGGGCAGCAGGTCGACGCCGTCGTGCGTGTGGAGCGGCTCGGTGTGTGCGTACATGATCGCCCCCACGACGAATCCCAGATACGCGATGAAGAGCAGGACGATGAGGTCGACCGTCCGCTGCGCCTGCGGGTCGAGGCGGCTCCCAGAGAGCGTGATGAGTAGGACGACGCTGGTGAACGCGAAGCCGGCGAGGCTCGACAGGACCGCCTGAACCTTGCGCGCCTGATCGGCCATATCGGTCGTCGGGCGTACCGGCGCGGGCGGTGAGGTCCAATCGGTGAGCCGCGCCACGATCGCCGCGGTGACCAAGGTGACCACGATGTAGCCGATCAGCGCCGTCATCAGCGCAATCATGCGCTCGCTCGGTCGCGTCGCGCAGCGCCGGCGGTCGCCTGCTCATTCGACGGACGACCGGTCGCGAACCGATGTCAACGACGCCGCGGGCTCTCGATCTGCGCGCGCGAGTCCGGCATCGTGGTGCGCGTGAGGAAGGCCGTGGGGGCGGCGCTCGTCGCTGTCCTTGTCTCCTGCTCGTCCGCGTCGGTCACGTCGTCCGATGCGCCGTCACCCGTCGTCACCGCGATGCCATCGCCGACGCCGACTCCGGCCGCGAGCCTCGCAGCGACGCCATCGCCGGTGCCGACAGCGACACCCGCGCCGAACTGGAACGAGCTCCCGAGCGCCGCGAACGACGTCGAGCCGTTGACGCAGCAGCTCCTCATGCTCGAGGCCGCGATCCGCGACCCGAAGGTGACCGGAGCGCAGCTCGACTGGATGGGACACCTGCAGCAGCTCGTCTACAGCCGCTTGCAGGACTACCCCGACTGGAAGGCGCAGGTGCTCGCGGCGCTTCCCGCGGAGCAGCGCACCGCGGTGACCGGCAGCCTCGACGCTGGGAAGGAGCTGCGCAAGCTGAGCGGTCCGATCCCTCGCAATCTGCCGGACTGGAAGATCGTCACACCGGCTCCGGTCGAGGACCTCATGTCGTATTACCGCGACGCCGAGGCTCAGTTCGGCGTGCCCTGGTACTACCTCGCCGCGATCCATCTCGTCGAGACGCGCATGGGCCGCATTCGTGGCCTCTCCAGCGCGGGCGCGCAGGGTCCGATGCAGTTCATGCCGGCGACGTGGGCCGCGTACGGGAAGGGCGACATCAACAGCGACCACGACGCCATCCTCGGGGCGGCCCGGTATCTCAAGGCATCGGGCGCGCCCGACGACATGCAGCGCGCGTTCTTCGCGTACAACCACTCGCAGGCGTACGTGAACGCGCTGCTCGATTACGCCGCGGTCATGCGCGACGATCCCGCCGCGTACCGCGGATACCACGGCTGGCAGGTCTACTACCCGACCCAGGATGGGCCGGTGCTTCTTTCGGTGGGCTGGACGAAGACCTAACGCGCCGCCTGCGGTACAACACGCGCGTGGCCGCGACCCGCAAGCTCGTCAAACACACCCGTGCGAGCGTCACAAAACGCGCCAAGACCGAATACCGCGCGCTCGACGCGATCGTTCGCCGCCTCCGTCCAGCCGACTTCGGGCGTTACGCGATGCGCGATGGAGCGCCGGTCCGCTGGACGGTGAAAGAGGTGATCGCGCACATCACCGCGTGGAAGCTCCGTGACGTCCGGCGCCTATCGCACGACCGCGGCCCGGTGAGGGCGGAAGAAGCTCCGTACGGCGGCGACGTGGACTCCGTGAACGCGCGCATCCATGCGCGAGCGCGCCGGACGTCGGCGCGGACCGTCGTCGCCGAACACCGGGCCGCGCATCGCGCCGCGCTGAAGGCGCTGCGGTCGGCGCCCGCGGAGCACTTCGCCAAGGAACACGGCGCGAGCTGGCCGTACGACCTCGTCGGCCACGTCGCCGCGCATCGGCGCCTGCATCTGGATCGCCTCGTCGCGGCCGAACGCGCCGCGCGAGCTACTCCGGCGCGGTCGTCGTCGCGTTCACGACGCGTCGCCAGCGCCCGTCGCGCCTCTCGAACACGGTGAGCCGCGCGGTGCGCGTGTCGAACCCCGCGCCGCGACGTGACCCAGTGGTGCGTACGACCTCGACGAGCCAGGCCATGGTGCCGTCGGCGGAGACTCCGATCCGCGGCGGCTCGAGGTCGTCCCAACGATCGAAGGTCGCGCCCCCGAGAACGTCGCCGAAACGCTTGCGCCACTCCGCGAGCGTCTCCTCCTGCACGCG
>DATBKH010000007.1:0-22693 GCA_036555955.1 Candidatus Limnocylindria bacterium | reverse complement strand
GCACGGCGAGCACGAGCGCCGCGAATTCCTGCGGCTGCGAGTAGCCGACGGTGTCGGGGATGTTCATCGTGCGCGCGCCGGCCGCCGCGGCGGCCTGATACGCGGCGTTCAAGAAGTCGACGTCGGACCGCGTCGCGTCCTCGGCGGAGAACTCGACCTCGTCGGCGAGCTCGGTCGCGCGCGCGACCGACGCGGTGATCCGTGCGAGGCACTCGCTCCGCGTGATGCGGAGCTTCCGCTCGAGGTGGCGATCGCTGGTCGCGATGAAGACGTGGATGCGCGAGCGGAGCGCTCCCGAGAGCGCCTTCGCCGCGGCCTCGACGTCGGAAGCGCCGGCCCGCGCCAGCGCCGCCATCGTCGGGCCACGCACCTCACGCGCGATGCGTGAGACGGCCTCGAACTCGCCGACCGACGCCGCCGGGAAGCCGGCCTCGATGACGTCGACGCCGAGGTCGGCGAGCGCCTTCGCGACGAGGAACTTCGCGTCCGTGGAGAGCGACGCGCCCGGCGCCTGCTCGCCGTCGCGGAGCGTCGTGTCGAAGACGGTGACCTTCCTCATTTCGCTGCCACCTCCTGCGGCTGACGCGGACGCGCGGGCGCCGACTGCTGCGGGACCTCGCGACGCGGGAGCCACGGCATCATCTCGCGGAGCTTCTGTCCAACCTGCTCGATCGGGTGCTTCTGCTCGATCGCCCGCCGCTCGTACAGCGCCGGCGCGCCGCGGCGGTACTCGGCGATCCATTTCTTCGCGTGGGTGCCGTCCTTGATGTCGCGGAGGACGCTCTTCATCTCGGCGCGGACCTTGTCGTTGATGATCCGCGGGCCGACGACGTAGTCGCCGTACTCCGCGGTGTCCGACACCGAGTAGCGCATGTACGAGAGCCCGCCTTCGTAGATGAGGTCGACGATGAGCTTCATCTCGTTCACGCACTCGAAGTAGGCGACCTCGGGCTGATAGCCCGCCTCCACGAGCGTCTCGAACGACGCCTTCATGAGCTCGCTGATGCCCCCGCAGAGGATGACCTGCTCGCCGAACCAGTCGGTCTCGACCTCCTCGGCGAACGTCGTCTTGATGACGCCGGCGCGGGTCGCACCCACGCCCTGCGCGTACGCGAGCGCGGTCTTCTCGGCCTGACCGGACGCGTCCTGGTACACGGCGAGCAGTGCCGGCACGCCCTTGCCTTCCTTGAACACCTCGCGCATGCGGTGACCAGGCGCCTTCGGCGCGATCATCACGACGTCCGTGTCGGGCGCCGGCTTCACCTCGCCGAAGTGGACCGAGAACGCGTGCGCCACGAGGAGCGTCCGTCCCTTGCGCAGGAACGGCGCGACCCTCTCGAACGCCTCCTTGTGGTACTGGTCGGGCACGAGGAGCGCGACGACGTCCGCGTTGCGCGCCGCGTCCGCGGTCTCGCGCACGGTGAAGCCGTCGTGCTCCGCCTTGGCCCACGACTTCGAGCCGGCCGCGAGCCCGACGACGACGTCGTAGCCGGAGTCCTTCAGGTTCTGCGCGTGCGCGTGGCCCTGACTGCCGTAGCCGATGACGGCGATGGTCTTGCCCCGGAGGGCCTTCGGGTCGACGTCCTTGTCGTAGTAGATCGTTGCCATTTCCTTCTGCCCTCCTAGAGGTAGGTCTTCGTCGTGAGGTTGTTCAGTCGCGGGTTGAGCCCGAGGATCTGGTCAGCGTCGACCGGCAGGTCGATGAGCATCGAGCGGCCCGTGCGCTCGTACGCGGCGTCCATCGTGTCCTTCAGGTTTGAAAGGTCGGGCGCGACGCGCACCGCGTCCCATCCGTGCGCCTCGGCGTGCTTCACGAAATCGATGTGCGGCAGCTTCGAGTGGTAGTTGCGCTTTTCGTAGTCGGGGATGATCACCTCGAGGCCCTTGTCGACGATCCCGTAGACCTCGTTGTTCACGACGAAGACGCGGAGGTCCAGCGTCGCCGCGTCGGCGAGCGCGCCGCCGAACAGACGGAAGCAGCCGTCGCCGGTGAACACGAACGTGTGCAGCTCCGGCCGCGCGGCCTTCGCGCCGACGCCGAGCCCGAACCCGCCGCCCATCGCCGAACCGTCGTGCGTCGTCCAGAACGGGATGTTCGGGTTCGGCCGCTGCGTCACCCACTGGCGGTCCTTGTACGCGATGCAGACGTCGTCGAAGCCGATCGAGCCCGGGCGCCACATCGCGTCGATCCGGCGATAGAACTCCTCGAAGTCGATCGTGCCGTGACGCTGGTTCTTCGCCGGCTCGCGGGTGTTCAGCGACTCGGGCGCGGGTGGCGTCGCCGGCCGCTCCTTGCACGTATCGGCGAGGCGCGGCAGCACCTCCTCGAGCACGAGCCCGATGTCGCCGCGCACCATGCGGTACTCGTGCGCGACCCGGTGGCGGAACTCGCCGCCCTTGTGCCCGTACCCGTCGCGCAGGTCGGTGAAGTGGTAGACGTGGCCCGCCGGGATCTTCGCGAGGTTCAGCGAGTACTCGCCCGCGTCGAAGCCGAGCGCGATGACGACGTCGTCCGGCGTGAGGCCGCGCCAGAGCTCCATCGCGCGCTCGTTGCCGCCGAACGAGATGTGGCCGTAGCCCCATTCGTTGTCGCGCGCGACCGCGTTCGCGCCGTTCACGCTCCACACCGTCGGCGCCTTCAGCACCTTCGCGAGGACGGTTGTCAGCGTGCGGATGTTCGGCGCGAACGCCGCCTCACCCGACACGTACACGACAACACGCTTGCCTTTCGCGACACGGGGGAACTCGGAGAGGAACTCGCTCACGTCGCGCGCCGAGAACGTTCGCGGATGGCTCGTCCACGGCACGTCCGCCTCGGTCTCGCGAGACAGGATGTCCGGGTGGAACGCGATCGCGACGGGCTTGTTGTGCTTGAGCACTTTCTGCGCGCGACGCAGACCGTCTTCGAACGTCGCCATGTCGTCGACGACGACGAGGCCCTCGCCGAGCTCGGCCTGGAGCTGCGGGATCACGTTCATCCCGTACTCGCTCACGTCCTGAAGCGGCGCGTTGCCGATCGACATCGTCGAGTTCAGCGCGACGAGATAGACGGCGGGGATGTTGTGAAGCTTCGCGTCGGTCATCCCGCTCCCGCCGAGCTTCGTGGCGGCGCCCGTCGTGGTGACACATCCCGCGATGCGACCGGACGCGAGCCAGTAGCCGAGCGGCGCGAAGCCGGCGACGTACTCGCCCATCGTGAGCATGTGGGATGCGGGATCCGCCGACTGCGCGAGGTCGTAGTAGGGCTCGAGGTGCTTGGCGACGTGCACCACGCCACCCCCGTTCACTCCGGCGAAGAACCGGACGCCCCAGCGGCGGAGGGTCTCGATGAGCACCGCGTTCCCGCTCCGCGTCTCCGCTGAGGCGCTTGGATGGGCCCGCGTCGCTCGATCTATCGCTGTCGCCATGGCCATTTCCCTTCCGAAATGAAGAAGGCCTCCCGTTTCCGGGAGGCCTTCAGAACTTCTCTTTTTCGCTGTGAGGAGTGTCTCGCTACCCTCCCGGCCGCATGCGCGCCCTCTCAATGAGGACGACGACGACAAGGCCGATAAGAAGGTTGCGCTGCACTGCGGTGTCAGTGAACGGGACCGCGCACGTACGCGTCAACGTCAACGCGGTGTGAATGTGCAGCCTGCACGGTTGCGCGACAGCGGTCGCGGAACCGCACCGAGCCAGCATCCCGAGCGCGAGGGCTACGCTCGGAAGGAGTGATCAGGCTCCTCGTCGTCGCGCTCCTGCTCTCCGCCTGCGCTCCGACCGTGGTCGCATCGCCGACACCGAGCGCGCCGCCGACCACGCCGGCGCCGTCCGCGACGGCGAGCGCGAGTCCGACACCGACGCTCGACTGCCCGACGCGCACGCTCGCGGCGATGAGCGAGCCGCAGCGCATCGGGCAGCTGTTCCTCCTCGGCCTCGCCGGCGACCAGCTCGGGCCATCCGAGATCGCCGCGATCCGGACGTTCCGAATCGGCTCGGTCTGGTTCACCGAGAAGAGCACGGCCGGCGTCGCGGCCGTCCGGCGCGTCGCCGACGCGGTCCAGGCGCTCGCCGGCGCCGACACCACCGCGAACGTCGGCTTCTTCGTCGCGGCGAACCAGGAGGGCGGGATCATCCAATCGCTCGCCGGTCCCGGATTCACGCCCATCCCGAGCGCGCTCGACCAGAGCGCGATCGACCCGGCCGCGCTGCGCACGCAGGCGAGCGTGTGGGCCGAAGAGCTCACGCGGGCCGGAGTGAACCTGAACTTCGCGCCGGTCCTCGACGTCGTCCCGCCGGGGACGGACGCGCAGAACGAGCCGATCGGCGTGCTCAAGCGTGGCTACGGCCACGATCCCGCGACGGTGAGCGCGCACGCGCTCGCCTTCTTCCGCGCGATGGACGCGAGCGGCGTCGTCACGACCGGGAAGCACTTCCCAGGGCTTGGGCGCGTGAAGGGCAACACCGACTTCACATCACAGGTCGTCGACGACCTCACCACGGCGAGCGATCCATCGATCGGCCCGTTCCGTGACGCCGTCGCGGCGGGCATGCCGATGGTGATGGTCGCGCTCGCGACGTATCAGAAGATCGATGCGACGAAGCTCGCGGTCTTCTCGCCGATCGTCATGCGGCAGCTTCTCCGCGATCAGCTCGGGTTCACCGGCGTCATCGTGTCCGACGATCTCGGCGCGACCGCGGCGGTCGAAAACATCGCGCCGGCCGATCGCGCGATCGACTTCCTCACCGCTGGGGGCGACATGATCATCTCGAAGACGGTCGCTCCCGCGAACGCGATGGCCTCGGCGATCGCGGCGCGCGCGTCGAGCGACGCGACGTTCAAAGCGAGGGTCGACGATGCGGCGCTTCGCGTCCTCGAGCTGAAGGCCGCGCGCGGCCTGGTCCGCTGCTAGCTACGACGCGAGCCGCTCGAGGGCGCTGCGACCGAGAAGCGCGAGCTGGAGCGCAAGGCGCGCGTCGGCGTCCTTCAGATCCGCGCCGGTGAGCTTCGCGATGCGGCGAAGGCGCTGGCGCACGGTGTTGCGGTGCAGGTAGAGGTCGCGCGCGACGGCGTTCAGGCTTCCGTGCAGTCGGAGGTACGCGTCGAGCGTTCGGATGAGATCGGCGTGGCGATCCCCATCGGCGAGCGGACCGAGGATGCGATCGGCGAACTCGCGGATATCGCTTTCGGGGCGGCCGAGCACGAAGCAGTACGGCCCGAGGTCTTCGAACATCGTGACGCGCCCGTCACCGTCGAGCGCGCGGCCGAGGACCACGGCCTGCTCCGCTTGGAGGAGCGCGAGGTGCGCGCCGGTCGTCCCCCGCTTCGGTCCGCCGACCCCGACCGAGAGCGTGTCGTCCTCGTTCGCCCGCGCGACCCGTGCACGGAGCGCGCCCGCGTGCGCGCGAGCATCGACGGAGCCGGCGAGCTCGCGCAGCGCGGTGACGGTGCCGGTCCGCGAGCGGACGATGCGCGCGTCGGGTACGAGCTCGGCGACCGAGACGCGCAGGCGTGTCGCGGTGGTCGCGTCCCGTGACGCGAACGCGATCGCGAGGTACTCGGCCGGTCCGCTCGTCGTCGCCGTCCTCCTCGACAACAAAAGAGGCCTCCCTTTCGGGAGGCCTCCTCGAATGTCCGCTTTCGTGACTGCCGCTAGTCGCCGCCTCCCGAGCGCGCTCGCCTCGCCCCAATAAGGGGGAGGACCACGAGCATGACCGGGACGAGATGCAGCGACATCAGAGCGTCAGGCTACAGGGCGGGCTGCATAGGGTCAACGGCCGCGCACCACCGATACTGCGGCGCGAAGCGATGAAGACGTACCGCGTCGGCGTCATCGGCGGTGACGGGATCGGCCCCGAGGTGACCGACGCCGCGCTCGAGGTGCTCGATGCGGCCGAGAAGCGGTTCGGCTTCCGCACGGACCGCACGACCTATCCGTGGTCGGGCGCGCATTACCTTGCGACGAAGGAGCGCCTGACGCCCGAGAAGATGGCGCCGCTGCGCGAGCTCGACGCGATCCTGCTCGGCGCGATCGGCCACCCTGACGCGCCGCGCGGAATGATCGAGCGGGACGTGATCATCGGGCTGCGCCGCGGGCTCGATCTCTACGTGAACCTCCGTCCCATCGTCCTGTACGACGACCGCCTCTCGCCGCTCCGCGGCAAGGGCGCCCGCGAGATCCGCATGACGATCATCCGCGAGAACACCGAGGACGTGTACGCCGCGGAGGGCCAGCGCAGCGATGTCGGCACGCCGCTGGAGACGGCGGTCGTGCCGATGCGCTTCACGCGCCCCGGAGTCGAGCGCATCGTGCGCTACGCGTTCGAGCTGGCACGGAAGAACGAGCGCAGGCACCTGACGCTCGTCGACAAGGCGAACGCCATCACCGTGCAGCAGATCTGGCGCGACGTCTTCGATGAGCTCGGAAAGGAGTACGCCGACGTCGCGACGGACGCGATGTACGTCGATGCGGCCGCCATGTGGATGGTGCTGAAGCCGGAGCAGTTCGACGTCGTCGTCACGACGAACCTGTTCGGCGACATCATCTCCGACCTCGGCGCGGCTCTCGCGGGCGGGCTCGGGACGGCGTCGTCGGGAAACATCAACCCCGGCAAGGTCTCGGTCTTCGAGCCGATCCACGGCAGCGCGCCGAAGTACGCGGGCCAGGGGGTGGCGAGCCCGATCGCGTCGATCGGCGCGCTCGGCCTCCTCCTCGAGCACCTGGGCGAGACCGCGGCCGCGACGGCCGTCGACGCGGCGATCCGCGAGGGTCTGCGCGGCGGGAAGATCAAGGGCGTCGAGGCGGGGAGCCAGCCCACGCGGGAAGTGGCGCGCATCCTCGCCGAGATCGTTACGCAACAGCCGAAGTAGCGCGCGCACCCGGCACCGAACCTGCCGCTCGCTCTGGTGATCCTCCAAGGGGGTGCCGGTGCGATGGCGAAGAAGCGCAAGCGCAGGGACAGGACAACGAAGGAGTCGGGAGTCGCTCTGCCGGAGCGTCTCGCTCTCACCACGCTCATCGATCCCACATCGCTGCTCGGCGGCACGAGTCCGCTGACCGGCCCCACGCAAGGGCCGCTCCCGCCGACGCCCGCGGATGGGACGACCGGCGGATCGGACCCGCTCGGTGGCGCGATGAACAACCTCGGTCAGCTCACGAGCCAGGCGCAGCAGTCGGGTCCGGGCGCGACAGCGCAGAACATCGGATCGGACGGCGCGTCGAGCTCGGCCGTGGCTCCTCCCACGGAACCGTAGTGGGACAATGGATGCGAGCGGCGTAGCCGCTGGGAGCATCCATGAAAGACATCGTCATCATCGACGGCGCGCGCACGGCCTTCGGGACGTACGGCGGCGCGCTTCGCGACACCTCGGCGACGGACCTTGGCGTCATCGCCGCGAAAGGCGCGCTCGAAAAGTCGAAGGTCGATCCGAAACAGGTCGACCAGGTCATCTTCGGCAACGTTCTGCAGACCTCCGGCGACGCGGTCTACTTCGCGCGCCACATCGGGTTGAAGGCCGGCCTCAAGCAGGAGGCGCCGGCGCTCACCGTGAACCGCCTGTGCGGATCGGGGCTGCAGGCCATCCTCCTCGCGGCACAGGAGATCCAGCTCGGCCAGGCTGACATCGTTCTCGCCGGCGGAGCGGAGAACATGTCGATGGCGCCGCACATGATCCGCGGCGCGCGGTGGGGCCTCCCCCTGGGCGAGCAGAAGCTCGAGGACTACCTCTGGGTCGCGCTCATCGATTCATACAACGGGCTCGGCATGGCCAACACCGCGGAGAACCTCGGCCGCAAGTACGGGATCACGCGCGAGGCCGCGGACGAGCTCGCGTATCGCAGCCACATGCGCGCTGCCAAGGCGCGCGAATCCTGCCGCTTCAGCGAGGAGATCGTCCCCGTCACGGTGAAGACGAAGAAGGGCGAGATCACCGTCGACAAGGACGAGCACATCCGTCCGGACACAACGCCCGAGGTCCTGGCGAAGCTTCAGGCGCGTTTCGAGAAGAACGGAACGGTCACGCCGGGGAATGCGTCGGGCATCAACGACGGCGCGGCGGCGGTCGTCGTGGCATCGGCGGACGCCGCGAAGAAGGCCGGCCTCGCTCCGATGGCGCGGATCGTGTCGGGTGGCGTGTGCGGAGTCGACCCGGACATCATGGGCATCGGCCCCGCGCCCTCATCGCGCCAGGCGCTCCAGCGCGCCGGCCTCACGGTCCAGGACATGGATCTTGTCGAGATCAACGAGGCCTTCGCGACGCAATACCTCGCGGTCGAGAAGGACCTAGGGCTCGATCGCGAGAAGACGAACGTGAACGGCGGGGCGATCGCGCTCGGCCATCCGCTCGGCGCCTCGGGAGCGCGTTTGGCGCTCACGCTGGCGTACGAGCTCCGCAAGCGCGAGAAGCGCTACGGGCTCGCGTCGCTGTGCATCGGCGGCGGCCAGGGGATCGCGGCGGTCATCGAGCGGGCGTAGCTCCGCTCACCAGAAGGATCACGACGAGCACCGACGCGCTGATCGCGAAGATCCCTAGCAGGAGCACGGCGAAGACGAGCGTGCCGTCGCGCGTGCCGAGATCGACGGGCCGCTTCTCCATGTGCGCCCGAAGTCTACCGATGTCGCACCCAGCTACACCGTTCGGGGCAGTACTGGCGTACTGATCCCTCGCTCGGGGCTAACCCGGCGCAAGTCGAACGCGTTAGGAACGTGTGCACAGGAGGTGCATATGTTCCGCGCGCTCTCCGGCCGTATCGCGCGCGCGCTCGCGGCCGGCGCACTCATCCTCTCTCTGACCGCGACCACCTTCGCCGGCAGCGCGAACGCCGCCGATGACAAGACCGACTGCCGCACCGCCGCGCACGATCGCAACGATGCGGTGCATCTGCTTCATACCGCTTGGAAGGAATTCAGCGGGGACCTCAAGGACCTCGCACATGAGGCACGCGATCTCCAGCACGACTCGGACAAAACGAGCAAGGACCTGAAGAAGGACGCGCGCGCCGAAGTCGCGAGCGCGAAGATGGACCTCAAGGACGTCTGGGTGAAGGCCCACGCCGACATCCAGGCCGCTGCCGAGCTCGGCGCGGCGTGCACCGGCGAGGACGAGGACAACGACGAGGACTCGACCGAGACGACCACGACCGTGACGACGGCGACTGAGCCGGCCGACCCGAACGTGCACACCTTCGACACGAGCGGCCTCGACGCGAAGTACGCGCCGATCGTCGACCAGGCGATCGCGGACATGCAGGCGATCGTCGACGACGCTCGGAAGGCCATCGGGGAGATGGCGACCGCGGCCGAGACGACCGACACCGCGGACGACACGAAGGCCAAGAAGGACGTCGCGGAGGCGAAGGCCGACCGTGAGAAGGCCAAGGCCGATCGCGAGGAAGCCAAGAAGTCCGAGAAGGAGAAGTCGCACCCCGGCTCGGCCAACGGGAAGAGCAACGGCACAGGCAACGGGAAGGGCAAGGACCGCGACTGAGCGCGAGTGGCACTGACCGGACGGCCCGCGGGAAACCGCGGGCCGTTCGTTTTTAGGCCCGGCGCGCGAGCGGGGCTGGATGCACCAGGTCGCGCAGCCGCTCGAGGTTCGAGAGCCGGCGCTTCGCGAAGCGCTCGCGTACCGCGGGGAGGCGCCATCCGGTGAGGATCGCGTTCAGCCGAGAGAGCTCGTGGTGTCCCGCGTACTTCGCCACCGCACCCGTCCCCTGAGGCTGGACCTCCATCTCGTCGCGGAGCTCGCGGCCGTCGGGGAACGCGAGACGCAGCACGAGGCGCTCATAGGGCACGAGTTCCGCAACGACCAGACGCGCGACGATGTCGTGGCCCTGGATGCGGACGGTCTGCCGAATCACGCTGCCGACACGGAGCAGGCCGGGCGTTTCCAGAGACGTCGCGACGATGGACTCCTGCCAGCGGGGCTGCTGGGAGACGTCGAACATGACCGCGGCGACGGCCTCGGCCGACGCGTCGAACGCGGAGGTCACCACGACATCGAACTGGCGCCGCGACTTCGGGAGCCACGACACCGACCAGAGGATCGCGGCGACCGCGAGGACAGCCCCGAGGAGCGGGATGCCGATGAGGAACTCGACGATCACGAGCACGTTCCCGGCGAACAGGAGCTGAAGCGACACCGCGGAACGCGCTTCGAACGTCTGATAGTCGGCGGCGTCGACCGCGGACCGCGACACGGTGAGCGCGGCGAGGAGCAGCGCCAGGGTCACCACGAACAGAACGAGCTGGATGAGGAGCGAGATCAAAGGATCGCGAGTCTAAACTCGCGATCGGTGGGCAAGTACGTCATCTCGACCGATCCGAAGCACATCGACCGGGACCGCGTCTGGCATTTCCTCCACGACGACTCGTATTGGGCCGCCGGCGTTCCGCGTGACGTGATGGACCGCGCGATCGATGCATCGCTCTGCTTTTCGGCGTTCGCCGGCGATCCCGAGAAGGGCGGCGCCCAGGTCGGATTCGCGCGCGTCGTGACCGACCGGGCGACGTTCGGCTGGGTCTGCGACGTCTTCGTGCTCCCTGACCATCGGGGAAGCGGTGTGGGCAAGATGCTCATGGACGCGGTCATGGCGCATCCCGATCTGGGGGGACTGCGGAACGTCATGCTCGCCACACGCGATGCGCATGGGCTGTACGCGCGCTACGGCTTCGCGCCGCTCGCCGAGCCCGCGCGGTGGATGGCGATCCGCCGGCCGTATCGTCCCTAGACTCAGGACATGCGCGATACCGAGCTCATCGCGAAGTGGTACGAGGATCTCGGCGCGGGTCTGACGCGGCGCATCACCGCGCTGGAGCAGGACGCGCTCGAGTGGCGCGCCGACGACCGCGGCAACAACGTGCGCGAGACCGTGTGGCACATGGCGCGGTGGATCGACGTGCTCGAGCGCATCAGCTCAGGGCGCGACGCGGCGACGGAGCGCTGGTTCGCCGAAGGCTGGGCGGCGCGGACCGGCTACGACCCGCGCGGGATCGGCGCGGACGGACTGGGGACGCTGACCGGCTACTCCTTCGACGAGGTCCTCGCGATCCCGCGCCTCTCCGCGAGCGAGCTGGTTCGGTACGTCGACTCGGTCATCCCTCCGTTCGCCGCGCGGCTGCGCGGTGCCGGGGACGACGAGCCCGCGGCCAAGCTCGTGCGCCGAGCGTCGAACATCCTCCAGGGTTGCTTCGCGCACATCGGCGAGATCGACGCGCTCCTTGCGATCCGCGAGCGCAGCGCGCTCCGCGCGACGGCGTAGCGCTTGGACCTCGATCTCAGCGCCGAACAGCAGTCGATCCGCAAGCTCGCGAAGGATTTCGCCGACAAGGAGATCGCACCCGGCGCGCGCGAGCGTGACCGCGGCGAGATCTTTCCGAAGGACGTGCTGCGGAAGATGGCGCCGCTGGGCCTGCTCGGCGGTCCGGTGCCCGAGAAGTACGGCGGGATCGGACTCGATTACGTGTCGCACGCGCTCGTGACCGAGGAGGTCGGCCGTGCCGATTCGTCGGTGCGCACGACGCTGTCGGTGCAGATCTCGCTCGTCGAGATGACCATCCTGAAGTTCGGGACGGAGGAGCAGAAGCAGCGCTGGCTTCCCGCGCTCTGCAAGGGTGACGTCATCGGGTGCTTTGGCCTCACCGAGCCGGAGGTCGGGAGCGACGCGACGAAGATCCGTACGACGGCGAAGCGGGATGGTGATTCGTGGGTCCTCCGCGGCCGCAAGATGTGGATCTCGAACGGATCCGTTTCGAAGCTCGCGCTCGTCTTCGCCCAAAGCGATCCGTCCAAAGAGGCGAAGGGCATCACCGCGTTCGTGCTCGAGCGCGACAAGCACGCCTACGGCAGCCAGTCGCTCCACGGCAAGCTCGGGCTCCGTTCATCCGACTCGAGCGAGCTCATCCTCGACGACGTGCGCGTCCCCGACGCGAACCGGCTCGGCGAGGTCGGTGAGGGCTTCAAGATCGCGATGACTGCGCTCGACTCCGGGCGCTACTCGGTCGCGGCCGGCGCGGTGGGCGTCGCGCAGGCATGCATCGATGCGTCGGTGCAGTACGCGACGACGCGCAAGACGTTCGGAAAGCCCATCGCCGGCCACCAGCTCGTGCAGGAGCTGATCGCCGACATGGTCGTCGAGACCGAGGCGGCGCGGCTTCTGGTGTGGCGCGCGGGCGATCTCAAGGACAAGGGCAGGCCGAACACGCGCGAGACCAGCATCGCGAAGCTCTACGCGTCGGAGGCGGCGCAGCGCGCGGCCGACGGCGCGATCCAGATCCACGGCGGCTACGGCTTCTCGGACGAGTTCCCGGTCGAGCGGTACTGGCGCGATGCGCGCGTGAATCGCCTGTACGAAGGCACCACCCAGATCCAGAAGCTCATCATCGGCCGCTTCGCTACGGGCATCGACGCGATCGCCTGATGGAGTGGGATGAGCCCGCGGAGGGCGTGCTCGTGACGCTCTGCCGCATGGTGCCGGACACCCTGCGCGAGCTTGCCCGGGCGGCCGCGCGCGATGAGGCCGAGTCCGTCGCCGGCGAGCGCGGTGCCGCGAGCGTCAGCGTCGACGACGTGATCCGTGGCTGGATCCGTACGACGCCGCCCGAGCAGCGCAACGGGCTCGTGGCCGTGATCGAGCAGCTCGGGCTCGAGCCGGAGATCTACGAGACGGAGCTCCAGTCCGACGAGGGCTGGGAGGAGGAGCCGGAAGACTCCGGCACGTGATGTTCCGGCTCGACAAGAAGGTCGCGATCGTGACCGGCGGCGCGCGCGGGATCGGTGCCGAGACGGCGCGCGTGTTCCGCGAGGCCGGCGCGACCGTGATCACCTGGGACGTCGCGGACGGCGCCGACACGAAGGTCGACGTGACGGACGTGGGCGCGGTCGCGAAGGCGGCGGCGGCGGTCGCGAAAGAACGTGGCCGGATCGACATCCTGGTGAACAACGCGGGGATCCTTCGCGACGCGCAGCTCGTCAAGGCGAAGGGCGACGAGATCACCGGCGGGATGAGCGAGGCGGACTTCGACGCGGTCATCTCGGTGAACCTGCGCGGGGTCTTCGCCTGCACGCAGGCCGTGGCGCCGACGATGATCCGCCAGAAGTACGGCCGGATCCTGAACGCGTCGTCGGTGGTCGGCCTGTACGGAAACTTCGGCCAGACGAACTACGTCGCGACGAAGGCGGCCGTGATCGGCATGACGAAGGTGTGGGCCCGCGAGCTCGGACCGAAAGGCATCACCGTGAACGCGGTCGCGCCGGGCTTCATCGGCACGGAGATGGTCCGGCAGATGCCCGAGAAGATCCTCGGGACGATGGTCGAACGCACGCCGGTACGCCGGCTGGGCGAGCCGAAGGACGTGGCGTACGCGTATCTCTATCTCGCGTCGGACGAGGCTTCGTTCATCAACGGGGCCGTGCTCTCCGTCGACGGCGGCGTCGTGGTCGGCACCTAGCGGCCGAGGTTCGCGAGCTCGCGGCCCGCGAGCGCACCGCCGATCGACGATGGAGACAGGTCGATCCCCTTCGCGAAACGGGCGCGCGCTTCGGACGCAAGGCCGGCCTCGCGGAGCGCGACGCCACAGAGATACTCGACGAAGGCGCGATCCGCGACGCGCATGCGTTTGCCTTCGCCGTCGACGCGCGCGAGCGCGTCGCGCACGCCGTCGCGGTCGGCCGAATGCGCCGCCGCGATCGCGCTGAGCGCGTGATGCATGGCGCGACGCTCGGGCGACGCGGCCAGGTCAGGATCGCGCGCGATCTCCGCCACGAGCGCGGCCCCGGCGGCGCGATCGCCCCCGATCGCCACGAGCTCGCTCCACGCAAGCGCGAGACGCACGTCGATGTGATCGGGGAGGAGCTGCGCCGAGCGCCGCGCGTCGCCGGCGCGGTTCAGCGCCGCGTACGAGGCCACGAGACCGACCGCGATCGCACGGTCGCCGCGAAGCTTCTTCGCGGCCTGCTCGAAGAGCGCGGCCGCGGACAGCGGATCGCCCGACGCGTAGAGGATCTCGCCCGCGATCTTGCGGACGAGCGTGACGCCTCCGAACGTGCCCAGGAGAGGAGCTACCAAGCGCCGGGCTGTTTCAAGATCGCCCGCATCGACCGCCCGGCGGGCCCGCCAGATCGCGATCGGCACGCGCCAGACGTCTCCGATGGACGCTCCCGGTACACGGGGCTTTTCCACAGTTTTTGGCTCCTGAGGGGGCTTATCCACCGTATTCATGGGGTTATCCACACGTAACCCCTCCCGCCTGGTCGCTAGGTGTCCGCAAGAAGCCCCTGCGCGATGACCAGGCGCTGGATCTCACTCGTGCCCTCGTAAACCCGGTAGATACGAGCGTCACGGTACGCGCGCTCGATCCACAGCTCTTTCATGTAGCCCATGCCGCCGTGGATCTGGACCGCGGCGTCGGCGATGCGCCCCAGCGCCTCGGTCGCGAACAGCTTCGCCTTCGCCGCCCGGTCGGTGACGCGCTCGCCGCGGTCGGCGCGCGAGGCCGCGTCGTAGACCATGAGGCGCGCCGCGTGAACGTCGATCGCGGCGTCGGCGAGGAGCCACTGGATCGCCTGGTTCGCGCCGATCGGCTTGCCGAACTGCACTCGCGACTTCGCGTGCGCGACGCACGCCTCGAGCAGTCGCTGCGCGGCGCCGACCGCGTGCGCCGCGAGACCCATGCGACCGTGATCCAGCGTCCCGAGCGCGATCGCAAAACCGCGTCCCTCCTCTCCCACGCGCTGCGACGCCGGGACGCGCATGTCGCGGAAGAAGAGCTGCGCGGTCGTCGATCCGTGGAGACCCATCTTGGCGTCGTTCCGGCCGACCTCGAGACCCGCGGTGTCCCGTTCGACGACGAACGCGGTGATCGCCTTCGAACCGGCCTTCGGATCCAGCGTCGTGAACACGACGAACACGTCCGCGATCGGCGCATTCGTGATGAAGGTCTTGGCACCGTCGATCACGTACGCATCGCCGTCACGCCGCGCCTGCGTCTTCAGACCGCCGGCGTCGCTTCCCGCGCCCGGCTCCGAGAGCGCGTACGCGCCGATCTTCTTCGCGCCGAGCAGCGCGGGAAGGTAGCGCGAGCGAAGCTCGTCCGGACCGCCGCGGTGGATGGCCGTCCCGCACAGTCCGGAGGATCCACCGATGACGTTCCACAGCGACGCGTTCGTCCGCGCGAGCTGCTCGACGGCGACGCAGTACCCGAGCTTCCCGAACCCCTGCCCGCCGACCTCCTCGGGGAATCCCAAGCCGAAGAGGCCCATGCCCGCCATCTCATCGATCACGTCGCGCGGGATCTCGTCCCGGTCCTCGATCTCGCGCGAGCGCGGTTCGAGACGCTGCTCCACGAACTCGCGCACCGAGCGCTGCAGCATGACGAGCTCCTCGGGAAGGACGGGCTCCATCAGGCGGTCTTCGCCCGCTCGAGGGTCTCGCGAAGGTGCGGCGGGATCCGGGTCGCGCGCCCGCTTTCGCGGCTCAGCATCACCTGGATCGTGGAGGCATCGGCGCAGTGCGTTCCGTCGGCCCGATCGATCGCGTACTCGAACGTCCACGACGAGTGCCGGATCTCGCCGACGCGAACCTTGATGTCGTACTCGTCGTCGAACCGGAGCGGCGCGTGATACCGGACGGTCGCCTCGCCGATCGTGAAATCGACGCCGCGCGCGACGAGATCGCGGTCGTAGACGACGCCCAGCTCGCGAAGGTACGCGACGCGACCGACCTCGGCGAAGACCAGATAGTTCGCGTAGTAGACGACCCCTTGCAGGTCCGTCTCCCCGAAACGGACTCGCTGACGGTGCGCGAACGGGAAATCCACGGCAAGCGGCAGGTTAGACGCTTCGGCACGCGGTTTGCTCGCAAAGAGAGCATGACTACCGTAGATCGTCGCGACCACGACACGACCGAGCGGGTCGACCGATACGAGCGCGAGCGCGTCGTCGACCGACCCGCGTACTCGACACCGAGCGCGTCGAACGTGAACGTCGGACCCACGAACGCCACCACGGTGCGCAACGACACCGTGTGGACCGTCACGCGCGTCGTCACGCTCCTCTTCACGGTCCTCGAGGTCCTGCTGCTCCTGCGGTTCGTCCTCAAGCTCTTCGGGGCGAATGCGAACCAGCCGCTCGTCTCCGGCCTGTACGGGATCACCGAGCCGCTCGTGCGCCCGTTCCAGGGGATCTTCCCGCAGCCCGCGGGACCGCCCGCACTCGATCTCGCTGCGCTGCTCGCCGTCGGGTTCTTCTTCCTCGTGGCAGCGCTCATCGTCGCGCTCGTCCGCGCGATCACCGCGCCCCGCACGACCTAGCGTGGATCCGGGAGCGGTCGCCGCAAGGCGGCCGCTCCCGATCATCAAGCCCTGGTGAGGAGCCGGATCTCTTCGATCGCGGCGGGGTTCTCGAGAGAGCTCAGGTCTCCGAGATCGTCCTTGCCGAGGTAGGCGCCACGGATCACGCGACGGAGGATCTTCGCGTTTCGCGTCTTCGGCAGCTGGGTCACGAACCGCACCGACTCCGGGCGTAGGGGCTTTCCGAGGACCTCAGCGACCTTCTCCTGGATGGAGCGCGCCAGGTCGTCGGTCGGCTGGTGGAGCGGTCGCGGGATGACGAACACGACGATCGCCTCGCCCTTGATGTCGTGCGGGACGCCTATCGCGGCCGCCTCCGAAACGGCGGGATGCGCGACCGCCGCCGACTCGACCTCCGCGGGGCCTACACGCTTTCCGGCGACCTTCAGCGTGTCGTCGGACCGGCCTTCGATGTACCAGTAGCCCTCGTCGTCGATGCGCGCCCAATCGCCGTGGACCCAGGTGTTCGCGAACCGCGACCAGTACGTCTGGAAGTAGCGGCCCTGCTCGGTCTGCGCGTCCCGCCAGAACCCGCGCGTCATCCCCGGCCACGGCTTGCGGATCACGAGCTCGCCGACGGCCCCGCGCACCGACGCGCCCTTGTCGTCGACGACGTCCGCGGCCATGCCTGGGCACGGGCCAATGAACGAGCCCGGCTGGATCGGCGTCCACGTCGTGCAGCCGACGATCCCGCCGGAGACCTCGGTGCCGCCCGAGTAGTTGATGATCGGACAACGGGACTCGCCGACGTTGCGGAAGTACCACCACCACGGATCGGGGTTCCACGGCTCGCCGGTAGATCCGAGCACGAAGAGGGACGACCGGTCCGCCGCGCGGACCGGCTCCTCCCCGGTGCGCATCAGTCCGCGGATCGCCGTGGGCGAGATCCCGAGGTGCGTCACGCGGTGACGCTCGACGAGGGACCACATCCGCGAGGGATCGGGGAAGTCCGGCGTGCCGTCGTACAGCACGATCGTCGCCCCGAGCATCAGCCCGCCGGCGATGAGCCAGGGACCCATCATCCAGCCGATGTCCGTCGACCAGAGGATCACGTCGCGCTCCTGAAGATCGAAGCAGTGCGCGAGGTCCTGCGCCGCTTTGATCGGGAACCCGCCGTGGACGTGCTGCGCGCCCTTCGGCTTGCCGGTCGTGCCCGACGTGTAGATCACCATGTAGGGGTCCTCGGCCGAGGTGTCCGCGAGGTCGAGGATCGCCTCCGTCGACGCGATGTCGGACCATGCGACGTCCCGGCCGCGTTTCGGATACGCGCGGCCGACGCGGCTCACGACCACGACGGCGTCCACCGACGGCGCGCGGTCGGCCGCGTCGTCGGCGGTCTCCTTCATCTGGATGACCTGCCCGCGGCGGAAAAAGCCGTCGGCGCAGATCAGCACCTTGGCCTCGGCGTCACGCAGCCGCCCGGCGATCGCTTCGGCGCCGTATCCGGAGAAGATCGGGATGAAGACCGCGCCGATCGCGCCGATCGCGAGGACGGCGACGGCGCACTCCACCGTGAGCGGTAGGAACACTCCGACGCGGTCGCCGCGCCGCACCCCGATCGAACGGAGACCCGCGGCGACGCTCGCCACCTGTGCGGTGAGCTCGCCATACGTGAGCCGGCGGACCGTGCCTTCCTCGCCCTCGGCGACGATCGCGAGCCGATCGGCGTCGTGCCGCAGGGCGGTCTCGACGTAGTTCATGCGGCCGCCGGTCCACCACGTGGTCCACGGGACACCGCGCGTCGTGTCGAGGACGTGGGTGTAGGGAGTGCGCCACGCGATGCGCAGGTCGCGCTCGGTCGCGGCCCAGAACCCCTCGAGGTCGTCGGTGGACCAGCGCAGGAGCGAGGCGTAGTCGTCGCAGCCGTGCTTCGCCGCGAACGCGCGAAGCCGGCTGCGCTCGAGATATGCGGCACTCGGACTCCACGCGGGCACAAAAGAACGCTACCGCAGGTCGTACGACTTGCGAGCGAAACTCGGCCCGTCCCCCCCACGCGGCACGTTCCCCTCGACCGTCCACGTCCACGCGCGAGGACCCTCGGTGCCGATCGGTGCCGCGTTCGCCGTGATCGGATGCGCCCTTCTGGCTTACGCGCTCGGCACGGGATCGATCAGCCAATCGAGATGGAGCCAGACCACCCGCGAGTACCGCCAGATGAACGGGACGACGGCGAGGAACAACACATCGCCGACGATGAGCGCAGTGACGAGCTCCCGACCGGTCGCGAGCCAGGCCACGAGCACGATGACGGCGAGCACCGGGATCCCGAGCGCGTAGCTCGCGACCATCGCGCCGGTCCAGTACCCAGCCTCGCGCTCGAAACGAAGGCCGCAGACCGGACAGGGATCGTTCATCGAGAACATGCCGCGCCAGATCCGCCCCTCGAGACAGCGCGGGCAACGGCAGCGAAGGATCGCGACGAGCCGCGACACCTCAGAAGTACTGCAGGATGGCCGCCGCGACGACGATCGCGACGAGGATCACGCCGATGAGGACCAGCGGCAGGATGTAGAAGGCCACCGCGCCGAGAACGAAGATGCCGAGCGCGTCATCCGACGCAACGCCGTAGTGGAACCCGATCGCGCGATGCACGACGAGACCGAACCACACGAGCATGACGAGGCTCACCGCGTCGGCGACGATCCCGAGCGGCCCGCCGGTGAAGGCGATCCCCGCGAGGGACGTCGGGAGCTGGTAGGCGAGTTCGGCGTACCCGAAGAGCACGAGCAGCGGGAGATACGCGCGGCCACGCACTCCCCGAAACCGCGCCGCCGCGTGGATCGCGCTCGATCCGAGGAGCCACAGGAAGATCGGGGTGAGCGCCGCCGCGAGCACGAGCGCGTCGAACGAACGCTGCAGGACGTAGACGAGCACCGCGGTGCGCTCGATGCCGATCGCGACGAGGAGCGAATCGACGATCGCGCTTCGCGTCGGACCGAACACGATGTCGTCGACGCGTACCGTCTGCGACAACCGGTACGCGCCCAGGGTCGAGAACACCATCGCGAACGCCACGCACACGAGCGCCGGAAAGGTCGGCGCGCCCAGCGCCCACCGCGCGAATCGCCGCGGCTGCCAGCGGTCGGCGACCGCCGCGATCACCTGAATGCCGCGGCGAGTGCCTCGCTGGTGGCCTGATCGGTCGCCGCGTCGACCGCGGTGCGAGCGCGGCCGCCGAGGACGGGCGGATCTTCGTCGTGCAGCGCATCGGGCACCGGAGCGCCGAGCATGATGAGGTACTCCATCGCCCATGTACGGCGCACGGCATCGAGGTCGTACCCACCGCCGCCCATCGCGATCCACGGGAGGCCCGCCGACGCGAACCAGCCGACGACGTGCTCGCGCGCGTGCGTCGACAGCTGAAGGTCCGTCAGCGGATCGGTGAAATGTGGATCGATCCCCTGCTGAGTGACGAGCACATCCGGCTTGAACCGGGCCACGAGCGTGGGTACCACCGCGTCGAACGCGCGCATGTACGCGAGATCGTCGGTGTACGGCGGCAGCGCCACGTTGATGCTGTATCCGGCTCCCTTCCCGGTGCCACGCTCGTCGGCGGTGCCCGTCCCAGGGAAGAACGGCCGGCCGAGGCGCGGGATGATGCCGAACTCGTGCAGCGAGATCGTGAGCACCTGGTCCGTGTCGTAGAACGCGGCCTGCACGCCATCGCCGTGGTGCGCGTCTATATCGACGTACGCGACCTTCATGCCACGATCGGCGAGCAGCCCGCACACGATCGCGGGATCGTTATAGATGCAGAACCCGGATGCGCTGCGCCGCATCGCGTGATGGAGTCCACCTGAGCCGTTGAACGCGACGCCCGAGCGCTTCGCGAGAACGTCCTCCATCGCGACGAGCGTGGCGCCGGTCGTGAGCAGAGACGCTTCGTGCATCCCTTCGAAGGGCGGCGTGTCGCCCCACGCCGAGAGTCCCCACTCCGAGTAGTCGAGATCCGGCTCGGCCGATGCCTGAACGACCGCATCGACGTACCTCGCGTCGTGGATGCGCTCGATCTCGCCGCGCGTCGCAGCGCGCGGTTTCAGCAGACGCGCGTTCGGGAGCGCAAACGCGCCGAGACGCTCGAGCGTCTCGTGCACGCCGCGAAGGCGCCACGGCTTGAGGGGATGGTCGCTGCGGTACACGTGCGATGCGAGCGCGGGATCCCAGACGAAGCCAGCGTTCGCGCTCACGAGCGGCGGATGCGGTCCATGGTGATGAAGCTGAACGGATAGGGATGGCGCGCGTCCGCCGGATGCGGCGTGTTCTCGACCACCCGCCAATCGCTCCGGTCGAAGTCGAAGGTCGTGTCGCCACCGACATCGGCATCGACCTGTGTCAGGTAGATGCGGTCCGCGATCGGAAGGTAGTGGCGGAATACCTCGGCGCCGCCAAAGATGATCACTTCGGGAGCATCGCCGGCCAGCGCGAGGGCCTCGTCGGGTGTGCGCGCGACGAGGACCCCTTCGGGACGGAACTCGGGGTCACGCGTGAGCACGATGTTCGTACGGCGCGGAAGCGGCCGGCCGATCGAGTCGTAGGTGCGGCGTCCCATGATGAGCGGCTTTCCCTCGGTGACCGCACGCACGTGCTTCATGTCGTCGGGGAGCCGCCACGGAAGACCGCCGTTCTTGCCGATCACGTTGTTGCGATCGAAGGCGAGCACGAACGAGATGCGCCTGGTCACACCGCCATCTTCGCTTTGATCGGCGGGTGGTGCTGGTAGTTGAGCAGGCGGGCGAAGCCGTCGAGCAGCGGGCCGGGAGCCTCGCCACGCTTCGCGCGCGCGACGATCTCGCGGTAGCGCGCGACCGCGTCGTCGACGCCGCGGAGCTCGGGGTCGAGCCAGAGCGTCGGCGCTGGGAACGGCTCGCGCTCGATCTGCTCGCGCGCGGCGTCGATGTGGTCGCGGTAGATGTGCGCGTCGGCGAGCGCGTGCACGAATTCACCCGGCGCGAGCTCGACCTCGCGGGCCACGAGCTCGAGCAGGAGCGCGTACTCGGCCATGTTGAAGGGCACGCCGAGCACGAGGTCGCACGACCGCTGGTACATCATCAGCGAGAGCTTGCCGCCGGCGACGAAGAACTGGAACAAGGCGTGGCAGGCGGGCAGTGACGTCTGCTCGAGCTCACCGGGGTTCCACGCGACGACGAGCATCCGCCGGCTCGCGGGCTGCTCGCGGATCAGACGGATGGCGTCACGAAGCTGATCCACGTGGCGACCATCGGGCGCGATCCAGTCGCGCCATTGCTGCCCGTAATTGCGGCCGGCGTCGCCGGGGAAGCGGGCGCGGTCGCGCCAATAGTCCGCGAACGCGTTGCCGTCCCAGATGTGCACGCCGAGCGCGTGGAGATCGTTCACGTCGGAGCTGCCGGCGAGGAACCAGAGGAGCTCCGCGACGACGGAACGGAACGCGAGCCGCTTCGTCGTGACCGCCGGAAAACCCCGTGCGAGATCGAACCGCATGAGCTCGCCGAACACGGCACGGGTCCCGACGCCGGTGCGATCCACCCGATCGTCGCCCTCCTCGAGCGCGCGGCGCAGGATGTCGAGGTACTGCCGCACTACGACTCGAGCCGGCGGTACACGCGACCGCCCGCGCGGATCCAGCGCACCAAGCCGCTGCTGTCGCGCAGGACCTCGCCGCGCACGTCCTTCATCGGACCCTCGAGGCAGACGAAGCGATCGTCCCCAATGAACGCGACCGGCGACGGCGGTGGATCTGTAGGCGCCGGCCTGACCTGGAGGATGTTGTGGCTGATCGATCGGATGAGCAGCACGCCGTCGCCGCCCGCCTTGAGCTCCATGTCCGCGAGCGCCGCCGTGTAGCGCGCGACGAGCTCGTCGCGGCGCGACTTCGTCATGCGCACGTGCTCCGGCTCAGGGTCTTCGACGCCGACGTAGGTCTTCAGTGCCCACTTCGTGACGTCGCCGTGGAGCAGCCCGCCGCGTCCGGAGTTCGTCTGCACCGCGATCGCGAACTTGCGCTCCGGCGCGAGCATGAGCACACCCTGCTGGCCGATCGCGGCGCCGCCGTGCATCTGGATCGTCACGCCGCCCATCTCGCGGAGGAACCACGCGACGCCGACGGCGCGACCGTTGTCGGCCGGCGCCAGACGCGTGCGCATGAGCTCGAGCGAGCCGACCGAGAGCAGGCGCCCGCCGTCGACGCTCTGGCCGTCTCCGAGGTGAAAGCGCGCGTAGCGAAGCAGCTCGCGCACGCTCGACACGACCCCGCCGACCGGCGTGGTCGCGCGCGGGAACGCCCACGGCCGGGCGACGCGCGGCTGCTCGTCGACGATCACGTTCTCGATCGCGCCGATGCCCTCGATCTCGCAGCGCATGACGTCTCCACCCACCAGGTAGCGCGGTGGCA
>DATBKH010000006.1:0-14407 GCA_036555955.1 Candidatus Limnocylindria bacterium | reverse complement strand
CCGTCGGCGCGTCGCTGACGACCGCGACACGGCCCCGCCAGCCGAGGTCCGCGAGATGCGCTCCGACGTGGCTGAGAAGCCCAGCCCGGATGAGGACGCGGCACGGTCGCTCCGCGCCGGCGACGTCGATGCGCACGCCGCGCGCCGACACGAGCCACGCGGCGATCGCCCGGGCGGTCTCCTCGGCCGTGGCGCCGTCGACGTCGAAGACGATGTCGGCGTCCGCATACGCGACACGGCGCTCTCGCAGGACCGACCGCGCGCGCACGGCGGCCGGCGTCTCCGCGTTCGGCCGCTTCGCCATCGTCGCGGCGATGCCGGCCGTCACGCGTTCGAGCGAGCCGCGAAGACCGACGATGATCCCCAGGCCGCGCATGAGCGCGCGGTTCGCCTCGCGGATCGGCGCGCCGCCGCCCGTGTCCACGACGACCCACGCCGGCGTCGGCGCGAGCCTGCCGAGCGCCTCCGACTCCAGCTCGCGGAAGCGCTCCATGCCGTCCCGTTCGATGACGTCCTTGCAGCTCTTTCGCGCGCGGCGCTCGATCTCTCTATCGATCTCGACGAGCCCGGCGCCGAAGTGGCGCGCCAGGAGCGGCGCGATGGTGGACTTGCCGATGCCGGGGGGTCCGACGAGGAAGAGGTGCACTCAGCTCACCGCCGATCGATGGGGCGGAGCCGGCCGCGGTAGCGCTCGACCGCGGCGCAGAGGTCGTCGACGCTGTCGTCGCCGAACTTCTCGCAGAGCGCGTCGGCGAGAACGAACGCCAGCATCGCCTCCGCGACGACGCCGGCAGCGGGGATGACGCAGACGTCGCTTCGCTCGACGTGCGCAGGTGACGGAGCGCCGGTCCGCAGGTCGGCGGAGGGCAGCGGCTTCATCAGCGTAGAGATCGGCTTGAAGGCGATCTCGACGAGGACGTCTTCCCCGTTCGTCACGCCACCCTCGAGCCCGCCGGCGCGATTCCGGCTCCGCACGAACGCGCCGTCCCGCACCGCGATCGGGTCGTGCACCGTGCTGCCGCGCTCGGTCGAGGCTACGAACGCGTCCGCGAACTGGATGCCCTTCGCGCTCTGGATGGACATGAGCGCCTGCGCGATCCGGCCGTCGAGACGGCGATCCCACTCGGCGAACGAGCCGAGCCCCGGAACCACGCTCGTCGCGCGAAGCGCCACGACGCCGCCGAGCGTGTCGCCGGCTTCGCGCGCCGCAGAGATCGCGTCCACCATCGCGGCAGCCGCGCGCGTATCCGCAGTGCGCACCTCGCTCGCCTCTATCGCGTCGCGATCGAAGGTCGGTCGTCCGGTCACGGTACCGATGGTCTTCGTCTCGCTCAGGACGTCCGTGCCGACGACCTTCAGCAGCAGCTTCGCGACCGCGCCCGCCGCCACGCGGGCCGCGGTCTCGCGCGCGCTCGCGCGCTCGATGACGTCCCGGACGTCCTCGTGCCCGAACTTCAGTGCGCCCGCGAGGTCCGCGTGCCCGGGGCGCAGGCGCGTGACGGCGTCGGGCGGCTCGGCCACCGGGACGACGCTCATGACCCGCTCCCAGTTGACCGCGTCGCGATTGTCGATCTGCAGCGCGATGGGACCGCCGGTGGTGCGGCCCTGGCGCACGCCACCGGTGATGCGCACGGCGTCGCGCTCGATGCGCTGCCGGCCGCCGCGACCGTAGCCGAGCTGGCGGCGCCTCAGGTCGGCATCGATCGCGGCGACGTCGATCGCGAGACCCGCGGGCACGCCGTCCACGAGCGCGAGCACTCCGGGACCGTGCGATTCGCCGGCGGTGAGGAACCTCATGCCGCGCGCGGCAGGGCCGCCCGCATCGCTTCGAGCGGCGCGGGCACGCCCGTCCAGAGCTCGAACGACCGCGCGGCCTGAAACAGGAGCATGAGGAGCCCATCCATGAAGCGCACATGTTGAGCCTCGCGCGCGCGCCGGACCAGCGGCGTCTCCGCGGCGACCGGAACCAGATCGGCGATGGACCGCGGCAAGGCGCTCAGGCGGAACCCCTCGAGGACGTCCTCCCCGTCCAGACCGAGCGGCGTCGCGTTGACGAGGCCATCCACCCAATCCAGGTGCTGCGCTTCGGTCCAGGTCATCGCGCTGGCCGCGGCGGTGTCGTCGGGACGCACGGCGGAGACGAGCGCCTGGGCGCGCTCGAGCGCACGGCCGGCGACGATGACGTCGTTCGAGCGTAGGAGCTCGCGCACCACTGCCCGAGCCGCGCCGCCGGCGCCGAGCACGAGGACGGTCTCGTTCTCGGAGAAGAGCGAGCGCTCCGCCGCGGCCTGGCGAAACCCGAGACCATCGGTGTTGTCGCCGACCAGACGGCCGCCGCGCACGACGATCGTGTTGACCGCGCCGATGCGCCGCGCCTCGTCACTGACCTCGTCGACGAGCTTCAACGCGGCTTCCTTGTGCGGGATCGTGACGTTTGCGCCGAGAACGTCGCCGCGGCGCATTCGCTCGAGCGTGGCCGGGAGCTCGTCCGGTGCGGTCTGCTTCGCCTCGTACCTGTGGGGCAACCCGAGCGTCGCGAAGGCGGCGTTGTGCATCGCGGGCGAGAGCGAATGCGCGACCGGATCACCGATGAGCCAGACGTGGCTCACTTGCTCAATCTCGCGCTTCGCGCGGAGACACGCTCAAGGCTGGTGGACTCGCTCGTCCCGGCGGAGCCGCTCCTCGCTCGTGGCTCATGTGGTCAATCTCAATCTCGCGCTCCGCGCGGAGACACGCTCAAGGCTGGTGGACTCGCTCGTCCCGGCGGAGCCGCTCCTCGCTCGGCTGACTACTTGTTCCCGTACTTCACCCGGTTCGCCTCGTGCTCCTCGAGCGTCTTCGCGAAGGCGTGGTCTCCGGTGCCGTCGTTCTTCGCGACGAAGTAGAGGTACGGAACGTCGGCGGGCTGAGCCGCACCCTCGAGCGCGGCCTGGCCGGGACTGCAGATCGGAGTCGGAGGCAGCCCCGCGACCTTGTAGGTGTTGTACGGCGAGTCGATCTCGAGATCAGGAAGCGTCAACTCGCGCCAGTCGCCGAGTGCGTACTGGATCGTGGGGTCCGCGTCGAGCTTCATCCCGATCTCGAGGCGGTTCGCGTACACGCCGGCGATGGTCGGACTCTCCGCGCGGTCGCGGGCCTCGCGCTCGACGATCGAGCCGAGCTTCACGATGTCGTACACCGTCGTCTTCCGAGCGGCGGCGGCCTGGCGGACCGTCTGGCCCACGCGCTGCTCGAACTGATCGAGGAGCGCGTTCACGATCTCGTCAGCGGTCGCGGTCGGTTTGAAGAAGTACGTGTCCGGGAAAAGGAACCCCTCGAGCGTCGCTTCCGCCGGCATGCCCGCCAGCACGGTGTTCTTGCGCTGCCCGACGACGGCGACGCGCATGAAGTCGTCCGCGGTGATGGCGGGGAACGCCTTGTTCACGGCGGCGGCGGTCTCGGAGAGGCGCCACCCTTCGATGACGCGCAGCACCGCCTGGTCGCCGGGTGCCTTCTCGAAGACCCGTGCGAGCTCGCGCGGCGTGAGCGCCGCGGAGATCGTGTACGTCCCCGACTGCAGCGCGCTCTCGCGGCCGGTGTCGTAAAGGACGTACGAGAACGCGAGCGCCGACCGGATGAAGCCCTGTTCTTCCAGGTGCCGGGCGATGTCGCCGGCCGTCTCGCCGCGCTCGATGACGAAGCTCTTCGAATCGGCATGGGCATCCTTCGCGAGATCTGGCTCGCCGCCGACGCGGTCGGCGAGGATCGTGCGGACGATGCCCTGCTTGAGGAGCGTGTCGTGATCCTGCACCTGCGCGATGAGCGCGTCCTCGGCGATCGGTCTGCCGAACACGACACCGCCGACGATCAGGCCGACGATGAGCAGGATGAACACGAGTGGACCCAGGGCGGATTGCTGCCGTGGCGCGCCCCGTACCCGAAGCCCCATCAGCGCGAGCGCCGGCTGAGGAAGTCTTCGAGGATGATCGTCGCCGCCGCGGCGTCGACATCGGTGGCGCCACGCAGCTCGGCCTCGCTCGTGGTGTGACGCTCGTCGTACAGCTCGATCGGCAGCCCCAGCGCGCTCGACGCCTCCGCGAAGCGGCGGACGCGTTCGGCTTGATGACCGACCTCGCCCCGCAGCGTCAGCGGCAGTCCGATGACCAGGGCATCGACCTCCTCTTCACGCGCGACGCGCCGGAGCTCCTCGAGATCTTTCAACACGCTGCGACGTGAAAGCGTACGCAAAGGCCGGACGAGCCCATGCGCGTCATCGCCGACGGCGAGGCCGATGCGGCGATCGCCGACGTCGAGCGCAAGATAGCGCACGCGCTACGGGGGATTCGCCGCCACGGGCGCGAGCTCGATGGTGATGCGCGAATCGAGCACCGGCAGGCGCGGCCACCACGACGGCCATGGCGTGTAAGTCTGCAGCTCGAACCCGAAGCGCTTCGCCACGGCGCCGATCTCGTCGTAGCCGCGGCCCGCGAGCGCCGAGGTCATCTGCACCTTGTTCACTTCGGCGTACTGCGATCCCTTCGCCTGCACGCGCCAATGCACGCCGTCGGCGGCTATGGACGCCGGGATGACCAGATCGACTGCCGCGGTCTTCTCGTCGAGCTTCATGCCGGCGGGCAGCTCCTGCTTGAGGCGCGCGATGCCTGTGGCCTTCGGCTCGCTCGCGTCGACGGAATACGCCGTCGCGCTGCCGGTGACCGTGATCTGGAAGGTCGGCGATTCCTTCGTGAGCTCCGTGCCGACGACGTCACCGGCCGGCGTCTTCACCCCGGTCTTCTGCGCCAGCACGCCGTACACGTTCACCGTCTTCGGCGCCTCGGCCTTCCAGGCGGCGAGGCGCTGCTCGGCGGCGCGCTGCACGTCGGCGTCGGCCTGCTGCACCGCCTTGTCGTAGTCGGCTTGGGTCACGACGGGGATCTGGTCGGACTTTCCGCCGGTCGTCGGCGCCGGATTCGTCACGAGGTACTCCGTGCTGGCGGCGCGCGTGATCTTGTCGGCGCCGACGTTGCCCTGCGTCCCCGCGTCGATGGCGCGAATGTTTATGAGCACCGTTCCCACCGTCGGGAGCGGCAGGATCGAGCTTCGCGGGAGCACCTTGTCTTCCGTCGTGAGAAAGCGGATGGGCGGACTGTCCGTCGTCTGCACGAGCGTGCCGGTCGGGATGCGGATGTCGTTCGTCGTGAGGTTGGAGAACTTCTCGACGCCCGTCGCCCTCGCTTCGTCCAGTCGCGACCCGGTCGCGGTCCCGGTCGTCTGCACCGACAGCTTGTCGTCGAACATCGTCCGCGCGCTGATGTCGCCGCCGTTCGGACCCGCGCGGAGGTCGTATTCATACGGACCGAGGGGCGCCGTCGTCGCCGCGACCACGATCGTCGCGGAGGGCGCGACGACGGCGAGGAGAATGCCCGCCGCCATGAGCAGGCTCAGGAAGATCGCCAGCGCCCGCGCCGGCGAGAGCCCGCGGCGCGGCGCGACCGGACGCCGCATCGTCGCCATGACCGCGCGGCGCGCGTCGGTCAGGTGCTCCGTCGCGTCGAGCTCGTGCCGGTCCAGCGCGGCGATGCTCGCGAACGCCTTCATGTGCACGGACGCGGCAAGGGAGCGCGCTCGTGCCTCGCTCGAGACGAGCACGATGCGCCGGTCGCCGGCGCGACGGCGGAGCACGTCGAGGAAGGCGGCGTTGCGCGTGAGCGGTGCACCCGCGGGCACGACGAAGATCACGTCCGGCGATTCCACCTGCGACAGCTGCCGCGCCGCATCCAGGATCGTCGCCTCCGCGCCGAGATCGATGACGGTCCGGCGAGCCGGGGCCGCGGCGACGGTCACGCGTACACCCCGGTGGCCAGCGCGGCCGCGCCGACGGCGACGAGATCTTCCGCGCCGAGCGGCATGTCGGAGAACGCCCGGCTCGTGACGCTGGGGGTGAGCGGGCCGATACGCGCCGCACCGCCGCGCGCCTCGCCGACGATCTTCGCCAGCCCGTTCGGAAGAGCGAGCAGCGACTCGGGGACGCCCACGAACAGCCATCGCTCGGGCGGCGGCGCGTTGTCCGCTGAGAGCGGAAGCGACACGATCTCCGCCCACACGCGCGCGTCCTCGTCTCGCGTGTCGTCTCTATCCGTGAACGCGCTCCGGCCCAGACCGAACACGCGCGTGCCGACGACGCGCCGCTCGCGCACCAGCGCGAGCGCGGTCACGTCCGAGCCGACGCGGACGACGCCCGCGTCGGCGATCCCCGATTCCGCCACGAGACGCGCGAGCGCGTAGATGCCCGGCACCGCGGTCGGTCGGCGTCGCGGCGCGATCGTCGCGAGCGCGGCGCCCGAAAGGACGAGCGGGGCTACCGCGACATCGGTGTGCACCTCCAGCGCTCGGCCGTGATAACCCTCGATCGAGTCGAGCTCGCGCCCGTCGAGGACGAGGCCCGCGACGTCATCGGTGAGGCGCGCGGTCGCGACGCCGCGAAGCGCGGCGTCGTCCGCGATGGCCCGCTGTGCGAACCGCGCCGCTTCCTCACGAGCCTCGCGGACGGCGCGCTCGATCTCGCCGCGGACGATCGGCGCACCCGAATCCTCGCGGTCGAACGGCGTCTTCACGTGATAGGTGCGCACGTCGTCCCCGTCGATCGCGACGACCACGCGCTCTGTCGGCGCGCCACGCTCGGCGGTCGCGAGCGCCGCGTTCACCGCGTTCGTGACGACCGCGCGATCCACGACCAGACCCCCCGCGATGGCGTCCGCGGGGAGCGCGGTCTCGCCACGGCCGACGACGCGCAGCCGGCCGCCTTCGGTCCGCGCGACGACCGCCCGGGCGGACCCCGCCGCGAGCTCGATCCCCGCGACACGCGGTCCCGCCGACGCCTCGCGCGCCCGGTCCCTAGCCACCTCCGTCTAAACGCTCCCGGACCGCGGTCCGTGCCGCAGCCACGGCGTCGCCCAGCTGGGAAGGCGTCCCGCCGCCGGCCGAGGCGCTCTCGGGACGTCCGCCGCCCTTCGCGCCGAAGACGCCCTGGACGGCCTTGATGACCGAGTCCGCGCTCACCTTCGCGCTGACGTCCTTCGTGACCGTTACAAACAGCGCGGCCTTCCCTTCGCGCGAGCCGCCGAGGATCACCACGCCCGTGCCGATGCCCTCGCGCACGCGGTCGGCGAGCGCCCGCAGCTGATTGAGATCCGCGTCGCCGACGTTCGCCGCGACCACACGGACCGGTCCGAGCGCTTCGGCAGCCGCGAGCAGCGAGGACGCGGCGCTGTCCGCGCCGCTCCGCTGGAGCGCGGCGCGCTCCTTGTCGAGGCGGTCCCGCGACTCCACGAGCTGGGCGACCGCTTCGGGAAGGCGCGTCGTGGGGACGCGAAGGGCCGCCGCGGCGCGCGAGGACCGCTCCCGGATGTCGCGCACCTCGCGGAGCGCGCCGACACCGGTCACCGCTTCGATGCGCCGCACACCGGCGCCGATCGACTCCTCTTTGGTGATGAGGAAGAGACCGATGTCGCCCGTGCAGTGGCAGTGCGTGCCGCCGCAGAGCTCCCGCGACGGTCCGGCCTCCACGACTCGCACCACGTCGCCGTAGGTCTCGCCGAACAGCGCCATCGCGCCCGTCGCGAGCGCTTCCTGAAGCGGCATCGACCGTGCGTGCACGTCGCTGTTCGAAAGGATGGCCCGGTTGACCTCATCCTCGACGCGCTGCAGCTCCTCCGGCGTGAGCGCGCGACCGAAGGTGAAATCGAACCGCAGGTTCGGGGCATGGACGAGGGATCCGGCCTGATGCACGTCCTCGCCGAACAGGTTGCGCAGCGTCGCATGGAGCAGATGCGTCCCGGTGTGATTGCGCATCGTGTCGCGCCGCGCGTCCTCGTCCACCGCGGCGTGCGCGCGGGAGCGGAGGCGCAGCACGCCGTCGACCACCTTCGCGCTCATGACGATCACGCCCGGCGCGGCGGTCTGCGTGTCGGCGACCATCGCGCGGCCCTCATCGGTCGTGACCGTCCCGCGATCGCCGACCTGACCCCCGCCCTCCGGATAGAACGGAGTGCGATCGAGCACGATCTCGACGTCCATGCCTTCGTGCGCGGCCTCGACGCGCGAGCCGCCGACAACGAGCGAGAGGATCGTGCCGTCCGTCGACAGCTCGTCGTACCCGGTGAACTCGGTGCGCAGGTTCTCCGACTCGCGAAGCCCCGCGTAGAACTGTCCGAACCGCATCCCGTCGAGCGTGAACTTCGCGGTCGCGCGGCTCCGGTTGCGCTGCGTCTCGAGGAGCTCGCGGAACCCGCGCTCGTCGACGGAGAGCCCCGAGGCGGTCGCGATCTCCTTCGTCATCTCGAGGGGGAACCCGTACGTGTCCGAGAGCCGGAACGCCGTGTCGGCGTCGATCCACTTCTGCCCCTGCGCGGCGGCGCGGGCGATGGCCTCGTTGATCATCGTGAGCCCCTGCGCCAGGGTGCGCTCGAACTTCTCCTCCTCTTCGAGGATGATCTGGGTGATCCGGTCGCGAGCCGAGGTGAGCTCGTGGTAGTGCCGCTGCATCGTCTTCACGACCTCGCCACCGAGCTGTGACAGCGAGCCCGTCCGGAGGCCGAGACGGCGTCCGTGCATCGCCGCACGGCGAATGAGCCGGCGCAGGACGTAGCCGCGGAATTCGTTCGACGGCGAGATCCCGTCCGCGATGAGGAACGCCGCCGCACGCGAGTGCTCGGCCACGATGCGGATCGACAGGTCGGTGGTGCCGTCGTCGCCGTACTTCTTCCCGGAGAGCGACTCGATCTTCTTTACGAGCGGCTGGAACAGGTCCGTCCGGTACGTGTCGCCGGGAACGCCTTGGAGGACTTGGGCGAGACGCTCGAGCCCCGCGCCCGTGTCGATGTTCCGCTTCGGGAGAGGCACGAGGGTGCCGTCGGACTTGCGGTCGTACTGCTGGAACACGAAGTTCCAGATCTCGAGCCACCGGCCGCAGTTCTCGGCGGGGCTGCAGTCGTGCTCGGGCACGCCGGGCTGCGGCCCCTTGTCGATGAAGACCTCGCTGTCCGGTCCGCAGAGGCCCGTCGGACCCGGCGCCCAGAAGTTGTTCTCGTCGCCGAGCCGGTAGATCTTCTCAGGCGGCAGCAGCTTCAGCGTGTTCGTCCAGATCTCGAAGGCCTCGTCGTCGGTCTCGTGCACGGTCGCGACGAGCTTCGCGCCGTCGAACCCGAATACCGTTGTGAGGAGCTCCCAGCCCCAGGCGATCGCTTCCTTCTTGCCGTAGTCGCCGACGCTGAAGTTCCCGAGCATCTCGAAGAAGGTCTGGTGGTAGCCATCCCGCCCTACCTCGTCGATGTCGGTCGCGCGGAACACCTTCTGCACCGCGACGATCCGCTTCGCCGGCGGCTGCTTCTGACCGGTGAAATACGGGACCAGCGGCTGCATGCCCGCGCTCGTGAAGAGGACGCTCGGGTCGTCCTTGAGGATGAGCGGCCAGCTGGGCATGCGGGTATGACCCTTCTCCTCGAAGAAGGCGATGAATCGCTCTCGGATCGTCGCGCTGTCGATGTCCCGTCTCCTCCTCGGAGGCGTCGGCCTCCTCCTAAACGAAAACGCGGGGCGCCGACCCCGGCTCCCCGCGTTCCCCGCTCTGAAGTGAAAGTCTAGCGGTCGGTCTGGTTGGCGGAGCCTCCGGTCCCGGTCCTCTGCGACGAGGATGCTCGCCCTGCGGCGCTCTGGTCCCACTGCCGGCGTGCCTCGTCGATGAGCTCCTTGCCCTTGACCGAGGCGTCGTCGGCGATCTTCTGCGCGATGCGCTGGAGCTCGTCGGCTCGCCGCTTCAGCTCTTCGCTGCGGACCCGCAGCTCTTCCCGCGTGATGTCGCCGGTCTTCGGCGCATATAGCAGCGCGCCGACAGCCCCGACGAGTATTCCGATGATGAAGCCCATGATCGCTCTCTCCCTTTCGCGCTAAGAAGTTACCCCTTCGTGGGGGCTTCCGCGATGGCAACGATTGCAGCCGCGATGCCTGCGGCGAGGGCGGCGAGCGCAAGCTGGGCGTCTCCCAGCACCCCGAGCGAGATGCCGGCGAGCTCACCCACCGCCTGAGCGCCCAGCGCCAGGGCGCCGGCCAGAAGCCAAGCGCGGACGAGCGAGCGCGGCTTTCCGAACGCCGCGCGGGCGCCCGCCGGCACCCCGAGGGCGACGAGGCCGAGCACGACGACAGCCGGGGGCACTAGGTACGGGACGGCGCTGCGAAGATCGTGAGCCCTCCCAGGCGGCGCGCGCGCTCGAGCGCGAGCTCGCCAAGCGGCATCCGCGCCAGCGCGGCCATCGCGAAGAGCGGCAACAGGAAGAAGTACGAGAACAGACTGCGGTAGGCGAAGAACAGCGGCACCACCGCCAGCACCGCCCCGAGCTCGGGGCTCGACCTTCGCGTCCGCCAGGCGACGGCGAGGCAGATGATCCCGGTGATCGCCTCCATCGCCGCGTACGCGAGCGCCGGAGGCATCGCGAGCCCGCCGTTCGTCGAGAGGAACACGAGCCCCGCTCCTCGCGGGAACATCGGCTCGATCGCCGGGGTGAGGATCCCCGCGATCCACGCGCCGGGATCGTGAACGATGAACGGAAGGTTCGTGACGGCGAAGATCGCCGCGGCGATCGCGACGTCACGAGCGGCCGCGCGCCAGCCGCGCTCGCGGATCACGGCGATCAGCCAGAACGGCGCGAAGAACCACGCGATCTGCTTCGTCGCGACGGCGACGCCGAACGGGATCGCTGCCCACTTCCGATCGCGATACATCCACGCGATGGCGAGCGGAAGCGCATAGAGAAGGTCCGAGCTTCCGCCGACGGTGAACGCGGCGAGGCTCGCCGCCCCCAGAAGACCGGTGAGGAAGAACGGACGCAGGGTCCGCGGAGCGCGCGCGACGACGAAGGCCATTGCCACCAAGAGGCACGCCACGTACAGGTAGTTCGTGTCCCAGCCCACCGCGACGAAGGGGATCAGGAGGAGGAACGAGAGCGCGGGATACGACGGCCGCCACACGAACTCCTCGTTCGTCCCGTCGCCACCCGCCCGCAGATCCCACACCCGATCCATCTCCGCATCGCTCGGGTAGATCGTGTCCGCCGCGAACTCGCCACGACGGAGCGGCGTGGTGCGATCCGGGCCGATGCCGAGGCTGCCGTAGCAGGCGAACACGTCGAGATCGGTGTACGGATCACGCCCGTCCAGCACCAGCCGCGCGGCGCACTCGTTCAGCGCGATCGCGTCGTTGTGATAGGGCGTCCAGTCCATCGAGTGCTGCCGCGGCATGCCGATCAGCCATCCGAAGCTGACAAGGCCCATGACGCAGACGAACGCCCACGTCCCTCTGAGCAGCCAGGTGCGGCCCGCCATGTTCACCCTCGCGTCACCGCGACCCGTACCCCGCAGCGCATAGATAAGGAGAGCGATCGCGGCCGCGATACCGAGGACGACGACGCCGACGCCGCCACGGCCCGGATGCTCGAGGATGATGCTGTTCACGATGCCGGCGAAGTAGAGGGCGGCGCCGGCCACGGCGACCGCGGCGATGCGGGTCAGCGCGCGCACGGTCTAGCGGATGTCCCGGGCTACGACGCCGCCGCCGACGACCTCGTCCCCGTCGTAGAAGACGGCCGCTTGTCCCGGCGCGACAAGCGCTGGAGCGTCGAGGTGCAGCGTCGCCTGGCGTTCACGCACGTCCACCGTCGCGGCAAGTGCGATGCCGCGATAGCGCAGCACGACATCCGTCGCGAAGCGTGCCGACGGTGGCTCGCCCGCGACGAACGAGACGTGATCGAGCGCGTAGGTCGTCGTCGTGACCTCGGAGCGCGTCCCGACGACCGCGGCGCGACGGTCGAGATCGAGCTGCAGCACGTAGAGCCGCTCCCCTGTCGCGACACCGACCCCCGAACGCTGCCCCACGGTGAGCGCGCCGATCCCGCCGTGGGTGCCGATCACCTCGCCGTCGATCCGCTCGACGGGACCCGGAGCAAATGCCTCCGGCGCGCGCGACCTCACGAGCTCGCGGTAGTCACCCGGCGCGAAGCAGATGTCCATGCTCTCGGCCTTCGTCGCCGTCGGGAGCGCGAAGCGCGCCGCGATCGCTCGGGTCTCGGCCTTGTCGGCAAGCTCGCCGATCGGAAACTCCAGCCGGCGGAGCTCGCGCTGGCCGAGCATGTAGAGGGCGTACGACTGATCCTTCGCGCGGTCGCGTGCCTTCAGCAGGCGGCGCTGATCGCCTTTCGCGGCGACGCGTGCGTAGTGTCCGGTGGCCAGGCGCGTACCGCCGAACTTGCGAACGACGTCGCCGAGCAGGGCGTCGAACTTCACGTGCTGGTTACACGAGACGCACGGATTTGGTGTCTCGCCGGCGGCGTACGCGTTTACGAAGTGATCGACTACCCGACGGCCGAACACGTCCGCATAGTCGAGGGCGTAGAAGGGGATGCCGAGGACGGCCGCGGCGCGGCGCGCGTCCTCGCCCGCTTCGTCCGTTCCGCAGCACCGGGGCGCGTCGGAATCGGAGCCGGGCGGGACGAGACGCATCCACACGCCCACCACGTCCTCGCCACGCTCGGCGAGGATCGCGGCGGCGACGGATGAATCGACTCCGCCGCTCATCGCGACGAAAACGCGTTCGCTCACGCCGAGGTCCTCGTGTGCGCGCTGACGATCGCGTTGCGGAGCGCGCCGATTGCGACCGCGACGCAGCGCTCCTGTTCCTCGTCGAGACGACCGAGCTGTGTCGTCACCAGGGGCACGTCGTATCCGAGGACGTCTCCCTGGCTTTGCCCGCGCGCAAGACGCGCGAGCGCGGCCGCCGCCTTCGTGGACACCTCGCAGCCGGACTGCACGACGCGCGCCTCTGCCACGACGCCGCCGGCGAGGTCCACTTCGATCTTCACTCGGTCGCCGTCGCGGGGGTTCACATCGGTCCCGCTGCCCAGGGTCAAACGGCCACCGGCTCGCGGAGACGCGCCACGACCCGGGCCAGCGTGTCGACGAAACGATCGATGTGCTCCGCCGTCGTCGAGCGCCCCAGGGTGACGCGCAGCGACCCCTTCGCCAGGTCGCGGTCGATCCCCAGCGCGAGAAGTACGGCCGACGGCTCCGTCTCGCCGGAGGTGCAGGCCGACCCGCTGGATACGCTGAAGCCTTCGAGGTCGAGCGCCACGATGAGCGACTCGCCCTCGGTCCCGGCGATGCAGAACGAAGCGTTGTTCGGGAGCCGTTCGCGTGGATGGCCATTGAGGACGGTCTCCGGCACGCGCGCTATGACGGCGGCGACGAGCCGGTCGCGCAGCTCCGCCTGGCGCGGGGACTCGACGGCCCGCCGCGCGGTGGCGATGCGCATTGCGACCCCGAGGCCGACGATGCCGGGTACGTTCTCTGTCCCGGTGCGGCGGCCCTTCTCCTGACCGCCGCCGGTCTGGATCGTCGCGAGCCGAGTGCCGCGGCGAACGTAGAGAGCGCCGACGCCCTTCGGTCCGTAGAACTTGTGCGCGTTCACGGAAAGGAGGTCGACCGGAAGCCGCTTCACGTCGATGTCGAGCGCGCCGACGCTCTGCACCGCGTCGCTGTGAAAGGCGACGCCACGATCGCGGCAGATGGCGCCGATCTCGGCGATCGGCTCGATCGTCCCGATCTCGTTGTTCGCGTGCATGACCGAGACGAGCGCCGTGCGCTCGTCGATCGCGTCGCGGACTCCGGCGGGATCGACGAGTCCCTGACGATCGACGCCGACGACCGTCACCCGGGCGTCGCCGGCACGTTCGAGGTCGCGCGCGGTATCGACCACGGCGTGATGCTCGATCGCGCTGATCACCAGCCCGTCCCCGCCGTCGTCGAGCCGGATGCGGCCGCGGAGCGCCAGGTTGTCTGCTTCAGTCCCACCGCTCGTGAAGACGATCTCCGCAGGGTCGGCGTTGATGGCGGCGGCGACCTCGTCACGCGCCCGATCGACCGCGGCGCGCGCGGCGCGACCCTCCGCGTAGATGCTCGAGGGATTCCCGTGCGTGTCCCGCAGGACACGCGCCATGGCCTCGGCGACCTCGGGGTCAACCGGAGTCGTCGCGGCATGATCGAGATAGATGCGCTCCACGATGAAAGTCTAGGCTGCGAGCGGATATTTATCGCATGCGTACGGTGATGTTCGTCGCGGCGCTGTTCACCGCGACCGCATGCACGCCCCCCGCGGCGCTGCGAACCCCATCGCCCACTCCATCGAGCACCACGAGCCCCTCGCCGCCCTCGTCGTCCTCCGCGCTGCCGTCGCCGACCGCGATCGCTTCGACATCCTTCGCCGACGCGCCTGAGTCCGCGCAGTGGCCGGTGACCCTCTACACGGTCACGAACGACGGGATCGCGCGTCGGATGTCGAAGGGCTCGACCACCGACCTCGGTCGCGCCTGCGACGGAAGCGCCC
>DATBKH010000005.1:0-8994 GCA_036555955.1 Candidatus Limnocylindria bacterium | reverse complement strand
GGCCACGGCGCCGAGGTCGCTCACGCGCGGCACCGCGTCCTTCTCCCCGAGCCGGAGGGCGCGCTTGAGGGCGCTGGAGAGGATGTTCTCGTAGTTGGCGACCGTCACCCGGACCGACACGCCCGAACGCTGCGAGATCTCCGGCGAGCGGCGGGCGAGCTGCGAGATCTCCGCGAGGACCTCCTTCATGTAGCCGGGCACGACCGTCGTGATGCCATCGTCGACGTAGAGCTGCCGCTCCTGCTCCATGATCCCGACCTCCGTCGCGATCTCCTTCGGGTAGTGCGTGCGGATCTGCGAGCCGAAGCGGTCCTTGAGCGGGGTGATGATGCGGCCGCGGTTCGTGTAGTCCTCGGGGTTCGCCGAGGCCACGACGAACAGGTCGAGCGGCAAGCGCACCTTGTACCCGCGGATCTGCACGTCGCGCTCTTCCATCACGTTCAGCAGGCCGACCTGCACGCGCTCGGCGAGGTCCGGGAGCTCGTTCAGCGTGAAGATCCCGCGGTGCGTGCGGGGCACGAGGCCGTAGTGGATGGTGAGCTCGTCCGAGAGGTAGCGGCCCTCGGCCACCTTGATCGGGTCGACCTCGCCGATGAGGTCGGCGATCGAGATGTCCGGCGTCGCGAGCTTCTCGCTGTAGCGCTGGTCGGGTGTGAGCCACACGAGCTCGACCGAATCGCCGTCGTTCGCCACGCGGTACTTGCACGCGGCGCAGATCGGGGCGAACGGATCGTCGTTGATCTCACAGCCGGCGATCGCGGGCACTTCCGCGTCCAGCAGCTCGATCAGTCTCCGCGCGAGCCGCGTCTTCGCCTGCCCGCGCTCGCCGAGAAAGATGATGTCCTGGCCGGAGAGGATGGCGTTCTCGATCTGCGGGATGACGGTCGTGTCGTAGCCGACGATCCCCTTGAACATCTCACGCTTCTGCCCGAGCGCGGCGATGAGGTTCGAGCGGAGCTCCGCTTTCACCGTTTGCGGGCGGTAATCGGTCTCGCGGAGCGCGCCGATGGTCGTCGGTCGGGTCATATCGTCGGATCTCCTCGCATCTCGATGGGCGTCTTCTCTCCACGGTACTCGGCCAGGGCCGCACGAACGTCGGGAATCTCGCGCCTCCGCTGCTGCAACAGGTCGCAGAGGAGCTCGGTCCGGCGCTCGAGCTCGGCGGCCGTCGCGTCGATCTCCTCGTGCCGGCGACCTGCGAGGAGCTCGAGCTCGGCATCCTCGTCGTGCTCGTGCTCGTCGCGCGACTCGCGATGCTCGAGCAGCGGCACGAGCCGGAGCCCCGAACCGGAGCGCGGGGTCAGCCGGTGCAAGCTGACCACCCGCCGCGCGTACTCGCCACGGACCGTCGCGTAGACCCGCATCACCATGAGGAGGTCGACACGCGCGAGATCACCCGGTGCGACGCCGAGCTCGCCCGTCAGCTGAGCGATCGCCTCCTCCGCGCTGTCGGCGTGGAGCGTCGAGCCGAGCGCGTAGCCCTTCCGCAGCGTCTCGAAGACGCGTACCGCCTTCGGCCCCCAGAGATACACCGGGAGGTGCGAGGAGAGCTCGTTCCCCAGCAGGATCGTCCGCGTGGGGTCGGTCTGCTTGAGATAGTCGAAGGTCTCGACCCAGCCGTGAAGGAAGATTCGGCGGACAGCGTTCGGCAGGAAGTCGAGAAGCGCCGTGAGCGTCGTCGTCTTTCCGGAATGCGGCTGCTCGGCCGCGATGAGCAGCGACCCGTGCGACTCGAGCACCATCCCGCAGAACGCCGCGGTCCGCGGATCCATGTTCCGGGCCTCGAGCAGCTCCGTGATGGACATCGGGATCGGTGGCTCCCAGTTCCATCCCCACCAACCGACGGGCGTGTCGTAATCGCGCGGCGTTAGCGGACGCTCAACGAGGGTCTGTCGACGATGTTGCATCGCTCTCGGCTCCTCGGCCGAGCGTATCACGCTATTCTCCGCACTCCGGTGGCTCAGGACGAGCGAAACATCGACGATCCCGCGCGGCTCGCCGACGAAGCGCGCGACATCGTGCAGAAGGCGGCGACCGAGCTTCGCGCGCAGCGGCTTCCCATCGACACCGAGCCCCCGACGGTCTTCAAAGCCGATTGACTCCGCAGGACGTTCGCTTCGCGACGGTGGCGGAGCTCTCGGTCGCGCTCCGTAAGCGCCGCATCTCCGCGGTCGAGCTCGCGCATGCGTCGCTCGATCTCCTCGGCAAGCTCGGTCCGAAGTACAACGCGGTCGCCGCGCTCACACCGGAGCGCGCGCTGGACGAGGCGAAGCGCGCGGACCGCGCGATCGCGCAGCGCCAGGGCGGAGCGCTCGTGGGCATCCCGTACGGAGCCAAGGATCTGCTCGCCGCGCGCGGCGCTCCGACGACGTGGGGCGCGCCGCCGTACCGCGATCAGATCTTCGGCGAAGATGCGACGGTCGTCGCGAAGCTGAAGAAGAGCGGCGCCGTTCTCGCCGCGAAGCTCGCGATGGTCGAGCTCGCCGGCGGCGGTGGCTATCGCTATCCGAGCGCGTCGCTTCAGGGCCCCGGCCGCAATCCGTGGGATCGCGAACGGTGGTCCGGGGGGTCGTCGAGCGGTTCGGGCTCGGCGGTGGGCGCGGGCCTCGTGCCGTTCGCGATCGGGTCCGAGACGTCGGGTTCGATCGGCACGCCGTCCGCGTATTGCGGCGTCACGGGCCTCCGCCCGACGTACGGACTCGTCTCACGCAGGGGCGCGATGGCGCTCTCGTGGACGCTCGACAAGCTTGGCCCGATGGCGCGGACCGCCGACGACTGCGCCGCGGTGCTCGAAGCGATCGCGGGACCAGACGCGGGCGACCGCAGCACCAGCGGCAAGCGCTTCCGTCCGCTCGCGCCGCGGGCGGCGGCGAGCGCGCTGAAGAAGGTCCGGATCGCGTTCGCCGAGGAGGACATCGCCGATCACGCGTCGGCCGAGGCGAAGCATGCGCTCGAGCGCGGCGTCGCCGAGTTCAAAAGGGTGGCACCGAGCTTCGTACGCGCGACGTTACCGGCGATGCCCTTCGGTCCGATGGTCCAGACCGTCTACGGCGCGGAGGGCGCTGAGATCTTCGCCGAGCTCATCGAGGGCCCCCGTTTCGAGGAGCTCGTCGACGCGCGCCAAAAGGCCGGACTCCGCGCGGCGCTCGAGACGAAGGCGCGCGATTACCTCCACGCGATGCGCCTGCGCGCGCGCCTCCAGGATGCGCTCGAGTCGATGTTCAAGGACGTCGACGTCATCCTCACCGTCGGACGCGCGATCACCGCGACGCCGATCACCCAGCCGCTCGACAGCCCACCGACGACCGCCAGCGCGACGCCGCCGGCGAACCGTCGTCTCGGGAACATCGGCTCGATCCCGGCCGGCAATCTCGCGGGCATTCCGGCGATCTTCTTTCCGTGCGGATTTGGGACCGATGGGCTGCCCGTAGGGCTGCAGCTCGTCGGGCCTCCGCTGAGCGAACCGCTGCTCGTCGCTCTGGCCTCGGCGTACCAGCGCGCGACCGACCATCACCTCAAACGTCCGCGCGACTGAGCTGAACGGTCCTCGCCGGAGCGGGACAGGACCCGCTCCGCTCGCGCAGGCGCTCCGCGCAGCGCCGCCCGCTACGCCAGCTTCGCGCTCACCTCAGCGAGCGCGGCGATCTGCGAGCGCTCGCTCCCGAACGGCTGAAAGATGATGTTGACGTGGCCGATGCCTTGATCGGCGTAGGTCTTGAGCCTGGCGGCGGCCTCGTCGGGAGTGCCGTAGATGAGCCCGGGCCGCTGCTTCAGGAACGCCGCGCGGTCCGTCTTCGTCCGCGCCGCGAGCTGATCGACGTGCGCGTCCGCTTCCGCGCGGGTCCTGCCGACGCACGCGCTGAGAAAGGCGCTCCGAAGGAGCGTCTTCGGGTCGCGCTTCTCGGCGCGGCAGGCCTCGTCCAGATCGCGTAGCCGGGCCGGCAGGTCCGAAGGCGCCGCCGCGCTCGCGGTGATGTTGAACGCGTGGCCGTACTTCGCGGCCGCGCGCATGACGCGGGGCTTCGAGCCACCGATCCAGATCGGCAGCGGGTCCTGCACCGGTTTCGGAGCGCAGAGCGCGTTCTCGATCCGGTAGTGCTTTCCGCTGTACGTCGCGCGGTCCTCTTTCCACATCCGCGTGCAGATCTCGAGCGTCTCGATCATCTGCGTCACGCGGGTCGGCGCGTCGGGGAACTCGTACCCGTACGCGTGGTACTCGATCTCCTTCCAGCCGGCGCCGAGCCCGAAGTCGAGACGTCCCTTGCTCATGACGTCGATGCCCGCCGCGATCTTCGCGAGGAGCGCCGGGTTCCGATAGGACTGCGCGGTCACCATCGGCCCGATGCGGATCCGCTCGGTGCGGACGGCGAGCGCGGCGAGCAGCGTCCACGCTTCCAAGCAGCTGGTGCGCGTCGCGTTCGCGTCGAGGAAGAGGTGGTCCGAGACCCACAGCCGTCGAAAGCCGGCCCGTTCGGCCTCCTGCGCGATCGCGAGAAGGTCGTCGAACGTGAAGCCGAACTGCGGCTCGATCTGAACGCCGAGATCCATCGCCGCGACTCTAGCGGCGGGCGACGATCAGCGCTCGGCGGGCGTGTCGTCCTCGGCCGTCAGTCGGAACATCATGTGACGGCCGGTGATCGTGAGCGTCGCGAGCATGAACGCGGCGAAGATCGCGATGCCGACGTTCGGCACGGGGCCGAGACCCACGACGAACGCGTTGAACGCGCCGACGAGCACGAACCACACGAGGAACGCGAACAGGGTCTCGCGCACCTGGAACGTGATCGGACGCCGGGGCACGCGGCGCTCCGGCCTTCGCTCGGGGGGCAGCTGCGCCTCCGCCTCGCGCCTGCGCCGCCGATCCGCGCGCATGACCCTCGCGACGTAGCCGACGCACGCGATGAGCACGATGACCTCACCGAGCACGTTCGCGTACCGGCCGAGCGCGATCGAGATCGGGATGAGCAGGAGCGCAAGCACCGCGATCACCGTCGCGAGCGTCGCGAGCGCAATGGTCAACCCGCGTTTCATCCGGCCGCCATCGCGCGATCCAGGACCTCGACGACGTGCAGCACCGGAATGTCCGCGCGGCCGCGAGCGCGGAGGCCGGCCGCCAGCTGCAGCATGCACCCGGGGTTCGCCGTCACGACCGCGTCCGGCGCCGTCGCAAGGATCGCGTCGATCTTCGGCGCGAGCAGCCGGTCGGCGTATTCGGGCTGGGTGAGGTTGTAGTAGCCGGCGCTGCCGCAGCAGACGTCGGCACCGGCCATCTCGACGAGCTCGAGCCCGCGGATCTTGCCCAGCAGCGCCCGCGGCTCGGCGCGGATGCCCTGGGCGTGTGCGAGGTGGCAGGGATCCTGGTAGGTGACGCGCATGGCCAGCTCGCCGAGGCTCTCCTCGCCGGCGAGCGCGAGAAGATGCTCGTTCACGTCGCGGACCTTCGCGGCGAGCGCGCGGCCGCGCTCCGCCCACGCCGGATCGCCCTCGAGCAGATGCGCATATGACCGAAGATGTGCGCTGCAGCCGGCGGCGTTGACGACGACGATCGCGCTGCCCTCGAACGCCGCGATGTTCCGCTTCGCGAGCCGGATCGCGGCGGCCTTGTCCCCGGCATGCGCGTGCAGCGCGCCGCAGCATGACTGTTGCGGGTGATCGCCGACCCGCGCGCCGAGCCGCGCGAGCACCCGCGCGGTCGCGCTGTGCACGTCGCCGTACGAAACGCGCATGACGCATCCCTCGAGGAGCGCGACCGCCGAGCGCGCGCCCGCGGCGGCGACCGGCCGGTAGCGCGGGCGGTCGAACGGGGGCGCGAGCTCGTCGAGACGGCGCAGCCGCGCGCTCAGGAAACGCCGCGCGAGGCGGCGAGCGCCCGTCCGTTCCAGCAGCGAGAGGGCCGCGGCGACCGCGCCGAGCGCCCACGGTCGCGACGCGCACCACAGGAGCGCTCGCGTCAGCGGGTCGATCCCTCTGACGCGCGCGAGTCCCGCTCGCGTCTCCTCGATGAGCCGGCCGTACGGCACGCCGGACGGGCATACCGCCTCGCACGCGCGACACGCCAGGCAGCGGTCCAGGTGGACCGTGGCCGCCTCGCCCTCGCGCGCGTCCACGCGGCCGTCGGCGAGGGCGCCCATGAGATGGAGCCGGCCGCGCGGCGATTCGGTCTCGAGAAAGGTGATGCGGTACGTCGGACAGGCTTCGAGGCACAGGCCGCAGTGGATGCAGCGCTCGAGGCCGGTCGTGTCGAACGTGGCCGTCACGCCGGCATGCGCCCCGGCGCCAGCACGCCGCGCGGGTCGAAGCGCCGCTTCAGCTCGCGCGCGATCGATGGAGGAGTCCGCCCCGTGCCCCAGGGACCGCCGACGTCGCGCTTGTACGCGACGCTCGCGCGTTCCAGCACGGCGAACCCGCCCGCCGCTTCGAGCGCGGAGCGGACCCGGCGGAACGCGTTCCGGTCGATCGACCGCAACAGGAACGCCAGCCCGTTGGCGGGATAGATCACCGCGCTGTAGCCCTCGAAGCCGACGTCGGGCCGAAGGGCCGCGGGCCACCCGATGCGCGCCGTCCACTTCGTGTCGAGCGGCAGCGACGCGATGACGTCCCACGTCTCGTTCGCGACGTCACGGCTGCGCAGGCGCTCGCGGACCGCGCGCCCGAGGCGCCGCACCGCCTCGGTCGGACCGGCCAGGCGCACCACGAGCGCGGCATCGCCCCGAGCGCCCACCGCGCCGACCGCGTCACCGGTCACGACCGCCAGCGCGTCCAGCGGAAGGCCCGCCGCGTTTAGCGCGGCGGCCGTCACGAGCGCCGTTTCCACGTCGGTCTCGCCGAGCAGCGTCATGGTCCGCTCCGGGGCCGCGGTGAGCTTCAGCGTGAGCTCGAGGATCACCGCGAGCGTTCCGAACGTGCCGCTCCAAAGCCGCGTGAGGTCGTACCCGGTCACGTTCTTGACGACCCTGCCGCCGGACCGCACGAGCGTGCCGTCGCCGAGCACGACGCGCGCGCCGATCACCCAGTCGCGCGGGTGGAAGTAGCGAAGCCGCGACGGGCCCGCCGCCGCCGACGCGAAGATGCCGCCGACGGTCGCGCGCTCGTGATGACCGGCCTCCACCGGCCAGCGCTGGGCGCGCGGCGCGAGCGCGGCGGAGAGCTCGGCGAGCGTCGTGCCGGCGCGAATCGTCGCGACCAGATCGTCGGGCTCGTAGTCCACGATCCCGCGGTAGCCCCGAAGATCGAGCGCGACGTCGTAGCGTGCCGGCGCGTCTCCGACCCCCAGGCGCGTCGCGCCTCCGATGACGACGACGCCCTCCTGCTGCTCGTTCGCCGCTCGCACGACGTCGACCACGTCGGCGTCGCTTGCCGCCGCGACGGTGCGCCGCGGCTCCATGCCGTCGATGGCATGGCCCGCGGGCTCGACGGCTACACCCACATCCCCTCCGCCAGGGCACGCTTGGTGCGCTCGGTCGGGATGTCGGAGCACGCGTCGCCGCCGGGGAAGACCTTTCCTGGGTTCATCACCGCCTCCGGATCGAAGGAATCGCGGCCCCGGCGCTGCGCTTCGAGATCCTCCGGTCCGAAGACCCAGAACATGAAGTGGTTCTTCTCGAGACCGATGCCGTGCTCGCCGGAGAGCGCGCCACCGGCCGCGATCGCCACCTTGAGGATCTCGGCGCTCGCCTCCATCACGCGATCGATGGGCTCGGTGCGGGCGTCGAAGAGCAGGACCGGGTGCAGGTTCCCGTCGCCGATGTGGAACATGTTCGCGATCACGTAGCCGTAGCGGTCGGCGATCGCGTTCACGTCGCGCAGCACGTCGGGTACACGGGTGCGCGGGACGACGGCGTCGTGCAGGTAGTTGTTCGGCTTGATGCGCGCGAGCGCGGCGTATCCCAGCTTGCGCGCCTTCCAGAGCGACTCGCGCTCTGCGGCCGTTTCAGCTGAACGCACGTCGGTCGCGCCGTTCGTGCGCAGGATCCGATCGATCCTCCCGGCCCAGTCCGCCGTCTCTTCGCGGAGTCCTTCGACCTCGACGAGCAGGAGCGAGCCGGCCTCGATCGGCAGGTGGACGTCGAACGCCGCGTTGAGCGCGCCGATGGTCACGCGGTCGAGCATCTCCATCGCTGCGGGGACGACACCGCTCGCGATGATCGCGCTCGCTGCGCGCGCGCCCTGATCGATGTCCGGAAAGACCGCGACGAACGTGCGCACGTCTTCGGGGAGGGGGAGCAGCCGCAGCCAGATCTTCGTGATGATCCCGAGCGTGCCCTCGCTGCCGACGATGAAGGGCACGCAGTCGTAGCCCGGCAGGTCCGCGACCTCGCCCCCGAATCGCGCGAGCTCGCCGCTTGGTAGGACGAGCTCGACACCCAGGACGTGATTCGTCATCGCGCCGTACCGGAGCGCGTGCGGTCCGCCGGCGTTCGTCGCGACGTTGCCGCCCACCGTCGAGATGCGCTGGCTCGCGGGATCGGGCGCGAAGAAGAGGCCGTGCGCGCGGGCGGCGGCGCTCACCGCGAGGTTCGGCACTCCGGGCTCCACCACCGCGACGCGCGCGATCGGGTCGATCGAGATGATCGTCCGCATCCGCGCGGTCGAGACGACGATCGCGCCGGCGCACGCGATCGTGCCGCCGGAAAGCCCGGTGCCCGCGCCGCGCGGCACGATGGCGACGTCCGCTGCGACGGCGGCGCGCACGACCGCCACGACCTGCTCGCCATCCGCCGGCAGGACCACCGCGGTCGGCGGATGGCGATCGAATCCGGCGTCGTATTCCCACACCAACAGATCTTCGGGACGCCAGAACACGTACTCGGCGCCACAGATCTCCTGCAGCTTGGCGACAAGCGGGCTCGGTTCGGCTGGCCGGGTCCTGTCCCGGGGTCGGGGCTGCGCGCTCACCTACCGGTCCGCTCCGTCCGTGTCTCTCGCATACGCCGGCGACGCGGCCGGCCAGACGGCTCGCGCGCAACCCGCTCCCCCGTGCCACCCGGCGAGCCG
>DATBKH010000004.1:0-8053 GCA_036555955.1 Candidatus Limnocylindria bacterium | reverse complement strand
TGAACGTGAGCAGGTTGCGCACGCCCTCTGGCGTGGCGTGCCCGCACGTGTCGGAGACGCAGATGCGCGCCGCGCCGGCACCGATCGCCGCGTCGTACAGCCTTACGAGCGTGTCCGGGTCGGCGCGCGTCGTGTCCTCGGTCACGAACATCACCGGAAGGCCCGCCTTCACCAGCGTCGCGACGCTCGTCTCCACGGCCGCGAGCATGGTGTCGAGCTTCCAGTCCTCGGCGAAGCGGCGGATCGGGGAGGAGCCGATGAAGGCGCAGCTCTCGATCGGCACTCCCGCCTCCGTCGACGCCTCGACCGCCGCGCGAACGTCATCGGGGTGCGTGCGGATCGCCATGTTCGGACGGAGCTTGCGGAGCTTCGTCGTCTCCTTCGCCAGAGCGACGATCGCCGCGCGGGCCTGCGGGGACGCGCCGGGAAGGCCGATGTCGGCGGTGTCGATGCCGAGCGCGTCCATGAGATGAAGGAGTCGCCTCTTGACGTCGAGCGGAGGGTTGCGGATCGACGGGCCCTGCAGCCCATCGCGGAGCGTCTCGTCGTCGAGCTCGACCGAGCGGTAGTCGGCGCGCGCCGCGCGCCCGTCGCGATTCCAGTCGTATATGAGTCCGTCGAGCTCGGTCGTCACGGACGTATGGTGCCTCAGCCAAACGCCCGAGCCGTGTGGCTACACGCCCAGCCGCAGACTCGGTTGCGCGCGCGGCCCGACGTAGCGGAGGATCGCCAGATCGTTCGCGTTGAATCCGGCGTGCTGTGATCTGCTGAACGAGTACGTCGTCGCGACGCCCGCGAACGTCCCGGACTCGAGCCGTCCACGCATCGCGTCGGCGTCGGCGGCCGTCTCGGCGCCGGCCGCGATCAGCGCGAGCGCGTCGTAGGCGGTCGCGGCCACGCTCGTGGCGGGCCCAGCGCGGTCGTTGAACGCCTGCACGAACGCCACGCGTGGCGCGGATGCGGTGCCCGCCGCGGCGGGCGTGGCGATCCATCGCGTGCCCGGCCAGGCCGCGAACGCCGCGGCGTCGCGAAGCTCGCCGAGGTCGCCGTAGTCGCAGAGGTAGGAGAGATACAGCGCCGTCCCGGCCGTGGCCGAACGCGCCGCCTCGAGGTATGTCTTCGGCGTCCCCGCGAGGATCGCGACGGGCGCGAGCGGGAGCAGCGGCCGGAGCTTCAGCGCGACGTCGCTCGGGGTCACCATCAGGACGCTCGGCGTAACCCGTCTCCGGACGAGCTCCGTCTGCAAGGCCGCGCGCTCGCCGATCGCGGTCGTGGACTCGTCGCTCACGATCACGGCAGCGCTCAGCACGACGCGCGTCGCCGCGTCGTCGAGCACCGCGCGCGCCAGCTGAGCCGGCGTCGGCGCGAGGGCAAATGCCCAGCCGCCGGACGTCGTGGCCGGCTCGGGGATCGGGAGCGTGAAGAGGACCGGAACGCCCGCGAGCTGCACGGCGGACGCGAAGGCGTCGTCGTAATCGATCCCGACGCCGATCACGATCGCGTCGGCCCGCTCCTCGACCGCCGCGCGCCGCAGCTCGAGCACCGTCTTCGACGGACTGCTCGCCACGTCGACGATCCGCAGGCGGACGCGGGGGACCGCGGACGCGTGCTGGTCGGCCCAGAGCTGCAGCGCGTCGCGCTGCGCGCCGCCGTTCGGCGTGCGCGCTCCGCTCAGGTCGAGCAGCGCGGTGACGTTGATGGCGTTCGGATCGCGTGTGGGTGCCGGCGTCGGGGTGACGGAGGGGTTCGCCGTGGTGCACGCGCCGAGGATGAGCGCGAGCGCGAGCGCTCGGAGCATCGGGGAGCGCGCTAAGCGCGCGTGCCCTTGGGGAGCGGATTGTCGATCGCGTACACGTGCGTGGCCGCGTCCTCGGGGCGCGGGTCAGGTTCGCTCTCGGCCTGCGCGATCGCCTTCTCGATCTCGTCGGCGAGCCCGCTCCGGATCGCGTCGAGCTCCGACTCCGCGACACCCGCGTCCAGGAGATACCCGTGCGCGCGCTTCACCGGATCCTTGGCACGCCACTCTTCGACCTCGGACTTCGTGCGGTACCGGCTGTCGTCGTCGTCGCTCGTATGCGGCTGGTAGCGATAGCACTTGAGCTCGACGAGGCTCGGGCCACCGCCAGCCCGCGCGTGATCCGCGGCGCGCTTGGTCTTCTCGTAGCTGTCGAGCATGTCCATCCCGTCGGCGACGTGACCCGGCATCGCGTACGCGGCGGCCTTCTCGGCGATGTCCTTCACCGCGGTCTGCTTCTCGAAGCGCGTCGAGATCGCGAGGAGGTTGTTCTCGATCACGAAGACCACCGGAAGCTTGTGCACCGACGCGAAGTTCGCGGCCTCGTGGAAGTCGCCGGGGCTCGTCGAAGCGTCGCCGCCGAACGCGAAGACGATCTGCGGCTCCTTGCGAAGCTTGAGCGCGAGCGCGAGCCCGACCGCGTGCGGGAACTCGGTGCCGACGCACACCGACCGCGACACGATCCGATCCTTGGGCGAGCTGAACATGTTGAGGACCGCGCGCCCCGCCGAGTTCGGGTCGGTCGCTTTCGCGAGCACGCTGCGGAACTGGTCGAGCGCGCTGAAGCCGAGGACGAACGCGACCCCCATGTCGCGGTAATAGGGAACGGTCCAGTCCTTGCCGCGCTGGATGCACCACGCCGCACCGATCTGCGCCGCCTCGTGCCCGTCGGTCCCGGCGCCGAACGGGGTGCGGCCCATGCGGTTCAGCTGGAGGATCCGCTCGCTGACGAGGCGCGTCATGAGGATGTAGCGGTACATCCCTTTGATGTCGGCGAGGGACAGTCCGAGCGCCTCGTGACGCGTCGCGCTCCCCTTGCGGGCGGTCACGGCCATCGCGTTGATGCTAGCGGGCGTCGCGCCAGAGGAGTCCCGCGACAACGATGAGCCAGAGGCCCAAGAACAAGCGCAGCGGCAGGTCCGGCGGCGCCATCGGGATGCCGGTGAGCGCGTAGGCGATGACGAGCCCGAAACAGACGACGGCGAGCGCCATCGTGACCCACCCGAACGCGCGCGGCAGCACGCCGGTCTCCGCCCACATCTTGCCGATCGTCCACCACCAGATCCCACGGACGAAGAGCGCGGCGGGAATGAGATCCGCGTTCGCCGCGGCACCGAGACCAAGCGTCACCACGCTCGCGCCGGCGATCGTTCCGAGGACGGCGCCCGAACGCCGTAATGGCTCGTGCCGCACGTGGAGCGACGCGATGACCGGAAGGAGCAGCCCGTAGCTCGCCGCACCGAGCGCGAAGTACCACGATGGATAGAAGCCCGGACCGAACTCGGTCGACGCGACGTGCGCGATCCCGGCGATGGCCGCCCACAGCGCCGCCTTTCGCAGCGCCGCGCGCTCGTGGTCTACGACGACTTTTTCTTTCCCTGCTCGTCGTAGTCGTAGAAGCCCTTGCCCGTCTTCGTACCGAGCTGCCCCGCGAGCATCATCCGCCGCAGCAGCGGCGGCGGCGCCATGTTCGGGTCTTTGAACTCGTCGAAGAAGACGTTCGCGACGTGGTAGTTGATGTCGACGCCGGTGTAATCGATCAGCTCGAAGGGTCCCATCGGATAGCCGAGGCCGAGCTTCACCGCCTGGTCGATGTCCTCCTTGGTCGCGACGCCGAGCTCGAGCATGCGCACGGCGCCGAGAAGGTAGGGGACCATGAGCCGGTTCACGATGAAGCCGGTCGTGTCCTTGCAGAGCACGCCGGTCTTCCCGATCTTCGCGACGAACTCGCGGAGCGCGGCGATCGTCTCGTCGCTCGTGGTGAGCGCTTTCACGATCTCGACGAGCTTCATGATCACCGGCGGATTGAAGAAGTGGAGCCCGGCGAAGCGATCCGGCCGTTTCGTGGCCGCGGCCATCTCGATGATCGTGAGGCTGGACGTGTTCGAGCAGAAGATCGTCGACGCCGGGCAGATGCCGTCGAGCTCGGCGAAGAGCTTCTTCTTCGGACCGATCTCCTCGACGATCGCCTCGATGATGAGCTCGCGATCCTTGAATTCCGCGAGCGCCGTCGTTCCGCGGATCCGCCCCCGAGCCGCGCGCGCGTCCTCCTCGGCGATGCGCTGGCCCTTCACCAGCCGCGCCAGCGATCCGTCGATCCGGCCGAAGCCCTTCTGGATGAGCGCGTCCTCGGGCTCGCGGACGAGCACGTCGAGACCCGCCTGCGCGCACACCTGAGCGATCCCCGAGCCCATCTGGCCGAACCCGACGACGCCGACACGCTGTATGGCCATGGATGCGACCTCCCCTGCGAAGCGCGGTCAGCATAGGACGCGCTCGCGACCTACCATCACGAGGTGCCCCAAAGCAGTTCCACGGGCCGTGGCTTGCTGCGCGGTCGCGATCCCGCGCTGGTCGCCCTTCTCGTGAACGGGCAGTCCGTCGCCGTCATGGCCCCGCCTAGGCGCACGCTTCTGGACACGCTTCGCGAGTCGCTCGGGCTCACCGGCACGAAGAAGGTGTGCGACGAGGGCACCTGCGGCGCGTGCACGGTCCTCATCGACGGCCGTCCCGTGTATTCGTGCATGACGCTCGCGGTCGCGTGCGAGGGAAAAGCGATCGAGACGATCGAAGGGCTCGCCAAGGACGGCGAGCTCCATCCGGTGCAGCGCGCGTTCATCGACGCCGACGCGTTCCAGTGCGGCTTCTGCACGCCGGGTCAGGTCATGTCGGTCGTGGCGCTCATCCGCGACACGCCGTCGCCCACCGAGGACGACGTGCGGCGCGCGGTGGCGGGGAATCTCTGCCGCTGCGGCGCGTACCCGAACATCGTCCGCGCCGGCGTCAGCGCGGGGAAGCGCCGCTGAAATGAAACGAGCGAGGAGTGGCTTCGCCACGACGAGCGAGACCACCAGCCTTGAGCGCGTCTCGCCGAAGGCGAGATTGAGCTGATGCCACGCGTCGTCAAGAGCCGGGAGGAGTTCGAGGGCGAGGTCTACGAGTCGCTCGTCCTCGTCGAAGGGCGCGACCTTCCCGCGCCGCGGGGCGGGACCGAATTCAACGAGATCGCGAAGTCGCGCCGGCGCGTCGACGGTGTGCAGCGCGTCACCGGACGCGCGCGGTACACGCAGGACGTCTATCTCCCCGGCATGCTCCACGTGCGCGTGCTGCGAAGCCCGTACCCGCGCGCGCGTGTCCGCCGCATCGACACGAAGAAGGCGGAAGCCCTTTCCGGCGTGCGCGGGGTGCTTCATCGCTTCAACGCGCCGAAGGCCGCCTTCCGCGGGGAGGAGACGATCTTCCGCGAGGAGGTCCGCTTCGTCGGGGACGAGGTGGCGGCGATCGCGGCCGACGACGAGCAGACCGCTGCCGAGGCGCTGCGTCTGGTCGAGGTGGATTACGAGCTGCTCCCGCACGTCGTCGATCTCGAGGAAGCGATCGGCGACATGGCGCCCCGGATCGAGAGCGACGGCAACGTCGCCGAAGGCGCGTCCCACAAGCGCGGCGACGCCAAGCGCGCGCTCCGCGAGGCCGAGTTCGTCATCGAGGGGACGTACCGGACGTCGACGCAGCTGCACAACTCTCTCGAGACGCACGGCGCCGTCGCGGCGTGGGACGGCGAGCAGCTCACGGTGTACGAGTCGACGCAGCACGTGTTCGGCGTGAGGCAGGGCCTTCGCGCGGCGCTGAAGCTGCCGTTCTCGAAGATCCGCGTGATCTGCGACTACATGGGCGGCGGTTTCGGATCGAAGGGCAGCGTTGGCAAGTACTCGATCATCGCGTCGCTCTTCGCGATGCGCCTCGGCAGGCCGGTCCGCTGCGTCCTCACACGTGAGGAGGAGAACATCGCGGCGGGGAATCGCTCGGCGACGCTGCAGCAGCTGCGGCTCGGCGGGAAGGACGGGCGCATCACCGCGCTCGAGCACACCTCGTGGGCGAACGTCGGGCAGGGCAAGTGGGTCGCGAATCCGACCGGTCCGACGAACACGCTGTACGACATCCCGAACCTGACATCGAAGTCGTACAAGGTCGTCACGAACGCGGGATCGCTCTCGGCGTTCCGCGCGCCGGGATACGTCGAGGGCACCTTCGCCCTGGAATCGGCGATCGACGAGCTCGCGGAGAAGATGGGAGTGGATCCGCTCACGCTCCGCCGCAAGCACGCGGCTTCGCCGAAGGATCCGTTCGGCGGCAAGAAGTACTCCGACAAGCACCTCATCGAGTGCTATCGCATCGGCGCGGCCGAGATCGGCTGGCAGCGCCGCCGCGCCGGAGGTTTCCGTGGCTCGGCACCGCACCGGCGGCGCGGGATCGGCATGGCCACGCAGATCTGGGGCGGCGGCGGCGGTCCGCCGGCGTACGCCACGATCCACGTGAACTCGGACGGCACCGTCGTCCTCACGACCGGCTCGCAGGACATCGGCACCGGCACGCGCACGGTGCTCGCGCAGATCTGCGCCGACGAGCTCGGCGTGGAGATCGACGACGTGCAGGTCCGCCTCGGCGATACCGACAATCCGTACGGTCCGATCTCGGCGGGATCGCTGACCGTCGCGTCCGTCGGTCCCGCGGTGCGCCTCGCGGCTCGCGACGCGCGCGAGCAGCTGCTCGGCGCCGCCGCCGGCGTGCTGGAGACCCCGCAGGCGGAGCTGCGGCTCGAAGGCGGCGCGGTCGTGACGAAGGGAGCGCGGACACAGCTCGCCGACATCTTGAGCAAGGTCGACAACAACACCGTGATCGGCAAGGGCGGCCGCCACCCGAACGATTCCGCGCTGTCCATCCGCACGTTCGGCGCGCACTTCGCGGCGGTGGAGGTCGACACGCAGACCGGCGAGATCGTCATCGAGCACATCGTCGCGGTGCACGACATCGGGCGGGTCATCAATCCGACGACGGCGCGATCGCAGGTCGAGGGTGGCGTGCTGCAGGCGATCGGCTTCGCGATGAGCGAGGAGCGCTTCGTGGACCGTGCCAGCGGCCGCGTCATGAACGCGGACCTCGAGAACTACAAGCTGCCGACGGTGAAGGACGTGCCGGCGAAGATCACCGTCCGCTTCGTCGACCGGCCGGATCGGCGCGCCAACAACCTCGGGGTGAAGGGCCTCGGCGAGCCGCCGATCATCCCGACCGCAGGCGCGATCGCGAACGCCGTCGCCAACGCGACCGGCGCGCGCGTCCGCCACATACCGCTTTCCCGCGCGCGCGTGCTCGAGGCGCTCGCGATCGCGGGGGCCAGGTCGTGAACGCGTTCTCGTACGCGCGCCCGCGCGCGCTCGCGGACGCGCTCCGGCTGCTGCGCAACGGCGCGATGGCGCTCGCCGGCGGCACCGATCTGCTCGGCCTCATGAAGGAAGGCCTGACCAGCCCGGACACGCTCGTCGACCTCACGGGCATCGAAGGGCTGCGCGGCTGGTCGCACGCGAAGGGCCGCGGTCTGCGCATCGGCGCGCTCACGCCGCTCGTCGAGCTCGAGACGAGCGACGCGCTGGCGAAGACCATGCCGATCCTCCGCGAGGCCCTGCGCGACGCGGCGACGCTCCAGCTGCGGACGATGGGGACCGTGGGCGGCAATCTCCTGCAGCGGAACCGGTGCTGGTACTTCCGCGACGAGGGCACCGTGTGCTGGCTGAAAGGCGGGAAGCGCTGCTTCGCGATCGACGGCGAGAACCGCTACCACGCGATCATCGGCGGCCACGAGTGCGTGATCGTGTCGCCCTCCGATCTCGTGCCGGCGCTCATCGCGTACGACGCCGAGATCGCGCTTGCGAGCTCGCGCGGCACGCGCCGCATGAAGCTCGCCGACCTCTTCGTAGCGCCGAAGGGCCGCGACCGCCGCGAGCACGCGCTGCGCGCCGGCGAGCTCATCACCGAAGTGCGCGTCCCCGAGGCATCCCTCGCGCGGCGCGGCGCGTACCTGAAGGCGATGGACCGCAAGGCGTGGAGCTTCGCGCTCGTCTCGGTGGCCGCCGCGGCGCGCATCGACCGCGGCGCCGCGCGCGACGTGCGGATCGTCATGGGCGGCGTGGCCCCGGTCCCGTGGCGCGTGCTCGCCGCGGAGAAGGGTCTCGAGGGCGGCACGCTCGACGAGGCCTCGTGCGC
>DATBKH010000003.1:0-10146 GCA_036555955.1 Candidatus Limnocylindria bacterium | reverse complement strand
CGCGTGTCCCCTCCACCGCAGCGCCCGGCAGGCCGTTCCCGGTGAGGGGAGCGGCGAGTCGGGGATCTTCTTCCTCGGCGAGGCCCCCGGCTACAACGAGGACGTCCAGGGGCGCCCATTCGTGGGCGCGGCCGGGCAGCTCCTCGACGAGCTCCTCCGGGGGATCGGCCTCGACCGCTCCAAGGTCTTCATCACCAACGTCGTCCGCCACCGCCCGCCGGAGAACCGCGATCCGCTGCCCGACGAGGTGACCGCGTGCGATGTGTGGCTCCGCCGCCATCTCGAGATCCTCCGGCCGCGCGTCATCGTCACGCTCGGCCGCCATGCGATGTACAAGTTCTTTCCGACCGAGTCCATCTCCCGCATCCACGGCAAGATCCGGCGGACGGCCGAGACCGGTGGGCTGACGGTCTTCCCGATGTACCACCCCGCCGCGGCGCTCCATCAGCCCGCGCTGCGCACCGCGCTCGTCGCCGACATGGCCGCGCTCGCGCTGTACCTCCAGGCCGCGCCCGCGAAGGCCGCGCCGGAGGAGAAGCCCGCGGTGCAGACGACGTTGTTCAGTGACTGACGCGCTGCGGGTCATCCCGCTGGGCGGTGTCGGCGAGATCGGGAAGAACATGCTCGCGCTCGAGCAGGGCGACGACATCATCGTCGTCGACGCCGGCCTCATGTTCCCCGACGAGGAGATGCTCGGCATCGATCTGGTCATCCCCGACATCACGTACCTCCGGCAGCGCCGCGACAAGGTGCGCGGTTTCCTCATGACGCACGCGCACGAGGACCACATCGGCGCGCTCCCGTATGCGCTGCGCGACCTGCTGAACGTCCCGATCTACGGCACGAAGCTGACGCTCGGGCTCATCCGCACGAAGCTGCGCGAGCACAAGCTCGCGGACCGCGCGACGTACCGCGAGATCGAGCCGGGGACGGCGTTCGAGATCGGCGGCCTGCGCTGCGACTCCTACTACGTCTGTCACAGCATCCCGGACGCCATCGGGGTCACGATCGACACGCCGTTCGGCACCGTGGTCCACTCGGGCGACTGGAAGTTCGACCACACGCCGGTCGACGGACGGCAGACCGATTTCGCCAGGCTCGCCGCGATCGCGGCGAAAGGGGTGCTCCTCCTCATGTCGGACTCGACGCGCGCGGAGGTGCCCGGATACACGCAATCGGAGCGCCACGTCGCGGAGATGTTCGACGCGATCATGTCGCGGGCCCCGGGCCGGGTCATCACGACCACGTTCGCATCGAACATCTCGCGCATCCGGCAGATCGTGGAGATCGCCGCGGCCTGGGGCCGCAAGACGGCGATCGTCGGCCGGTCGATGGAGAACTACACGAAGACCGCACGGGAGCTCGGATATCTCGAGTACCCCGAGGGCGCGATCGTCGGTCCGCACGAGATCTCCAAGCTCGCCGACCACGAGATCTGCATCATCACAACCGGGAGCCAGGGCGAGCCGACGAGCGCGCTCTCACGGATGGCGCTCGGAGACCACCGTCACGTCGCGGTGAAGGAAGGCGACACCGTCGTGATGTCGGCCACGCCGATCCCCGGCAACGAGGAGCTCGTCTCGCGGACGGTCGACAACCTTTTCAAGCTCGGCGCCGAGGTGATCTACGACCCGCAGAGCCGGCCTCACGTCTCCGGACACGCCAGCCAGGAGGAGCTGAAGCTCCTTCTGAACATCCTCCGCCCGAAGCACTTCCTGCCGATCCACGGCGAATACCGGATGCTCGTGCGGCACGCGCGCATGGCGATCGACCTGGGCGTCGATGCGAAGAGCTCGTTCGTGCTCACGAACGGTGACGTCCTCGAGATCGACGGGAACGGCGCGCGGCTCGCGGAGAAGGTGCAGTCGGGCGTCGTGTACGTCGACGGCCTCGGCGTGGGCGACGTGAGCCAGTCGGTCATGCGGGATCGCTGGTCCATCGGAAGCGACGGGATCTTCCTGGTCGTCGTCACCATCGAGCAGCGCACCGGCGCGGTCGTCGCCGGGCCGGACATCGTGACGAAGGGCTTCGTGCCCGAGCACGACGCCGCCGAGATCGTCGAGGCGGCGAAGCAGCGCATCCTCGACGGCCTCGCCGAGGCGCAGACCGGCGAGCACCTCGCTGAGCCCTCGGCGCTCAAGGACGCGATCCACAACAGCGTCGCGAACTACCTGTACGAGCGCACCAAGCGAAGACCCATGGTGCTGCCCGTCATCATGCAGGTCTGATGGCACGCCGCACCGCCGCGCGCCGGCGCGGCGCGACCCCGGCGATCGAGCCGCGCATCCGCGACGAGATCGGCGCGATCGCGGTGCTCGCGTTCGCGCTCCTGTCGACGGTCGCGCTGGCCACCGATCAGGGCGCGGTGCTGCAGTGGTGGCGGTCCGCGCTCTTCGCATTCCTCGGATGGGCGGCCTGGTTCGTTCCGCTCGTGCTCGCCGCGGTCGCGCTGGAGCTCTGGTTCGGCTTCGTCCGCCGCGAGACGATCCTTCCGCTCCTGGGCGGGCTGGTCATCGTCGTGGCGCTCCTCGGCCTCACGCGCCACTTCGTCCACGACGACGTCGCCGGCGGGTTCGTCGGCGGCGCGCTGGCGAGCGCCGCGGCCGGACTGTTCGGGCAGATCGGCGCGCCGATCGCGCTCGGCGCGCTGCTCCTCGTCGGAGTGGTCATGGCCGCGAACCGGACCATCGCGGACCTTCTGAAGCCGGTCTGGCGCCAGCGGCCCGACTTCGGAGGACTCCGGCCCGGCACGCTCATCCCCGGCGGCACGGCCTCGCGCTTCGACCGCGCCCTCGACGATGACGACGACCGGCCGGCCGAGCCGATGCGGATACACATCCCTGAAGCGAAGCCCGGGGCTCGCTCGTCGCCAACCGTCCGACCACCCGCGCAGGCCCAACTTCCGAAGCCCTCTCTACCCGGCGGAGCCCAGGCCCTCGCGGGCCCGGGCGCCCCCGCCGAGCGGGGTCCCTCGCCGCCTGAGCCAGCCGGGATCTCCCCCGACAGCTCTCGGGTTCCCTTCTCGGTCTCTACCGCCGGCCTTGCCTCCGCCGCCGTCGTCGCCGAGGGCGTGCTGCATGCCGATCCGCCGGAGAAGGCGTGGGTCCTCCCGTCCGTCGCGCTTCTCGAGGAGGGCTCGGCGGCGCGCTCGGGGGAGGGGGAGCTCCGCAGGAATCAGAAGGTCATCGAGGAGACCCTTTCGCACTTCGGCATCAGCGCGAGCGTCGTCGACGCGTTCGTCGGCCCGGTCGTCACCCGCTACGAGCTGAAGCCCGCCGCGGGCGTGAAGCTCTCGCGCATCGAGGCGCTCTCCGACGACCTCGCGCTCGCGCTCGCCGCGCGCAGCCTCCGCATCGAGGCGCCGATCCCCGGCAAGAGCGTCGTCGGCATCGAGATCCCGAACCTCGCGATCGGTCTCGTCTCGCTGCGCGACGTGGCGGAGAGCGCCGAGTTCCGCGCGGGGTCGTCGAAGCTCACGGTCGCGCTCGGCCGCGACGTCGCCGGGTCCCCGATCGTCACCGACCTCTCGCGGCTGCCTCACCTTCTCATCGCCGGACAGACGGGGTCGGGAAAGAGCGTGCTCATCAACTCGGTCATCACGAGCCTGCTGCTGCAGGCGACACCGGACGAGGTGCGGCTCATCCTCGCGGACCCCAAGCGCGTCGAGCTCGCCGGGTTCAACGGCATTCCGCACCTGGTCACGCCCGTCGTCACCGACCACGACAAGATCCTGAACGCGCTGTACTGGGCGACGGGCGAGATGGACCGCCGCTACCGCCTGTTCGCGCGGGCGACGGCGCGCAACATCGAGAAGTACAACGAGACGCGCACGGGGCCGGACCGCATTCCGTACGTCGTCCTCATCGTCGACGAGCTCGCCGATCTCATGATGACCGCCCCGATCCAGGTCGAGAAGGCGATCACGCGCATCTCGCAGCTCGCGCGGGCCACCGGCATCCATCTCGTCGTCGCGACCCAGCGGCCGTCGGTCGACGTCATCACGGGGCTCATCAAGGCGAACATCCCCGCTCGCGTCGCGTTTGCTACCGCCTCGGCGGTCGACTCCCGCACCATCATCGACATGACCGGTGCTGAGAAGCTCCTCGGCCGCGGAGACATGCTGTGGCTCCCGCCGGACTCCCCGAAGCCGACCCGCGCGCAGGGTGTCTTCGTCTCGGATCCGGAGATCGAGCTCGTCACCCGGCACTGGAAGACGCAGCGCGAGCCGCGCTACGACATGTCGATCCTCGAGGACAAGGAGCGCGCACGCGCGCGTGAGGACGGCGGCGACGAGATCGACGACGACCGCTACGAGGAGGCCGTCGAGATCGTGCAGCGCGCCGGACAGGCCTCCGTGTCGATGCTGCAGCGGAAGATGACGATCGGCTTCGCGCGCGCGGGCAGGCTCATCGACATCATGGAACAGAACGGCGTCATCGGACCCTCGCAAGGCCCGGGCAAGATGCGCGAGGTGTACGGGATGCCGAGCGAGCGCGTCCGCGACGACGCATGACGAGCCTCGGCGAGCAGCTGCGCGCGCAGCGCGAGAAGAAGGGCATCACCCTCGAGCAGGCGGCCGCCGACACGCGCATCCGCGAGAAGTTCCTGCACGCGCTCGAGGAGGGCGACCATCGCTCGCTTCCCGGCGCCGTCTACACGCGCGGCTTCCTGCGCAACTACTCCGATTACCTCGACCTCGACACCGACGAGCTCATCGAGACGTTCCAGAAGGAGCGCGTCGGACCGCCTGAGCCCGCACCGAAGCGGAGCTTCAAGCCGTACAAGCCGGTCGTGCGCCGCGGGCTCATCTTCCGGCCGGTCGTCTTCGTGCCGGTCCTGATCCTCGCGTTCGTCGGCGCGTTCCTCGGCTACATGTACTACCAGTTCACGACGTTCGCGACGCTGCCCAAGCTCGAGATCACCGACCCCGCGACGGACGGGCTCGCGGGAAATCAGGAGCTCGTCGTCCGAGGCGTCACCGTCCCCGACGGGCGCATCACCGTGAACGTGTTCCCCGGTCCGGACGTCTTCGGCGACATCCGGCCCGCTCTCGACGGCACCTTCTCGACGACGGTGGCGCTGAAGCCGGGCTCGAACCACGTCGTGGTCGAGGTCCTCGACACCGCGGGGAAGACCAATCGCGTGAGCCGGACGATCCAGTACCAGGCGGCCGCCACGGGCGTGAGCGCGCCGCCGGTCCTCGCGGTCGACCAGCCCGCGAACGGCGCCACGTTCACGAACACGTACGTCCAGGTGAGCGGCCACGTCGACCGCGGCGTCACCGTCCAGATCAACACCGTTCCGGTCGCCGTCAGCACCGACGGTACGTTCCAGGCGCGGTACTACCTGCCGGCCGGACCGCAGTCGTTCCGGATCGTCGCGCGCAACAGCGCCGGCGGCACCGTCGAAGAGACGCGAGCCGTGGCCGTCGCGTACACCGCGGCCGTCGTGATCGTCCGCGTGACCGGCGGCGACTCGTGGATCCTCGCGACGGTCGACGGCAAGTGCGATCCGTGCCAGGGTCGCACGTTCAAGGACGGCGAGACCGCGACGTACCAGGGCCGGGAGGTCCGCATCCGCACCGGGAACGCCGCGGCGGTCCAGGTGAACTACAACGGCCAGGTCACCGCGTCCCTCGGGCGGCCGGGGGAGATCGTCGAGCGCGTCTTCGTAGCGCAGTGACGCTGCCGAACGCGCTGACCGCGCTGCGCGGCGCGGCGGCCGTACCGGTCGCCGTTCTCATCGCGCTCGGCGCCCTCGACGCGGCACTCGCGGTCTTCGTCGCCGCATGCGCGACCGACGCGCTCGACGGCTTCCTCGCACGGCGCGGTCACACCGAGACCGAGCTCGGCGCGGCGCTGGATCCCCTCGCGGACAAGATGCTCGTCGTCGGCGCGCTGACCGCGCTCGCGCTGCGAGCGATGGCGCCGGTCGCGCTCGTGGTGGCCATCCTGGTGCGCGAGCTGGTCGCCGTCGAGCGGCGCGCTCGGGCGGGACGGTCGCTCCCGGCGAGCACCGACGGCAAACTGAAGACGGTCCTGCAGATGGCCGCCGTGATCGCGCTGCTCGCGGCTCGTCTCTGGCCGTCAGCCGAGCTCATCGCGGCCGCGGAGGCCCTCATCGTGGCCGCGGCCGCGCTGACAGCCCTCTCCGGCCTCAGACTTCTCGTCCGTGCCCGCAAGACGACCGCCCACGCTGCCTGAGCTCGAAGAGCGGATGCGATCCATCCACGCGCGGCTTCGCCGCCGCAAGACCACCGTCGCCGTGGCGGAATCGTGCACCGGTGGCCTCCTCGCGGCGGTCCTCACCGCCCACGGCGGGTCGAGCGACTACTTCAACGGCGGCGCGGTCGTGTACTCGAACGAGGCCAAGACGACCCTCGCCGACGTCGCCCCCGATCTCATCCACGGGCACGGCGCGGTGTCGGCGGTCGTCGCGGGCGCGCTCGCGAGGGGCGCGCGCCACCGGCTCGGCGCGAAGATCGGCCTCGGCATCACCGGCATCGCCGGGCCCGGCGGGGCGACACCGGGCAAGCCGGTCGGCCTCGTCTTCGTCGCGGTCGACAGCGACGAGCACAGCGCGGTTAAGAAGAACCAGTGGCCCTTCGACCGCGAGGGCAATCGCCTCGCGTCGGTCGGCGTCGCGCTGGACCTGCTCGAGGACGCGATCGCGTGAGCGTCGCCTTGAAGAACGCGCTCGGCGGCGTATGGACGAACGCCGAGGTCGCCGCGCTCTACCGCTACCGGCCGGCATATCCCGAGCCGGTCTTGGGCATCCTGCGCGGACTGATGAGCGGCTCGAGCACGATCCTCGACGTCGGCTGCGGAACGGGCGCGCTCGCGCGCCGCATGACGCCCTTCGCCGCGCGTGTCGACGCCGTCGATCGCTCGGAGGCGATGATCGCGGAGGGGAAGCGACTGCCCGGCGGCGACGACCGCCGCATCCGGTGGCTGGTCGGCACGGCGGAAACGGCTCCGCTCGAGGGCCCGTACGGGCTCATCACGACCGGCCAGAGCCTCCACTGGATGGACCACGACGTCGTGATGCCGCGCTTTCACGACGCGCTGGCCGAGCGCGCCCGTCTCGCCGCGCCGGACATCGACTGGGACTTCCCGCCGGAGTGGCGCGAGGAGCTCGTCGCGATCATCAGGACGTACTCCCCGACCCGATCGACGTTTTCGGTCGATCTGTTCGGGGACCTCCAGCGCCGTGGACTGTTCGAGCGCCAGGGATTCCGAAAGACGACCGACGAGCGTGTCGACATGCCGATCGACGACTTCGTCCGCATGCAGCAGAGCACGAGCTCGCTCGCGACGGTCACGCTCAAGGAGCGGAGCGACGCGTTCGCGGCCGACGTTCGGAGGCTCTTCGCCCGGCGCGGCCTCGACCGCGTTTCCTTCGCCGTCGCGGCCGGCGTGGTGTGGGGACGGCCGCTCCGTCCATGAGCACCAAGACCGCCGGTGTGGGGCTTCTGGGTCTCGGAACGGTCGGCGCCGCCGTGGCGCGGGCGTTCGCCGAGCGCTCGCGGCGCATCGATGCGGCCGCCGGACGTCCCGTGAAGCTCGTCGCGGCGGCCGTGCGCGACGCCGCCAAGCCGCGCGACGCCGGCGACGTGCCGGTGACGGCGGATCCGCACGCCGTCCTCGACGATCCCGAGATCGCGATCGTCGTCGAGGTCATCGGCGGCACGGACCCGGCGCGCGAGCTCGACCTCGGGGCGCTCGAGCGCCGGAAGCACCTCGTGACCGCGAACAAGGAGCTCGTCGCCAAGGAGTGGAACGCGCTTCACGAGGCGGCCCGCCTGTCGAAGCGCGAGCTGCGCTTCGAGGCGGCCGTCGCGGCGAGCGTGCCGGTGATCGCCGGAATGCAGGGCCTCGGCGCGGTGCGGCCGCGCGTCCTGCGGGGACTGCTGAACGGAACGACGACGTACATCTGCTCGCGGATGGAGACCGGAAGGTCCTTCGACGAGGCGCTGGCGGAGGCCATGGCCGCGGGCTACGCGGAGGCGGACCCGACGAACGACGTGGACGGTCACGATGCCGCCTACAAGCTTTCGATCCTGGTCTCGTTGCTCGAAGGACGGCACTTCCATCCCGATCACGTGCGCCGATCGAGCCTGCGCGGGACGAGCCCGGCGGCGATGACCGGAGCCGCGGCGCGCGGCGCGCGGATCCGTTACCTCGCGGTGGCGGACTTCGGCGACAAGGCGGTGAAAGCGCGCGTCGGGCCCGAGGAGGTCCCGGCGGAGTCACTCGAGGGACAGGCGAGCGGTCCGACGAACGTCATCACGCTCGAGAGCGACCTCGTTCCAAAGCTCGTGTGGAGCGGACCCGGAGCGGGTGGGGACGCGACGGCCTCCGCGATACTCGGCGACGTGATCCGCATCGCGCGAGCGCAACCATGACGCGCACCGTCCTGAAGTTCGGCGGCACGTCGGTCGCGTCGCCCGCGGCGCTCGGGCGCGTCGCGGAGATCGTGAAATCGATCAAGGGCGAGCGGATCGTGGTGGTCTCGGCGACGGCCGGGACGACCGACGCGCTCATCGCCGCGGCGCGAGCGGCGGAGCGCGGCGACGCGCAGGAAGCGCAACGGACGATCCAGCGTCTCGCCGGCGAGCACAAGAACATGGCCGCGGACGCGCTCGGCTTCGAATCGGCGGACGTCCTAAAGGAGATCGGCGATCTCACCGAGCGCACGACGGCGCTCCTCCAGAGCGTCGGGATCCTCCGCGAGTGCACGCCGCGCACGCTCGACGCGATCGTCTCGTACGGCGAGCGCGTTTCGGCGCCGATCGTCGCGGCGATCCTCAATCACGCCGGCACGAAGGCCGAGGCGCTTTCCGCGGAAGGGCTTCTCATCACCGACGACACGTTCGGTCACGCGAATCCGATCCTCGAGGAGACGCGGTCGCGGGCGGCGAAGGAGCTCGACTCGCGCCTCGGCTACGGCGTCGTGCCCGTCGTCACGGGGTTCATCGGATCGACGAGCGACGGCGTCACGACCACGCTCGGCCGCGGCGGGTCCGATTACTCGGCGGCCGTCCTCGCCGCGGCGGCAGGCGCCGACGACCTGCTCATCTACACGGATGTGAGCGGGGTCATGAGCGCCGATCCGCGCGTGGTGAAGGGCGCGAGGCCGCTCGAGACGATGTCGTACGCCGAAGCCGCCGAGCTCAGCTACTTCGGCGCGAAGGTCATCCATCCTCGGACGGTGCTTCCCGCGATCGAGGCGGGCATCCCGGTGCGCATCCTGAACACGTTCGCGCCGGGCGACCGCGGCACGACCATCACGCACGACACGCGACAGGACGGCAGCGTCGTGAAGGCGACGACCTCGCTCGGCGGGCTTGGGCTCATCACCGTGCAGGGCGCGGGCATGAGCGGCGTTCCCGGCTTCGCGGCGCGGGTCTTCGACACCGCGGCCGCGGAACGCGTGTCGGTCATGATGATCAGCCAGTCGTCGAGTGAGAACTCCATCTGCCTCGTCGTTCCCGACGACGCGACCGATCGGCTCAAAAGAGCGCTGGAGCGCATGTTCAACGCCGAGCTGCGCCGGCACGACGTGGAGAAGATCGACGTGGAGCGGCCGGTCGCGATCGTGGCCGCGGTGGGGGAGGGCATGCGCGGGACGCCCGGCGTGGCCGCACGAGTGTTCACAGCGCTCGGAAAGTCCGGCGTGAACGTCGTCGCGATCGCGCAGGGCTCGAGCGAGCTGAACATCTCCCTCGTGGTGATGGAAAAGGATCGCGAGAAAGCGGTCCGCCTCATCCACGAGGAGTTCCACCGCTGAGGTTCCTCAACAACTACAGCTATCTCCTGCTGGTCGCGGTCGTGGTCGTCCCGACGCTCGTCGGCATCGGCGTCACGCTCGGTCCGGTCGGCGGCGCCGCGGTGCCGGCGCTCATCGCCACGGCGCTCATCGACTTCGTGGTCCTGGGCGCGATCTGGCTCGCCATGCGACCCGGGCCGGCCGACATCGATTCAGCGGAGACCCTGGCGCGGACGCTGCGCGGCGGGAAGCCCGTCGTCGTCGAGCTCTATTCGAACTACTGCCTCATCTGCATGGCGAACCGGCAGATCATCAACTTCGCCGCGACGAGCCTCTCGCGAGACTGCAGGTTCGTCCGCGTGGAGCTGCCCACGAAAG
>DATBKH010000002.1:0-7681 GCA_036555955.1 Candidatus Limnocylindria bacterium | reverse complement strand
GCTGCTCTATCCACTGAGCTACGGGGCCGGTGTCGAAAAGGCTATCGCCTGACGAGCGTGTACCACGCCGACGGACGTCCGCGGCCTTCCTCGACGGCCACCACCTCGAAAGCACCGGCGAACGTCGACCGGACGTCCTCGCGCGTCAGCCCCGCCGCCGGCCCGCCGGGCGCGAACGCGTAGAGCAGGTAGGTGCCGCCGCTCCGGACCGCGGACGCGAGCCCGGCTGCGTATCTACCGCGGCCGGACACCGGGATCGAGTGCAGGCAGCCGATGTCCAGCGCGAGGTCGAACGGCCCAGCCAGGTCGAGCCGCGTCACGTCACCGACCAAGAATGCGCACGAAACGCTGGCCGCCGCCGCTCGGCGCTTCGCCTTCGCGATCGCGCGCGGCGCGAAGTCGACGCCGCTCGCGTCCCACCCGTGCCGCGCCAGATACACGACGTTCGTTCCGGTCCCGCAGCCGAGATCGAGCGCGCGTCCACGGGGATGCGTAGCGACGAACCGCTCGAGCTCCGGCGGCGTGACGCCGGTGTCCCAGGGCGGCCGCCGAGGAGACCGGTACCAGAGACCGAAGAGCAGGCGCCGCACACGGCCGAGCCTAGGCGCTGAGCGGGACGACCTGGGCCCCGACCCGAGACGCGAGCCGTCGCGGACGCTTTAGCCCTCACTCACATGGGCGTCGGTCAAGCGAAGCGGAAGATCAGCTGGCGCCCCTTCCCTTTCGCCGGCGTCGATGATCGTCATCCTGCCGTTGCATTGACTCCTTTCATTGCGCACGGATGATGCATGGCCGCTAGCCCGCGCCCTGAAACACCGAGGTGGGTGCGCAAGGAGGCTGCAATGGGCAAGGAGCACCAGCATTCCCGGATCGAGGTCACGAGCACCTGCACGAGCTGTGGCGAGCAGATCGGCCACGGTCAGTTCGACACCCGTCAGCTGAAGTCGCAGGACGTCTCGAAAGAGTCGGCGACAGCGCTCCCCGAGCGTGACGCCATGTCGCTCGTGAACGCGAACCTCGCGGTCCCGATCAACCTGGCGGCGGCGCTGAACGTGCTGTCCGACGGTTCGATCGCGGCGGCGGCGGCGCAGCAGACCACCCCGATCGATCAGAGCACCGGTATTACGCCGCCCTCGACAGGCGGCTAGCACAGAAGAAAGGAGGCCTGTTCATGGCTAAGTCAGCTGAGCTCGAGAAGCCCACCGAGACCGGACACCAGCACGACCGCATCGAAGTCCGCAGCGTTTGCTCGGACTGCGGTAAGGAGCTCGACAAGAAAACGTTCGACCGGCGTGAGCTTTCGAAGGGCGACGTCGACAAGGAGACCGCCGCGGCGCTCCCCGAGCGCGACGCTATGTCGCTCGTGAGCGCGAACGTGGCTGCCCCGATCAACGCGGCGCTCGCGTTGAACGTCCTTTCGGATGGGTCGCTCGCCTACGCGAGCGCGACCCAGTACGCCCCGGTCGACCAGAGCATGTAGCGCCACTTGAGTACCGCTCTACGTCAGAGCGAGGAGACGGCGGGCCCGGACCGGGCCCGCCGTCCTCAGAACGGGCAGATCTCCGATCCGCCCAAGCCCGCTCCGAATCTTCACTTCGCAGGACAGATGAAGGACGGCGCTTTCGAGGGAAAGCAGTACCTCGTCGAGCGCGACGGTCAGTTCATCCAGCTCTCGGAGCTCTTGCTCCTGACCCTCGCGCATGTGGATGGCAAACGGACGATCGACCAGATCGCGAAAGACGTCTCCACGAGGGCGTTCCGCCAAGTCACTCCGGAGAACGTTCGCGCGCTCCTCACGAAGCTCGTCCCGCTCGGGCTCATCGCCGACGCGAGTGGCAACCTCGCGCTCTCCGCGCGCCAGCAGGCCGCACGCTCGCCCATGCAGGTACAGCTGAAGATGGCGGTGATCCCGCCCTCGCTGACGAACGCGGTCACCGGGGTCTTCCGGATCTTCTTCTTTCCGCCGGTCGTGGTCGCGGTGCTCGCCGCCTCGCTCGCGGCCCACGCCTGGCTCTACCTCATCCACGGCGTCGGCAAGAGCGTTCACGACGTCCTCTATTCGCCCGGTCTCATCCTCATCCTGTTCTTCGCCTTCGTGCTGTCGGCGGCGTTTCACGAGCTCGGTCACGGCGCGGGCCTCCGCTACGGCGGCGGCACGGTGCGGGCGATGGGCGCGGGCCTGTACCTCGTGTATCCGGTCTTCTACACGGACATCACGGACGCCTACCGGCTCGGCCGCGGCGGCAAGCTGCGCACATCGCTCGGCGGCTTCTACTTCAACTTGATCTTCTCGCTCGGCGTGCTCGGGCTCTTCGCCGTGACGCGTGCCGAGTTCCTGCTCATCGTCATGGCGCTCATCGACCTCGAGATCCTGTACCAGATGCTTCCGTTCGTCCGGATGGACGGCTACTGGATCCTCGCGGACCTCACCGGCATCCCGGACTTCTTCAGCCAGATGGGAGCCTTCCTCCGGTCGCTCGTCGGGCGTCGCGAGGGCGAGATACCCGATCTGAAGCCCTGGGCGAAGGTCGTCTTCATCCTGTACACGATCATCGTCGTCCCGCTCATCGCGTTCCTGCTCTTCCTCGCGATCAAGACGTTCCCCGCGGTATTCGCGACCGCGCTCGACTCGGGCGCGAAGCTCGCGGGGACCGCGGGCGAAGGGTTCGCGCGCGGTGACGTGGTGGCGATCGCGGCGGCGTTCGTCCAGATCCTCATCCTCGCGTTACAGGTGCTCGGCCTCGGCGTCCTCGTGTTCACCGTGCTGAAGCGTGTCCTCCTCGGCCTGTGGCGATGGGGAAGCACCTCGCCGGTCCGCCGCGTCGCGTCTTCGGCCGCGAGCCTTGCGATCCTCGCCGTGCTCGCGTTCCTGTGGACACCCGCGTTGCCGAACGGCGCCGTCGGCCCGCTGTACGCGGAGAGCACGACGAACTTCGCGCCGATCCCGGCGACGGCGCGCGGGACCCTCGGCGATGCGGTCCCGGCCGTCGCGGAGATCATCCCGCCGGCGCTGCGCGAGTCCGAGGTCGCGCCTTCGGCAGCGCCTGCGGCCTCGCCCACGGCGTCGCCGAGCGAGTCATCGTCACCCGCGCCGAGCACGTCGCCGAGCGTTGCGCCGACCGCGGCGCAGACGGCGATCCCCCCTTCGACGCCACCTCCGTCGACGGTGTCGCCGGCTACGGCAACACCGGTCCCGAGCCCGGCGGTCACGCCGTCACCGAGCGGAACACCGTGATGGCATCGCTCGTGCGCGCGTCCGCATGCATGACGCGCTGGCGTGTCATCTGGGCCGTGTCCTTCGTCGTGCTGTTCGTCGCCGCGATCGGCTGCGACGAGCCGCCGCCGGCCGCGGGCGGAAGCGGCGGCGCGAGCCCCACCGCCGCCGGCGCGACCGCCACGCCCGCGCCCTCGTTCGACGCCGGGGTCATCCTCGAGGAGTTCCCGGACGGCGCGCCGCGCAACGAGGTCCGGCTCCAGAACAAGCAGGACGGCCGCTTCATGGCTCGGGCCAGCATTCGCATGCACCGCATCAAGGGCGACGACGTCACGCCCGTGAACCTCGCGCTCGCTCAGGCGACGTGCACCGACTGTCAGACGATCGCGGTCGCGGTTCAGGTCGCCTTCTACGAGCGTGGCGCCCACAACGTGCAGCCTCAGAACATCGCGATCGCGTCGAACGTCGGCTGCACCCATTGCGTCACGATCGCGCGTGCGATCCAGTACGTGATACCGGTCGACGATCTGAAGAAGGACGTACCCGACGAGGTGAAGCGCCTCGTCAAGGATCTCGACAAGGAAGCGCGTTACTTCGCCTCGATCAAGTCCATCGACGAGCTGAACAGCGACGAGGCGAACCGCCGGCTGCAGCGGATCCTCGACCAGTACGCCGACCTCCAGCAGTACCTGCACGACGCGATGACCGTACGGACGCGCGACAACGAGGAGGAGGGCCAGAACGGCGAGGGGGCGTCCCCGTCACCGTCCCAGGGCGACGCATCGCCGACCGCGAGCCCGGGGTCCGCCAGTCCGACGGCATTCCCGACCGCATCGCCATCGGAGGCGCCCAGCCCCAGCCCGACGGCGACGCCCTAGACCGAACCTCGCGGCACCTCAGCCTCTAATCTGTTCAGAGGTGGCGAGCACATTCCGCGCGCCCGCACCGAACGACTCCGTGCTGCGGCGCGGCGACTTCATCGCGCCGGTCCTCCACGAGATCCACCGGGTGATCGTGGGGCAGGACTACCTCGTGAACCGGCTCCTCATGGGCATGCTCTGCCAGGGCCATCTCCTTGTGGAGGGCGTCCCCGGGCTCGCGAAATCGCTCGCCGTGAAGACCCTCGCCGACACCATCGACGCCGACTTCCGGCGTATCCAGTTCACGCCGGACCTGCTCCCCGCCGACCTGAACGGAACGATGATCTACAACCCGGCGGAGCGGTCGTTCAGCCCGCGCCTGGGGCCGATCTTCACCGATCTCCTGCTGGCCGACGAGATCAACCGCGCGCCACCCAAGGTGCAGAGCGCCCTCCTCGAGGCGATGCAGGAGCGGCAGGTTTCGATCGGCGGCCAGACCCATCCGCTGTCCGACCTCTTCACGGTCCTGGCCACCCAGAACCCGATCGAGCACGAGGGCACGTACCGGCTCCCGGAGGCTCAGGTCGATCGCTTCATGATGAAGGTCGTCATCGGGTATCCGTCTCCCGACGAAGAGCGCGTGATCATGGATCGAAACACCATCGAGGAGCCGGCCGTGCCGCGAAAGCTGGCGAGTCCGGCCGCGATCCAAGACGCGCGCGCCGCCGTGCGGCAGGTCCACATGGACGAGGCGATCAAGGACTACGTCGTCCGGATCGTGGTGGCCACACGTGACCCGCAGGGTCCCAAGCTCGCCGAGCTGAAGCCGCTCATCGCGTACGGCGTATCGCCGCGCGCGACGATCTACGTCTCGCTGGCCGCGCGGGCGCACGCGTTCCTCGACGGCCGCGACTACGTGCTGCCCGACGACGTGAAGGCCGTGGCGCTCGACGTGATGCGACACCGGCTGATCATCACCTACGAGGCCGAGGCGGAGGAGATCACCCCCGAGATCGTCATCGGTCGCGTCCTCGACAACGTAGCGGTCCCCTAGCCGTGGCCGGCGCGACGAGCGTGGCGCGGGAGTCCGTACCGCCCGAGGTCCTGCGCGTCGTGAAACAGGTCGAGATCAAGGCGCGCATCCTCGCCGACGAAGCGCTCGTCGGCACCTACCGCAGCGTGTTCCGGGGGTCGGGCCTCGACTTCGAGGAGGTGCGCGAGTACGAGCCCGGCGACGACATCCGCAGCATCGACTGGAACGTCACCGCGCGGATGAACGCGCCGTACATCAAGAAGTACCGCGAAGAGCGCGAGCTGAACATCTACCTCGTCGTGGACGTGAGCTCGAGCGCCTGGTTCGGGACGGGCACGCTCTCGAAGCGCGAGCTGGCCGCGAACGTGGCGGCCCTCCTCGCCGTAACGGCGCTGCACAACAACGACCGCGTCGGGCTCGTGCTGTTCGCGGACGGCATCCGCGAGTTCATCCCGCCCCGCGAGGGCCGGCACCATCTCCTCCACGTCATCCGCCAGCTCCTGTTCAGCGAGCCGCGGCGATCGAAGACAGAGATCTCCAGCGTCACCGACTACATCGCCAACGTGACGAAGAAGCGGAACGTCGTGTTCGTCATCTCGGACTTCCTGGAGTACGACTTCGAGACCCCGCTGCGGGCGCTTGGGCACAAGCACGACGTCATCGCGCTGATCCTCAACGATCCCCGAGAGGTCGAGCTTCCGGCGGTCGGCCTCGTCGCGCTCGAGGACGCCGAGAGCGGAAAGGTCGGCTACCTGGACACGTCCGACCCCGCCGTGCGGCAGCAGTTCACTCGCGCGGCGCGGGAGCGGCGCGCCCAGCGCCTGCGCGCGTTCAGCCGGATGGGCATCGATCGCGTCGACCTCTCGACGGACCGTCCATACGTTCCCGCGCTGCTCGCGCTCTTCAACGCGCGGTCGAGGCGCAACTGATGCGCGTCCTGCTCGCGACCGTCGCCCTGCTGCTCGCGATCGGCAACGTCGCGTCGGCCGACGGGCCGGTCAGCGTGGCCGCGTCCCTGGACAAGCGCGGCATCACGATCGGCGATCCGATCGCGCTCGTGCTCGTCGTCGAGACCGACCCGGGCTATCAGGTCACCGACAGCGGCGTCGGCCGCACGATGGACGAGTTCGAGGTCCTCGACTCGGTGCCGGCGCAGGTGACGCGGGTCGCGAACAACCGGACGCGCTACACGTTCCGCTATCGCGTGACCGTCTTCCGCGTCGGCGCGGCGATCTTCCCGCAGATCAACGTGGCCTACCGCACCCCCGCCGGCGACACGGGCGTCGCCGCCACGGCGGAGATCCCGGTCGTCGTCACGAGCGTCATCGTGCCGGGTGAGGCGACGACCGACATCAAGCCGGCGAAACCGCAGCTCCGGCTCCCGGGCGCGACACCGGTCGTGCCGCAGATCGCGATCCAGGTCGCACTCGGCGTCATCGTCCTGGTGATGCTCGCGCTCATCGTCCGGCAGACGCGCCGCATCGCGCGCGGCCGCGCGAAGGAAGGCGACGCCGAAGAAGCGCAGCTCACGCCGGCGCAGCGCGCGCTCGCCGAGCTGAATCGCGTCGCGTCCCTGGGTCTGCCTGAGAAGGGCCGCTACGCGGAGCACTACCTCCTCTTGTCGCGAGCCCTGCGCGCGTACGTCCGCGATCGCTTCGGGCTCTCCGCGACCGAGCGGACTCCCCGCGAGCTCCGCGAGGACATGCTGCGCGCCGGCATCGACCGCACCGAGGTGGCCACGATCTACGACATCCTTCGCGAGGGCGAGAGCGCGCGCTTCCACGCCGCGATCTCGTATCCGGCGCGCGCGCAGCACGCGGTTCGCTCCGCGCTGGAGGCGATGCGCCGCGCGGCCGTCGCGGAGCAGTACGAGCTCATGAAGGGCCAGCCGTCATGAGCGACATCACGTCGATCCGTTTCGAGGACCCGTGGCTGCTCGTGCTGCTCGGCGTGATCGCGGCGGGTCTGGCCATCAGCGTGGTGCGCCGCCGTCGTCCGGCGGCCGGCGTGCTGTTCCCGTCGCTCGGCCTCGTACCGGCCGCGAGGCCGGCCTGGCGCGTCCGGTTCCGGTGGGTGCTCACCGCGCTCCGCGTGGCGGCGCTCGCGGCGTTCGTCGTCGCCCTCGCGCGGCCACAGATAGTGAAGGCATCCGTCGAGTCGGTGTCCGAAGGGATCGATATCGTTCTCGTCCTCGACACGTCCGGCTCGATGTCGGAGCGCGCGTTCGGCGATTCCGCGAAGATCGACGCCGTCAAGCGCGTCGTCCACGACTTCCTCGGCGGCCTCAAGAACGACCGCGTCGGGATCGTCGTCTTCAGCGGCGAGGCGATCGTGCTGGGTCCGCCGACCCTCGACTACGTCGCCTCGCAGAAGCTCGTCGAGCCGATCGACACGGGCACGCTCGCCGGCGGCACCGCCATCGGGACTGGCCTCGCCACCGGCATCAACGTGCTGCGCGATTCCACCGCGAAGTCGAAGGTGGTCGTCCTCCTCACCGACGGCGAGAACAACAGCGGCGACATCACTCCGCTCGACGCGGCGAACATGGCGAAGCTCCTCGATGTCCGCGTCTAC
>DATBKH010000001.1:0-22226 GCA_036555955.1 Candidatus Limnocylindria bacterium | reverse complement strand
CGATCTGCTCGGTCGGCGTGCTTCGCGCCCACAGGAACACGCCGAGGATCGCGAAGAGCAACGCGAGCCCGGGCCCGAAGATGAACACGAAGACGGTCATCATCACCCAGCCGATCGCGAGAGCGACGCCGAGCTGCCCGGCGAACGCGGTCACCGCGACGAGGCCCCCCGCGAGCAGCGCGCCGACGAGCTCGAAGCCGGCGAGCAGCGCCAGCGCGAAGACCGGGAGCGCCGCGCAGAGCGAGAAGAACGCGCCGCGCAGCGGCTGCCCGTACGCGGCGAGGAGCGCGACGACCGGACTCTGCTCGGTCTTCGGCACGAAGTCCTGGAGCGGATCGGCCATGACCATCCGTGTCGTCGCGAGGTCCTTGTCGAGGTTCTCGATGCGCTGCAGCGCGGTCGCGAACTCGCTTGCCTTCTGGAAGCGGAGATTCGGCTGCTTCGCGAGCGCCTTCAGCACCACCGTGTCGAGCTCGCGGGGAAGCGAGGGACGCAGGTGGCTCGGCGGCACGGGCTGGCGCACGACGTGGTCGCGGAGGAGGACCGCCGCGTTCGTGCTCGTGAACGGGGGCTTGCCCACGAGCCCTTCGTAGAGCACGAGTCCGAGGCCATAGACGTCGGACTGCGCCGACGCCTGCTTTCCCTCGACGCGCTCGGGCGCGACGTACATGGCCGTCGCGTAGAGCTGCGGCGTGTCCGCGTCCTCCTGCGGTGCGCGGGCGATCCCGAAGTCGCAGATCTTCGCCGCGTCGTTCGCGTCGAAGAGGATGTTCGACGGCTTCAGGTCCGCGTGGACGATGCCCTTCGAATGCGCGAACGCGAGGCCGTTGGCGACTTCGATCGCGATGCGCACCGCGTCGGCGGTCTTCAGCGGACCGACCTGTTCGATGCGCTGCTTCATCGATCCGCCCGGCAGGTACTCCATGACGATGAACGGGGAGCCGTCGATCTCACCGACGTCGTAGACGGCGACGATGTTCGGATGCGAGAGCTGCGCGAGGGCGCGCGCTTCCTTCACGAACATCTTGCGAAGGTTGCCGTCGGCGGCGGCCGCGGGGTCGAGGACCTTCAGCGCGACATCGCGATTCAGAGCCTGATCGCGGGCCAGGTAGACCTGAGAAGAGCCGCCCACACCGAGCGGCTCCTCGATCTTGTACCGGCCCTCTAGAACCCGCTCCATTCCAACTCCGTAGCCCTGGCTGGCGCGCCGACTATACCTCCGGCTCTTCGCGCTGAGACATGTGTGAGCGGGTTCGACATCGATCCGCCTCCGTTCCGATTCGCGGACCCTCACGTCCAACGCCACCGAACAAAGTCACGTTCCCTTTCGCGACGGAACGGATACCGGGAATGAAGACGCCGGGCATCACGCCCGGCGTCGTCTCCTCGCTGCGGTGCTGCGCGCTATGGCTTCGCGGTCGTCCGGTTCGTCGTTGTGACCGGCTTCGGCGGGTACTTCTTGTCGACGAACGACGCGATCTCGGTGGCCACCTTCGTCTTCAGCGACGCGGCCTGCTCCGCGGTGAGCTTGTTGTCGGCGACGGCTTTGTCGATCCGCGTGCTGGCGGCGTTCGTCAGCGCGGCCACCAGGGCGTCGCGGCCCTTGCCCTTCTCGTTGGCGAGGTCGCCGAGGCTCTTGCCGCTGCGATACGCCGCGGTCACGTCCTGCAGCGTCACGCCGCCGAGGTAGTCGCGGGCCGTCCCCAGGAGGTCGCCGAGGAACGATCGGACGTTCGGAACGACGGGACGGGGGGCCACCGCGGGTCGCGCCGGCCAGGTGCGGTCGACGAACGTGGCGATCTCGGCGGCGAGACCGCCACGAAGCTTCGTTGCCTGATCTTCGGTGATCTTCTTGTCGGCGAGGGCCTTCGTGATGTCGTCGTTCGCGGCGGTCGAAAGCGCGGCGACCAGTCCGCCCTTGCTCTTGCCCGGTGTGCTGTCGGCGATCTTGCCGATGCTCGCGCCCGGCAGCTTGCTCACGAGGTCCTTCGCGTCCATGCCGAGGTACTTGGCCGACTCGCCCAGGTAGTCGCGCACGACCTTCGCGGTGCGCACGATCTTCGTCGTGGCGTCCTTCGCGGCGGCGAGGATCGCGTCCTCTTGCTGCTGCGTGATGACGCCCTTTTGAACGAGCCCGTCGAGGATCTGCTTCAGCTTGTCGCCGGCCTTGTCCTCACCGAGGACCGCCGACGCCGTCGGCGCGACCGCGGAGACGACCGTGGCCGACGCGTCCGGCCCGAATGCGCCGAGAGCCGCGGCTCCGAACAGTCCCACACTCGCAACTCCGGCGGTGACCGCCAGCGCGACCTTCTTCCCAATGCCAGCCACGTTCGCCTCCTTGGTGCCTGCCAAACGCACGGATTTCGCTACGACTGGTCTAACGCATCGCCGGCGCAAATCGTGGCAGCGCGGTGGCGTCCGGAGCGGGTCCTTACACGCCGCTAACATCCTTCCTACTCCGTGCGGATTTCGTTCGCGGCCGCCGAGGTCGCCCCCTACGCGAAGGTCGGCGGCCTGGCCGATGTCGCGGGCTCCCTCCCGCAAGCCCTCGCCGCCCTCGGTCATGAGGTCAGCGTTTACCTGCCCTATCACCGTTCGATCGACGGGCAAAAGTTCGGAATCCCGACAACGGGCCTTCGTTCGCACTCGATCCCGTACGGCGAGGCCCACGCGCGCATCGAATATCCGGAGGTCTCCCGCGACGGCGTGCGCACCGTCTTCGTGCGAAGCGTGCGCATCGGCCGCGACAAGGTGTACGGCTACGACGACGATGCGAAGCGGTACGCGCTCTTCTGCCGGGCGGTCGCGGACGATCTTCTCGTGGCTCCGCCGGATGTCGTCCACGCGCACGACTGGCACGCCGCCCTCCTCGTGCCGCTCGTCTCTCGCGCACGGCACCTGCGCGGCGCGGCGACGGTGTTCACGATCCACAACCTCGCCTACCAGGGGCGGACGAGCGCGGACGTGCTCAAGCTCGTCGGTCTGCCGCGATCGCGTCTTCCGATCGAGGATCGCGGCGAGGCGAACCCGATGGCGCGAGCCATCGCCGCCGCGGACGTCGTCTCGACGGTCAGCGAGCGCTACGCGGAGGAGATCCTGACGCCGGAGTTCGGCGAGCGTCTCGAGGGCCTGCTGCGCGAGAGGCGCGCGGATCTTTGGGGCATCACGAACGGGATCGACACGGCCTTCTTCGACCCGTCACGGGACCCGCACATCGCCGCGCGCTACGGCGCGGAGGACCAGGCCGGAAAGGCCGAGGACAAGGCCGCGCTCCAGAAGGAGAGCGGGCTTGCCGTGGATGCGCACGCGCCGGTGTTCGGGGTGATCGGTCGGCTCGTCGAGCAGAAGGGCGTCGACCTGCTCACCGCGGTGGCGCCGTGGCTCGTCGCGCAGGGCGGACAGCTCGTCGTGCTCGGCACGGGGGATCCGGCATACGAGGAGAAGTGGCGCGACCTCGCGGCGAAGAGCTCGGGACGCGTTTCGCTCACGCTCGGGTTCGATGCGGCGCTCGCGCAGCGGATCTATGCCGGCTCGGACTTCTTCCTCATGCCCTCGCGTTTCGAGCCGTGCGGCCTGGGACAGCTCATCTCGCTTCGCTACGGGACGATCCCGATCGTGCGCGCGGTCGGCGGGCTCGCGACGACCGTCCGCGACGTCGACAGCGATCCCCGCGGGAACGGCTTCTCGTTCGCGAAGTACGAGGCGGCGGCGTTCTCCGACGCGATCCAGCGCGCGCTCCACCACTACAGAGCCGGCGGCCAGCCGTGGCAGCAGCTTCGCACGCGCGCGATGCGTGAGGATCACTCCTGGTCGGCGTCGGCGAAGCGATACGGCGACATGTACGCGGCTGCCGCGAAGGCGCGGCGCGCGGCATGAGGACCGAAACGTTGCCGTCGATCTCCGAGCTCGAGGAGCGCATCGCGGCGCTCCCGCCCGAGGCGCGGGCCGCGGCGCAGCGGATCTTCGCGGTCTCGTCCACCGTGGGGCATCTCGAAGCGCCGCCGGAGATGCGCGACTGGATCACGAAGCAGTTCGGATCCGTCGAAGCGGTCACGACGCAGAAGATCGTGCGCGTCACGAACCTCGTCTTGCTGGAGGGTGCGCTGTTCAACGACCTCCGAGCCCGGCGTCCGGTCGAGGTGAAGGGGGCCGACGAGGTCCGCGAGACGATCGAGCGTTCCCGCAACGACCCGTTCTGCCACCCCGAGACCGGGACCCCGGCCGACACCTTCGGACGGATCCGCGGCGAGCACGGGATGACCGCGTCGAACGTGGCGAAGTACGACGGCTATCACGGAGTGCTCGTGTTCGACGAGCACGATCCGCTCGCCGAGATGGACGCCGCGGTGATCCGCGACCGCCTCCTGACCGCGCGCCGGTGGGCCTTGGCGGCGAACGAGGAGGACCCGACCGCGAAGTACTACTTCCTCATTTGGAACTGCCTGTGGCGGGCCGGTGGCTCCATCGTGCACGGGCACATGCAGATGACCGTGACGAGCGGCATGCATTACCCGCGCGTCGAGATGCTGCGCCGCCGGGCGCTCGCATACGACGAGGACTACGGCCGCGATTACTTCGAAGATCTGTGGCTCGTGCACGACGCGCTCGGTCTCGGACACGAGCGTCAGGGGGCCCGGGTGTTCGCCTCACTCGCTCCGGTCAAAGAGAGCGAGGTCGTCATCCTCGGCCGCGCCGGCGAGGACGAGTCGTCCCTCGCCGCGTCGATCGCGGGCGTCATCGCCGCGTATCGCAGGCGGGGTGTTGTCGCCTACAACCTCGCCCTCATGCTGCCGCCGCTCGCCGCCGACGGGAACGACTGGCGCCGATTCCCGCCGCATGCCCGTTTGGTGGATCGAGGCGACCCCGCGAATCGGACCAGTGACATCGGAGGAATGGAGCTCTACGCGGCGAGCGTGGTGGCAGCAGATCCGTTCCGATTGGCAGAAGCGCTCCGCGTCTAGCGGGAATCAGACTCCCTCGCGCTATTGACGCTCGCTTCTCCCCTTGCATAGTGTGCGGAAAAGTGGCCGAACACTCATTCGTATCGCGCCGCGACAACACCTTCCGCGAGTACCCACCCGCGTCGGCCCAGCTCGCGATGATCATCCCGTTCTACGGAGAGCTCACCGTTTGGATCCGCAAGCCGGACGCGGCGGGATGGCACTTTCCGACGAGCGGCCGGAAGGCCGGAGAGACGATCCTCGAAGTCGCCAAGCGCGAGCTCTGGGACAGCGCGCGGATCGTGCCGCCTCGTCTCGATCTCCTCGGCGCGATCCGCTATCAGGCCCCCAAGCCGACCACCGCGTACGTGTACATGTGCGAGGTCAGCCACCTCTCGTGGTGGTACGACTCCCCGGAGAAAGAGAAGGTCGCCGAGATCGGCGTCTTCCGCGCCCTCCCGACGCCGGTCGCTTCGGAGTCGGTGGAGGTCGTCCTCGAGGCCGCACTTCGCGCTCGCCGCACCGGCCTCCGCTAAGCCTCGTAACGAGCCGCTAACTCTCCTGCACGTTTCTGTCGCCGCAGCCGCCGGTGGCACCCTCTTTGCGGCCCCACGCAACTTGTGATCGACCGCGAAGTCACGCGGGCCGTGGAGGGCTGGCTGCGGATCGGCGACGCCGCTGCCGGACAGGAGCCCATCGAAGGCCGCTGTGACCGCTGTCGGCGACTGGCCTACCTGAGCCGTCAGGACGGCAAGCGCCTCTGCGCGCGCTGCTGTCTGGAGGGGCCTGCCGAGGAGCCCTAGCGGAAGAGCCGCGAGACCGCGCGGACGAGCGCGGCGCCGGCCAGACCGTTGCCGTAGTAGTCGTCGCCCACCCGCACCTCGAAGTGCAGGTGCGGTCCGCCCTGCGGGTATCCCGAGCTTCCGACCTCGCCGATGAGCGTGCCCGCCTCCACGGTCTGCCCGACCGCGAGCGGCGCGACGGCCTCGAGGTGCGCGTAGCGCGTGATCACGCCTTTGCCGTGGTCGATCCAGACCTGACGGCCGCGGATGCGGTCGAGCGTCGCGGTCGGCGTGTAGCCGAGCGAGAGCGCCTCGAAGAGAGCGATGTCCTGCTGCTGGACCGTCCAGTCGGCAAAGCTGGCGTCGACGCGGGTCACGACGCCGGTCGCGGCCGCGAGGACCGGGGTGCCCATCGGCGCCGGGAAATCGATGCCCTCGTGCGTGCCCGCGCGGTAGTCCCGCGGCGCGCCTGGCAGGAGCTCCGGATCGTCCGGGATCTCACCACCCTCGAGGGGCACCGCGAACATTCCCCAGAGGCGCGCGTCGGTCCGCGCGACGCGCGCGCCGGTGTCCGGCGGGACCGGCGTTCCATCGGCGGGTATCGGCGTGAAGTGCGGCTTCGGCGTCGGAGCCGCAAGCGGAATGCGCGGCGCGGCCGTCGCGGTCACCGCGACGGCGCCGAAGAGCACGACAGAGATGATCGCGAGCAGGATCCGCACGGCGGCCTACGCTACCGCCGGTTGCGTGCCAAACGCCCGCGCAATGCGGTCTCATCAAACCTATACTTCGACAAGCGCCACCACCTTTAAGGACCGGTCCTGTGAGGCCGGGAAGGAGCGCCAGACGACGACGCTGCTCGCGGCGGACGACGTCCGCCGGGCCATCACACGGATCGCGCACGAGATCGTCGAGCGCGATCGCGACCTCTCTCTTCTCGCCATCGTCGGCATCCGCGCGCGCGGCGACGCGCTGGCGGCGCGCATCCAGGCGGCCATCCGCTCGAACGAGGGCGTGGACGTGCCGCTCGGTGCGATCGACATCACGCTCTATCGCGACGACCTGACACGGATCGGCTACGCCCCGGTCGTCCGCGAATCGGAGATCCCTTTCTCGGTGGACGGCCGTGTGGTCGTCCTCGTCGACGACGTGCTCTTCACCGGCCGCACGGTCCGCGCCGCGATGGACGCGCTGATCGACTACGGCCGCCCGCGCGCGATCCGTCTCGCCGTGCTCGTGGACCGCGGCCACCGCGAGCTGCCGATCCGCGCGGACTTCGTGGGGAAGAACGCGCCGACCGCCACGGGCGACGACGTGCGCGTCCACCTCGCGGAAGTCGACGGCCGGGACGAGGTCGAGGTCGTGTCGAAGGTGCCCGCATGACCTGGGGCCGGCGCCACGTCCTGGACACGGACGACTGGTCGCGCGAAGAGATCGAGACCGTCCTCGCGCAGACGCGCGCGATGACGGAGATCCTTCAGCGGCCGATCCGCCGCGCGCCGCCGCTGCGCGGCCGCACCGTGATCCTCTTCTTCGCCGAGGCCTCGACGCGCACGCGGGTCTCGTTCGAGCTCGCGGCGAAGGCGCTGTCGGCCGACGTCACGAACATCACGGCGTCGGGTTCGTCCGTCGAGAAGGGCGAATCGCTGCTCGATACGGCGCGCACGCTCGAAGCGCTCGGCGGCGACGTGATCGTGATGCGACATGCCTCGTCCGGGGCGCCCTACTTCGTCGCGCAGCGCACCGACGCCGCCGTGATCAACGCCGGCGACGGCTGGCACGCGCACCCGACGCAGGGCCTGCTCGACGCCTACACGCTGCGGGACGCGCTCGGATCGCTCGAGGATCGGCGCATCGTGATCGTGGGCGACGTGCTTCACAGCCGCGTCGCGCGGTCCGACATCAACACGCTCGTGCCCCTCGGGTCGTCGGTCACGCTGTCCGGTCCGGCGACGCTCATTCCGGCGGCGTGGCGCTGCGGGCAGCTGCCGGCGGGCGTCGCGTACGAGCCCGAGCTCGATCGCGCGCTCGACGGCGCCGACGGCGTCATCGCGCTGCGGCTCCAGCGCGAGCGCCAGGAGTCGGGTCTGCTCCCGTCGCTGCGCGAATACAGCCGTCTGTGGGGGCTGACGCCGGAGCGCGTCGCGCGAATGGTCCCCGGCGCGCCGGTCATGCACCCGGGGCCGATGAACGAGGGCATCGAGATCGACGCGGCGGTCGCCCACGGCGCCCGCTCGCTCATCGAGACCCAGGTCACGAACGGCGTCGCCGTCCGCATGGCGCTCCTGTACCTCCTCGCGGCGACGTCGCCGCTGGAGGATCGCCCGTGACGCCCGACCGCCGCGCGCTCGAGGCGAAGGGGCACGTCGTCGTGGCCGGCTTCATCGACCTGCACGCGCACCTGCGGGAGCCCGGCGGTGAAGAATCGGAGACCGTCGCGACCGGCGCGGCAGCCGCGCTGAGCGGCGGATTCACCACGGTGTGCGCGATGCCGAACACCGAGCCGGCGATCGATTCGCCCGGCCTCGTGGCCGAGCTCGTCGCAAGAGGTCGGGCCGCGAGGGGGGCGCGAGTTCTCCCCATCGCCGCGATCACCCGCGGCCGCAAGGGCCGCGAGCTCGCCGATCTCGTCGAGCTCGCCGCGGCGGGAGCGGTCGCGTTCTCCGACGACGGATCGCCGGTCGACGACGCGCGACTGTTCCGCAGCGCGCTCGAGTACGCGCGCGCGACGGGACGGCCGGTCATCGAGCATCCGCAGGACCTCGCCCTCTCCGCCAAGGGCGTCATGCACGAAGGCGCGGTCTCCGCGCGGCTCGGTCTTCCCGGGATTCCCGCCGCGGCGGAGGAGGCGGCGGTCGCGCGCGACATCGCGCTCGCGAAGGCCACCGGCGGCCGTCTCCACCTCACGCATCTCTCCACATCGGGGTCGGTCGAGCTCGTCCGCCGGGCGAAGGCCGACGGGATCGCGCTCACCTGCGACGTCACGCCGCATCACCTCGCGATGACCGACGAATGGGTCGCGGGGTCGCGCGCCTTCGCCTGGGAGCGCGAGGACGCGACGCGCGCCGCCATGCCGTACGAGGCCTCGACGAAGGTGAGTCCTCCGCTCCGCACGCGCGCGGACGTGCGCGCGCTCTGGAGCGGACTCGAGGACGGCACGGTCGACGCGATCGCCACCGATCACGCGCCGCACGCTTCGGTGAGGAAGGACGTCGAGTTCGATCAGGCGGCGTTCGGCATCTCGGGACTCGAGACCGCGCTCGCGCTCGTGCTCGGCGGCGTGCGTGCCGGCTGGGCGGATCTCGACACCGTGGTCGCCGCGCTCACGACCGGTCCGGCCCGCGTGCTGGGCATCGGCCTGCCGGACGGTGACTGGGTCGCGATCGATCGGGATGCCGAATGGATCGTCACCGCCGACGCGCTCATCTCGAAGGGGAAGAACACACCGCTGCTCGGTCGTGCGGTCCGCGGCCGTGTGGCCCGCGCGGTCCGCGCGGATCTCGCGGGAGCGGGGGACAGGAGCCGAGATGCCGAAGCGCTCGCCGGTCGCTGAGCTCGAGGGACAATTGCATCTTTATGCACCCGACACGTATAGTTATGCACCGATGACCAGGGCGGCGGTCCTCGGCCTGGAAGACGGGTCGACGTGGTGGGGTGAGGCGTTCGGCGACGGTCAGTCGGCGTCCGGCGAGGTCGTCTTCAACACGGCGATGACCGGATATCAGGAGATCGCGTCCGACGCCTCGTACAACGGCCAGATCGTCGTCCTCACCTATCCGCTCATCGGCAACTACGGCACGTTCGAACGCGCCGCCGAAAGTCGCCGTCCGTGGGTGGAGGCGCTCATCGTGCGCGAGCTGGTCGGGACGTGTCGCGAGGGCACCATCGATCTCGAGACGTACCTACGCTCCTACGGCGTCCCCGGTCTCGCGGGCATCGACACCCGCGCGCTCGTGCGGCGGCTTCGTGCCAAGGGCACGCTCCGCGGCGCGATCCTCCAGGTGCCGCCGCACCGCTCGCAGAGCGAGGACATCGCGCGCGAGGCCGTCGCCACCGCGCGGTCGATCCCCGCTCTCGCGTCGAAGCCACTCGTCGTCGAGTCGACCGGGCTCGGGCGCCAGGTGGGGAGCGGCCCGAAGGTGGCCCTGCTCGACACCGGCGTGAAGGAGAACCAGATCCGCTGCCTCGTGCAGAAGGGCGCCACCGTGAAGGTGTTCCCGGCGACGGCGACCGCGCGTGAGGTGCTGTCGTGGTCGCCGGACGGGATCGTCATCTCGAACGGGCCGGGCGATCCCGCGGCGATTCCGCAGATCGCGGCGGCGACGCGAACGCTCATCGAGGCGGCGACCACGCGAGGCGCGCAGCGCGCCCTCCCCATCCTTGGGATCTGCCTCGGACATCAGCTCGTCGGGCGCGCGATCGGCGCGACGACGTCGCGTCTGCCGTTCGGGCATCACGGCGCGAACCACCCGGTCCAGGACCTGCGCACCGGCCGCGTCGTCATCACGAGCCAGAACCACGAATTCCAGGTCGACGAGGCGTCGATTCCGTCGGACTCGGGGTTCATCGTCTCGGCGCGCAACCTCAACGATCGCTCCGTGGAGGGCCTCGCGCACGAGCGCCTGCCGATCCGCACCTATCAGTACCACCCCGAAGGCGCGCCCGGGCCCAAGGACAACGAGCCGGTCTTCGACGCCTTCCTCTCCGACGTTCGCGAGGCGGTCGCGCTCCGGTGACGCGGCGCGAGTACCGGACGGTCGACGTCTTCACAGACCGGCCGTTCGGCGGCAATCCCCTCGCGGTCTTCACGAACGGCGAGGGCATCGATGCGGGGACGATGCAGTCGATCGCCAAGGAGCTGCATCTCTCCGAGACCACGTTCGTGCTCCGCGCGAGCTCCGCCGCCGCCGATCACCACGTGCGGATCTTCACGCCGGACTCGGAGCTACCGTTCGCGGGACACCCGACCATCGGCACCGCGTTCGTCCTGTCCGACGGCAAGGACGGCGAGATGCGGCTCGAGGAGGGCGTGGGCGTCATCCGCGTGCGATCGCGCGGCGGCTTCGTGCAGATGGATCAGCCCCTTCCGTCGTTCTCCGGAACGACGATGTCACGCAAAGCGGCCGCGGACGCGCTCGGCCTCGCGGTCGAAGAGGTGCGGAGCGACATCCCCATCCAGATCGGGTCCTCGGGCGTCCCGTATCTCTACATCCCGCTCTCCAACCTCAAGGCGGTGAAGCGCGCCCGGCGCCCCGCCGGGCTCGATCAGAACGTGTACGCGTTCGCCGTGAGCGGTGAGCGCTCGGGGTCGCACGTCCACGGCCGGATGTTCGACCAGGGCCTCGGCATCGGCGAGGATCCCGCGACCGGCTCGGCGCAAGGGCCGCTCGGCGCGTACCTCGTCGCGCACGGACAGGTCTCGTCCGGCTCGACGGTGAGGATCCGGAGCGAGCAGGGCTTCGAGATCGGCCGTCCGAGCATCCTCGACATCGAGGTCGACACCGCCGCCGGCGATCGCGTGACCGCGGTGCGCGTCGGCGGACGATGCGTGGCGATGGGTGGCGGGTGGCTCGACCTGTGAGAGTCCTCATCATCGGCAGCGGCCCGATCCTCATCGGACAGGCGGCCGAGTTCGACTACGCGGGTACGCAGGCGTGCCGCGCGCTCCGCGAGGAGGGGATCGAGACCATCCTCGTGAACTCGAACCCGGCGACGATCATGACGGACCCCGGCGTCGCCGACGTCACCTACATCGAGCCGCTGACGCACGACGTCCTCGAGCGGATCATCGCGAAGGAACGTCCGGGCGGGCTCCTCGCGACGCTCGGCGGACAGACCGGCCTCAACCTCGCGGTGCAGCTCGCCGAGTCCGGCGTCCTCGAGCGGTACGGCGTGCGGCTTCTCGGGACGCCGCTCGCGGCGATCCAGCAGGCCGAGGACCGCGAGGCGTTCAAGCAGCTGCTGCTCGCGATCGGCGAGCCCGTGCCGGAGTCGATCACCGCGCACAGCGTCGACGAGGCCCTCGCGTTCGCGTCGCGCGTCGGCTATCCGCTGGTCGTGCGTCCCGCGTTCACGCTCGGGGGTACCGGCGGCGGCGTGGCCGCCGACGCCACGGAGCTCGCGGCGCGCGTGGCGCGCGGCGTCTCGGCGTCACCGATCGGGCAGGTCCTCGTCGAGCGCTCGCTCGTGGGCTGGAAGGAGATCGAGTACGAGGTCATGCGCGACGGCGCGGACACCTGCATCACCGTCTGCAACATGGAGAACCTCGATCCGATGGGCGTTCACACCGGCGACTCCATCGTCGTCGCGCCGTCGCAGACGCTGACCGACAAGGAGTACCAGATGCTGCGGTCGGCGGCGCTGCGGATCATCCGCGCGCTCGGCATCGAAGGCGGCTGCAACGTCCAGTTCGCGCTGCACCCCGACCGCTCGCCCGACAGCGACCCCGATGCGCAGGTCCCGTATCACGTCATCGAGGTGAACCCGCGGGTGTCGCGGAGCTCCGCGCTCGCGTCGAAGGCGACCGGCTATCCGATCGCGCGCGTGGCCGCGAAGATCGCCATCGGCAAGCGGCTGCACGAGATCCCCAACGCCGTCACGCAGAAGACGACGGCCGCGTTCGAGCCGGCCCTCGACTACGTGGTGGTGAAGATCCCACGCTGGCCGTTCGACAAGTTCGCCGCCGCCGATCGGACGCTCGGCACCCAGATGAAGGCGACCGGCGAGGTCATGGCCATCGACCGCTCCTTCGAGGCGGCGCTCCAGAAGGCGCTGCGGTCGCTCGAGGTGAAGGGCCAGGGGTTGCTCTGGGAAGCGCCGGCCTGGGTCGAGGTCACCGACCCGAACGATTTCGTCGATCGGTTCCTCTCCGCGGCGCCCACGGACGACCGCCTCTGGCGTCTGTTCGCGGCGCTCCGCCGCGGCGCCGCGGTGGATCTTCTGCACGAGCGAACGCACATCGATCCCTGGTTCCTCCGCAAGATCGCGCGCATCGTCCGCTTCGCCGAGGACGATCTGCAGGGCCGCACGCCGACCCCCGCGCTGCTGCGGGCCGCGAAGCGCATGGGCTTCGCCGACGCCGACATCGCCGCGCTGACGGGCATGCTTCCCGCGGACGTCCGGCGCCTGCGCGCGCAGTGGGGGATCCGGCCGGTCTTCAAGATGGTGGACACGTGCGCCGCCGAGTTCGAGGCGGTGACGCCGTACTTCTATTCGTGCTACGAGCAGGAGAACGAGGCGCCGCCGCTCGCCGGACCGAAGGCGCTGATCCTGGGCTCCGGCCCGATCCGCATCGGGCAGGGGATCGAGTTCGATTGCTGCTGCGTGCAGTCGGCGATCGCGCTTCGGGCCCGGGGGGTCGCTCCGATCATGGTGAACAGCAACCCTGAGACGGTCTCGACCGACTTCGACTCGTCGGCGCGCCTGTACTTCGATCCGCTCGACGAGGAATCCGTCGCGGCGGTGCTCGAGAACGAGGGACAGCCGGTGCCGGTGCTCGCGCAGTTCGGCGGGCAGACCGCGCTGAACCTCGCGGACCGCATCGCCGGCATCGGCGGCGAGATCGCCGGGACATCCGCCGACGCGATAGCGCTCGCCGAGGATCGCCGCCGCTTCCACGAGCTCGCCGACGCGCTCGGGATCCCGCAGCCGCCGGGCGGCACGGCATCGTCCCTGGCCGAAGCCCTCGCCGTGGCCGAGGAGATCGGCTACCCCGTGCTCGTCCGTCCGAGCTACGTCCTCGGCGGCCGCGGCATGGAGATCGCGTACGGACCCGAGGACCTCGAGCGGTATTTCCACTCGGCGCTCGAGGCCGGCACGGGGCGCGTCCTCGTCGACAAGTACCTGCGCGGCAAGGAGGTGGAGGTCGATGCCGTCTCCGACGGCACGGACACGCTGGTCGCGGGGATCATGGAGCACATCGAACGCGCCGGCGTGCACTCCGGCGACAGCTACGCCGTCTATCCCGCGCAGAACCTCATGCCCGCCGAGCGTGCCGAGATCGTCGCGCTCACGCGCCGCATCGCCGAGGCGCTACCGGTGCGCGGTCTCCTGAACATCCAGTTCATCGTGGAGAACGGCACCGTGTGGGTCCTCGAGGTGAATCCGCGAGCGAGCCGCACCGTGCCGTTCCTCACGAAGGTGACCGGCGTGCCGCTCGTGAGGCTCGCGGTCGACATCGCGTGCGGCTCGACGCTTGCCGCCGAAGGCTATGTGCGCGCGGACGGGATCGCGCCGGAGGCACCGCTCGTCGCGCTGAAGGCGCCGGTGTTCTCGATGGCGAAGCTCCTCGACGTGGACACGTACCTCGGGCCGGAGATGAAGAGCACCGGCGAGGTCATGGGTGTCGATCGCGCGTTCGCGCCGGCGCTCTGGAAGTCGCTCGTCGCCGCGGGCCTCGCGCCCGCGCGCAGCGGCAAGGTCCTCGTCACCGTGGCCGACAAGGACAAGCCCGAGGTCGTCCCGATCATCGAGGGGTTTCACTGGCTCGGCTACGAGATCGTGGCGACGGCGGGCACGGCCGCGCTGGTGCGCTCGCTCGGAATCGACGTGACCGAGATCCGCAAGCTCGGCGAAGGCAGTCGGGACATCCTCACCCTCATCCGCTCGGGCGAGTGCGTCGCCGTCATCAACACGCCGACGCTCGGCAAGACCGTCGATCGCGACGGGTTCCTGATCCGCCGCGCGGCGGTCGAAGCACGCGTGCCCTGCCTCACCTCGCTCGACACCGCGCTCGCGGTCGTCACCGCTCTCCGGGCGAGTGCGGTGACCTACAGCGTGGCGCCGCTCGCCGAGTACCGCGCACCCGCGCAGGTGACCGCGGCGGCGGACTGATCCGGCAGTGAGGAAGCGGACGAAAGCGCCCTGGATGAGCGCCGAGGCGTACGGACGGACGCTCGCGGGGCTCACCGTGAATCTCTTGGTCCGCGACGTCGCGCGCAGCGTGCCCTTCTACAGGGAGGTTCTCGAGCTCCGGCTCCTCCACGCCGACGACGACTTCGCGGCGTTCGAAGGCGAGGGCGTCAAGCTGCAGCTGCACGCCGATCACACGTACGAGCGGATGCCTTGGTCCTCGCGCCTGAGCGAGCCCGGCAAGCGCGGCCTCGGCGCGGAGATCCGCATCCTCGGCATCGATCCGGACGCGGCCGAGCGTCGCGCGCGCGATGGCGGCTTCGCCGTCCTCGTTCCGGTGCGCGACTGGCCGCACGGGTGGCGCGACTGCGTCCTCGAGGATCCCGACGGGTACACGTTCGCGGTGGGGACGCCGCTGTGATCCTGGAGAACGGCCGCGTGCTCGAGACGACGCCCATAGGCGATCTCGGCACCGTCGTGCGGCTCGCCGCGCCAGGCGTTTCCGAGCACGCCCGTGCGGGTCAGTTCGTCCACGTGCGGCCAGGCCGGTCGTTCGATCCGCTGCTTCGCCGACCGTATTCGTTCAACCGGATCGATCGCCGCGCGGGCGAGATCGAGCTCATCGTGAAGCCGCTCGGTCCGGGTGGCGAGTGGATCGCCTCGCGCCGCGAGGGCGACGACCTCGACCTGCTCGGGCCGCTCGGATCGGCGTTCGTCGTCCAGCGCGCGACGCGGAACCTGCTGCTCGTCGCCGGCGGCACCGGCATCGCTCCGATGCGCGTGCTCGCGGAGCAGGAGTCCGCTCGCCGCAACGTCACGCTGCTCATGGGCGGACGGTCGGTCGCGCATCTCTGGCCGACGGACCGCCTGCCGGCGAGCGTGGAGTACGTCGCGACGACGGAGGACGGCTCGTTCGGCGTGCGTGGGCGCGTCACAGACGCCATCCGTCCGCTTCTCGAATGGGCCGACCAGCTCTGCGCGTGCGGGCCGTGGCCGATGCTCGCGGCGCTCGGGCGCATCCGCGACGAAGCCGCGCGCGCTTCGGCGACCTATCCCGGGCGGACGGCGCTCCTCGAGGCGCAGATCGCGGTCGAGCAGCACATGGGCTGCGCGATGGGCGTCTGCCGCGCGTGCGTCGTCGTGACCGCCGGAGGGAACGCGCGGGTCTGCCGCGAGGGACCGGTGTTCGGCCTGGGCGACGTCGCGTTCGAAAGCGGCGAGCCCGCCACGGTCGGAGCCCAGTGATGCCCTGGAAGCGCTGGCGCAAGCCGGCGGAGCCGGCGATCAACGTGAGCAAGTCCATCGAAGAGTCCCTCGACGAAGCGGCCGACGCCGAGGCCGAAGAAGATCTGGCCGAGCTCGCCGCCTTGGACGACGCCTCCCCCGAGGAAGTCCGGAGAGGCGACATGGACGAGGACCGTGCGCCCACCGAATTCGGCGACCGGATGCGAGAGGCGCTCGACGAGAGGGCGCAGCGTGGCGGTCTTCGCGGCGAGCGGCCCCAGTTGCCCGGTCCAGAGCGATCCCACGAGGGGCCGAGCGGAGAAGACCGCCGCGCTGCGCCGCCCGCACCAGCCACGCACGCGGAATACGGCGTCGACCTCGAAGTGGAGGTCGCGCGCGGGCTTCGTCTGAAGAATCCCGTGATGACCGCGTCGGGGACCTTCGGCCAAGGCGTCGAGTACGCCGAGCTCATCGACGTCTCGCGGCTCGGCGCCATCGTCAACAAGGGGACGACGCCCGCGGCGCGTCCGGGCAATCCGCAGTACCGGATCGCCGAGACGCCGAGCGGCATCCTCAACTCGATCGGTCTCGAGAATCCCGGCGTCGACGAGGTGGCGCGCAAGTACGGACGGCAGTGGGCGGAGCTGGGCGTCCCCGTCATCGTGAACGTCGCCGGGTACAGCGTCGAGGACTACGTCTACGTCGTCGAGCAGCTCGAGGGCACGCCCGGCGTCGTCGCGTACGAGCTGAACGTCTCGTGTCCGAACGTGAAGGGCGGGATGCTGTTCGGCTGCGATCCGGGGCTCGCGGCCGAGGTCACGCGCGCCGTGAAGGTGGCGACGGGCCTGCCCGTCATCGTGAAGCTCACGCCGAGCGCACCCGACGTCGTGGCCGTGGCGCGCGCGTGCGAGGAGGCCGGAGCCGACGGGCTCACGGCGATCAACACCGTGCTCGGGATGCGGATCGACACGCGACGGCGGAGGCCGATCCTCGGCACGGGGAGCGGCGGTCTCTCCGGCCCGGCGATACGGCCGATCGCCGTGCACATCACCTATCAGGTCGCTCAGGCCGTCTCGATCCCGGTGATCGGCGCGGGCGGCGTCACGAGCGCAGCCGACGCGCTCGAGTTCCTGATGGCCGGCGCCTCGGGGGTTCAGATCGGCACGGCGACGTTCGCGGACCCCCTGGCACCGCTGCGCACGATCGAAGAGCTTGCCGGCTACGTGCGCGCGAACGGCCTCGCGTCCATCCGCGACGTGATCGGTGCGGCGCTGCCGCGCCGAGACGAGGACTAACCCAGCGGGAGCGTCTCGTCGACCTGATGAGCGATGGCGCGCGCGCGTGCCTTGATCGAACGCAGTGCCCCGAGCAACTCGGGATCCGCAACGTCGGCATCGGCGAGCGCGGTGCGAAGCCGATCGCTCGCGGCGTCCACGAGGCGCTGGATGTGCGCGAGCGCTTGCGCGGTGGTCGATGCCTGGTGCCCGCTCTCGCCGGTGACGCGATGCGCGAACGAGGTCGCACCGGCCGCCATCGCACCGCGAAGGAACTCGTTCTGATCGATGCTCATCGCCGCCCCTCCAAGCACCCCGCCCCCGCCGTGGCCGAGGATAGGCGCGAAAACGCCGCGGATAAACGGTTTGTCGCGGATCTCGCCAAGTGTTCGGTTCCGACAGGAAGCGAGCGCCGGCGCCTACCGGCGGACCACCAGACCGATCTTTCCGAACGTGGGCCGCGGCTCCGCGTAGACCTTGGCGTCCGAGCCTTCGGCGACGCGGTCAGGGGTGTGGTTCTCGGCCACGAACTCGATCTCCGCGAGCTGTCCATGCGCGGCGAGAAGCCGCGTGCCCATCTCGTGCACGAGGTGCTGGATCGATCTGCTGTTGAACTCGTGGAAGATGCGCTCGATCTCGTCGCGGACCGCACGCGGCCCGAGAAAGCCGGTTCCCTCCGCGACCGCGTCACGCAGGTCGCCGTATCGCCAGTAGACCGAGAGCGCGATCGTGAGCGGGCGGTCGACGAGGTCCGGGAGCGTGGTGTAGTCGTCGCGCGCGAAAGACGCGAACGAGCTTCCGGTGGTCTTCACGAAGGTCATCCCTTCCCAACCGCTGCGAGCGGCCGTGATGCGGACGCCGCCCTTCGATTCGAAAGCGACCTGCGCGACCGCGACGTCGCTCCGCGTCGTTCGGAACAGGACGTCGCTGGGCCCCGACTCGCCCGACGCGGCGTCGAGCGGTATCTCGCGCGCCGTGATCCGGAGCGACTCCATGACCGGGTAGGCCTCGAGGAACCGCCGGCCGAGGAAGGCGCACAGCCCGCTGAGCGTGCGGCCGGCGTACTCCGCGGCCATCGCGTACACGAAGTTCTTCATCGTGTCGGTCGCGACGACTTCGCGGTTGTCGCCTTCCGTGTACGCCCGCAGGAATCGCTCGCCGAACACGTCCACGTCCACGGCCGCCGCGAGCGGCGCGATGTCGCGTCCGCCGAAGCGGTAGAAGACGACGCGCGCCTTGCCGTAGCTGATCTCGGTCGCGGTCACGAGCGGACCTTGCGCAGACGATCCTCGGCGATCGCGAGATACTCCGCGATCCCGGTCGCGAGCTCCTCATCGCGACCGCGACGAAGGCGCTCGCGCATGAGTGGAACGATCGCGCTCTTCGGTCGGCCGTTCACGAAGACGACGAAGCGGAATCCGTATCGCCGCTCGTATTCCTCGTTCATTCGCGCCAGCTCCGCGAGGGTCGACGCGTCCGCCGGGTCGCTCTGCTCCACGCGAGAGAGCGCCGAGAGCGACGCCTCACCGGCGCCGATGCGGGGATGCGCGTCGAGGACCGCGGCCTTCTCGCGATCGGTCATCCGCCCCAGCTCGGCACGAGCCGACGCGATGATCGATGCCGCGTCGTCGCCGCTGACGCGATCGGCCAGACCCGGCGCGCGTTCGAACACCGCACGCAGGTCGTCTCGCGTGATCGCGGTCACGAGCCCCGATAGCTCGTGACGCCGTACGGCGCCACGAGGAGCGGGACGTGGTACTTCGCGTCGGCGCCGATCTCGACGTCGAGGGCGACGCGGCGGAAGAACGGTCCCGCGAGCGTGAAGACCAGCCGGTAGCGGCCCGGTCCGAGCGCCGCGGCCAGCTCGGCGACGCGTCCGTCGTCGTTCGTGATGCCTCGCGCGACGACCGCGCCGTCCTTCTCGAGCTCGACCGCGATGCCGCGCGCCGCGCGGCCGGTCGCCGCGTCCAGAACGTGCGTGGAGAGGGACGCCATGAGCGGCCGGTATCGTACGCCCGCGATGCGGATGGTTCGGATCACGGCCGGCGCCTACACCTTCCGCGCGCGGCTCGAAGAGTCCGCCGCGCCGAAGACCTGCGCCGCGATACGGAAGCTGCTGCCGCTCCGCAGCAAGCTCGTGCATTGCCGCTGGAGCGGTGAATCGACGTGGGTACCGATGGGCGAGGCCCGGCTCGGTGTCGATTTCGAGAATCACACCAGCCATCCCGCGCCCGGTCAGGTGCTCGTGTATCCCGGCGGCATCTCGGAGATGGAGATCCTCTTCCCGTACGGCGCGACCTCTTTCTCGAGCAAGGTCGGTCAGCTCGCCGGCAATCACTTCGCCACGGTCGTCGAAGGGAACGAGAAGCTCGCCGAGGTCGGCCGGCTCACGCTCTGGGAGGGCGCGCAGGACTTCACGATCACCGAGGAATGAGCCCGCGCGCGGCGCTCGCGATCCGCGGCGCCACGGTCGTCTCCGACGGCGCGTACGAGCGCGACATCCTCGTCCGCGACGGAACGGTGAGCGCGCTCGTCGAGCCGGGCGCCTCCGCCGCCGAGCAAGAGATCGACGCGCGCGGCCTGCTCGCTCTCCCCGGGATGGTCGACGCCCACGTGCACTTCAACGATCCCGGACGCGCTGAGTGGGAGGGCTGGGCGAGCGGTAGCCGGGCCGCCGCGGCCGGCGGGACGACGACGGTGCTGGACATGCCGCTCAACTCGCTGCCGCCGGTGCTGGACGGGCCATCGTTCGACGCGAGGCGCGCGGCGGCCGAACGCGATTCGATCGTCGACTTCGGGCTGTGGGGTGGTCTGGTCGACGCGAACGCGACGCGTCTTCGCGCGCTCGCCGAGCGGGGCGCCGTCGGCGTGAAGGCGTTTCTGTGCGACAGCGGCGTCCCGGAGTTTCCCGCGCTCGCGGACGACGAGCTCGTCAGCGCGTTGCGCGCGGCGAGGGAGGCGGGGCTGATCGTGGCCCTGCACTGCGAGGACGAGGCGCTCGTTCGCGAGGCCACGGGCCGCATCCGCGCCGCGGGACGCCGCGACCGCGGCGCGTGGGTGGAGTCGCGGGCTCCCCTCGTCGAGGTCCGCGCCGTGGCGCGCGCGTGCGCGGCGGCGCGCGAGGCCGGCGCGCGGATCCACGTCGTGCATGTCTCCGCCGCCGAAGCGCTCGGTGCCATCGGCGCCGCGCGCGACTCCGGCGTGGACGTCACCGTCGAGACGTGTCCCCACTACCTGCTCTTCAGCGATGCCGTCGTCGCGCAGGTCGGGGCCGCTCTCAAGTGCGCGCCGCCCATCCGTGACTGGCGCAACCGCCATCTGCTGTGGCGCGCGCTGCTTGCCGGCAGGATCGACCTCGTCGCGTCGGATCATTCCCCGTGCACGCCCGCGCTGAAGGCGACGGACGACATCTTCGAAGCGTGGGGCGGGGTCGCCGGCGCGCAGTCGCTCCTCCCGTCGATCTTCGGCAAGGTCGGCGAGCACTCGGAAGTGGCGCTCGATTACCGGAAGGTGGCGGGATTCGTCGTCTGGCGCCTGGCGGCGAAGCCGGCGCAGCGCTTCGGTCTCTGGCCGCGCAAGGGGCGCATCGCCGCGGGCTCCGATGCCGACATCGTCCTGTTCGACCCGGAGGCCGAGTGGCGGTACGAGCGCGAAGGCTCGTACACGCGCGGGGTCGATCCATACATCGGCCGCACGTTCCGCGGACGCGTGGTCCGTACGCTCGTTCGCGGCGAGACGGTCTATAAGGATGGTGCGATCGTCACGGATCCGCCGCGCGGACGATTCATCGAGCGAAGGGAATGGACCGAGGGATGAGCGCCACCGCGGCCCGCGAGCTCGTGCAGATCGACGAGCGGCGGCTGCTCCGTCGCCTGGACAATCTCGCGCAGCGCGGTGCGCTACCCGGTGGCGGGATCTACCGGCCGCTCTACTCACAGGCGTGGCGGTCCGCGACCGATCTCGTGACCACCTGGATGAAGGACGCGGGACTGCTGACCCGTCGCGACGCCGTGGGCAACGTGTGGGGCCGGATCGAGGGGTCGCGCGGCGGACGGGTCATCGCGGCGGGGTCGCACATCGACACGGTGAAAGGGGGCGGCGCGCTCGACGGCGCGCTCGGCGTCGTCGCGGCGATCGAAGCGCTCGCGACGCTGTGGGAGCGCTTCGGCCGGCCCACGCGGATCCTCGAATGCGTCGCGATCTGCGAGGAAGAGGGCAGCCGCTTCAACACGAACTTCTGGGGTGCGCGCGCCATCGCCGATCGCCTCGAGCCGGGCGAAGCCGACAGGGTCCGCGATCCCGACGGCGTGACACTCGCCGATGCGATGCGTGGAATGGGACTCGACCCCGCCGCGGTCCAGTCGGCGGTACGACGCGACCTCGACGTCTTCGTCGAGCTGCACATCGAGCAGGGTCCGATCCTCGAAGACCACGGGCCGCGGCTCGGCGTCGTCACGACGATCGCCGGCACGGCCCACCTCGAGGTCACCGTCCGTGGACAGCCCGATCACGCCGGCGCGATGGCCATGACGCGGCGGCGCGACGCGCTGCTCGGCGCCTCGGCGATGGCGCTCGCGATCGCGGACGCCGCCGCGCGCATGGGCCACCCCGCCGTCGCGACCGTCGGCACGATCAGCGTCGAGCCGTCGCAGGTGAACGTCGTTCCCGGCCTGGCGCGCTTCACCGTGGACGTCCGTCATTCCGACCCGGGCCGGCGCAACGAGCTCGTCACCGCCGTCACCGAGGCGTGCAAGACCATCGCGGCCGAGCGCAACCTGGCGCTCGAGCTGCGCACGCTCCGCGACCGGCCGCCGGTCACCCTCGCGCCGCGCGTCACCGAGGCGCTCCGCCGCGCGTGCCTCGCGGCGGGCGTCGAGCCTCGCGACATGGCGAGCGGCGCGGGGCACGACTCGCAGGTCCTCGCGGCGGCGGCCAGCGTCGGCATGCTCTTCGTCCCGAGCATCGACGGGCGCTCTCACTGTCCCGAGGAAGCGACGGCGGCCGAGGACGTCGTGCTCGGCACCCGCGTGCTCGCGACGGCGCTCCGCGAGCTCGCCTATCAGCCGTGAGCGTGCTGCTGCGCGGCGGAACGCTCCTTCCGCTGCGCGATTCGCCGCGTCCGTTGACCGGCGATCTTCTGGTGAGCGGCACGCGCATCG